>NZ_JAFAND010000061.1 GCF_019232825.1 Paludibacterium sp. | reverse complement strand
CGAGGTGGTCCCACGCCTTCCCATCCCGAACAGGACCGTGAAACGCCTTAGCGCCGATGATAGTGCGGCATTCGCCGTGTGAAAGTAGGACACCGCCAGACGCCCCATACGAAAGCCCAGACCACAAGGTCTGGGCTTTTTGCTTTTGATCACGCTATCTGTTTGATCGATCCCTTTACTTCCCTGCGCACCGACCCAAGCATCACGCCGCCCAGGATCGCCGCGCCAGCCGACTTGGCCGCGCGAGGGGCGCCGCGATCACCGCGCGATTTTGTATCGACGAGTTGGATGTGATGTTGACTGCGGCACAGTCGGGGCTCGGCATCGCCAGACTGCCGACGTGGCTTGCCAGGGGGCGTTGCGGGCGGGGAAGGTGGTGACGGTCTTGAATCACTACGCCATTGCAGCCTATCCGGTGCATCTCGTTTGGCCCGAGACGCGTCAGATGCCGCGCAAATTGCGTATCGTCATCGATGCGTTGCTAGCCGACGCGCCGTCACGGCTGGGCGGCTAGCAACGCGCGATTCAACCTTGCTGCTTCTGCCATTCTTCCGGCGTTTGCGCCTTGACGATGGAAAGCGCGTGAATTTCATTGTTGAGCAAGCGTGTCTTGATGACCTCCTTGATCAGACGGTGGCGGTCGACCAGCCGCTTGCCGGCGAACGCTTCCGATACCACGGTGGCGTAGAAATGATGGCCATCGCCCTCGACGTCGAGGTGCGAGCAGTCGAGCCCGGCGGCGATGTATTGTTTGACTTGTTCAGCGGTAACCATGTGTGTTCCTGAAAGTAGTGCGCGGTTAGTGGCGCAATCTATAGCCAGACTTGATCAGTGCCAGCGCCAATGCCGAAATCACGATGAAACTCAGGCCGACCACGCCCAGGGCTAGCCATGGGTCGGTATCCGACTGAGCGAAAAAACCGTAGCGGAAGCCATCAATCATATAGAACACCGGATTGAAGTGCGAGACGGCCTTCCAGAATGGCGGCAGGGAGTTGATCGAATAAAAAACCCCTGATAAGAATGTCAGAGGCATGATCAAAAAGTTCTGAAACGCCGCCAACTGATCGAATTTTTCGGCCCAAATACCAGCGACGACGCCGAGCGCACCCAACGCGCCACAGCCCAGTGTGGCAAAAAGCAGCACCCAGAGCGGATGCGCCGGCCACGGCAGGCCGAACCAGGCGGTGATGACCAGAACGCCCAGCCCGACCACCAAACCGCGCACGATGGCAGCCAGCAGATAGGCGGCAAAAAAGTCGAGCGCGGTCAGCGGCGGCAAGAGCAAGAACACGATATTGCCGGTGATCTTGGACTGGATCAGGCTGGAGGAGCCATTGGCAAAGGCGTTTTGCGTCATCGACATCATCGCCAGGCCAGGAATGAGGAAGGTGGCGTAGCTGACGCCGGCATACACCTCGATATGACTGGCCATCGCGTGAGCGAAAATCAACTGGTAGAGCAGAGCGGTCAGCACCGGCGCGGCCACGGTCTGAAACGACACTTTCCAGAAGCGAACCAATTCCTTTTTCAGCAGCGTGAGGAAGCCTTGCATCAGTTGCCCCCCTGCATCATTTTGACGAAAACGTCTTCCAGATCGGTCTCGATCACGCTCAACTCCCGCACCTCCACACCGGCCTCGCGCAGTCTGGCCAGCACTTGTTCCAATTCGGCAATGTCGGCGAGCTGCAGCACGATGCGATCGTCCTCGACCCTGGATGGCCATTGCTGCAGGGTGTCGGGCAACGGCGCGGACAGTTTCAACGCCACTTCGCGGCGCGCACTATGTGCCAGCAGCTTGGTCTTGTCTTCCAAGGCGATCAGCTTGCCCTTTTTCAGCATGGCGATGCGGCTGCACAGCTCCTGCGCCTCTTCCAGGTAGTGCGTGGTGAGCACGATCGTGTGGCCCGCCTGGTTCAGTTCGCGCACGAAGTGCCACAAGCTTTGGCGCAGTTCGACGTCGACGCCGGCGGTCGGCTCGTCGAGCACGATGACGGGCGGGCGGTGCACCAGCGCCTGTGCCACCATGACCCGGCGCTTCATCCCGCCGGACAGAGCGCGCATGTTGGCCTGCGCCTTATCCGACAGTCCCAGCTTGAACAGCAGTTCGTCGATCCAGGCATCGTTACGGGTTAAGCCGAAATAGCCGGATTGAAATTGCAGCGTCTCGCGTACCGAGAGAAAGGGATCGAACACCAATTCTTGCGGGACGACGCCGAGTCGTTTGCGCGCTTCGCGGAAATCTCGCTGCACATCGTGCCCCATGACGCGCACGTGGCCGCTGTCTGGCCGGGTCAGGCCGGCGAGGATGCTGATCAAGGTGGTCTTGCCGGCGCCGTTAGGGCCTAGCAGGGCGAAAAACTCTCCGGGTTCGACGGTGAAGCTGACTTGATCGAGCGCGGTCAACGTACCGAAATGCTTACCGACCGAGTCGATCGAGATGGCGCTGGACATAGGATTCTATAATCGGCAAAGAGACGCGAATTATATTCGCATGACGGATAACTGTCAGTAATTATGTATTGGAAAAAGGTTAAAAAAGAATGAGTTGCCGGCATACGATCATACCGGCAACTCATGCTTGATGGGACGTTAGGGCTTAGCGCGGCGCCGACGCGTCGGGTTTGACGCTGGCCGGCGCGGAGCTCGGCGCGGCGTCCGGCGCCACCAGCTGATCGATGTCCATGTCGTCGGCGGCAGGCGTCGCCGCAGCGGGCGCCGATGCCTGGCTTCCTCGGATCTGCGCGGCGCGCAATTGCAGGAAGGCATCCCGCGTATAGCTGTAGGGGTCGATGGCGGCTTCGTCCACCGCATCGGTGACATCCAGCAGACGCTCGCGCTTGCTGACGAACAGCAAGCCAGCGGCCGTGTTGGCTGTGGCGGGGTCCTTGAACAAGATGCGGCGCTCTGGTCCGACATACAGCGTCGTGGCGGTGCCGAGTCCATCACGCACCGTGGATGGACCGAGTACCGGCAGCACCAGATAGCTGCTGTCTTTCCAACCCCAACGCGCCAGCGTGTCGCCCAAGGTGGTCTTGTTGTTTTGCAAGCCCATCGGCGTGGCGAAGTCGACCAAGCCGAACACCCCGAAAGTGGTGTTGACGGCCACGCGCATCAGATCGTTCATCGCCTTGACCGGCTGGACGCTCAGCACGTCGTTGACGAAGCTGTAGGCGTCGAGCAGGTTGTCGAAGAAGTTGTTGACCCCGGTGCGCACCGGTTGCGGCGTGACCTGCCGATAGGCCTTGGCGACCGGTTTGGCCACCGCCCGGTCCAGCTTGTCGTTGAACGTGTAGATGGAGCGGTTAAACGGTTCGAGCGGGTCTTGTGGATTGCTCGGATGGGTGGCACAGCCGGTGGCCAGCAAGAGGGTGCTGAGCACGGCAATCTGCGCGGCTTTCATCGGTCGTTTTCCGTTAAGGGTTGAATCAGCGGCTCGACGCCATATAGCGTGGCCAGCGCGGCCAAGCCTGCCGGCACGTGCTGCAGCCTCAATTTGGCGCGTTTCGTCTGTGCGGCGCGGGAAAGCTCGAGAATGAGCGCCAGCGCGGCCGAGTCGGCCATCTCGCTGCCGGCGAAATCCAGCACGAGTTGGCCATCCTGTTTCAGTTCGCCGCCGAGCTCACGCGCCAGCGCGCCGCAACGGTCCATATCGAGCCGGCCCTGCAGCTTGATCTGCATCGATCAGGCACCCGCTTGCTGCGCTGCCAGCTTGGCGTTCTTGTCCTTCAGCAGCTTGATCAAGCCGTCCACACCGGTGTTACGCACCTCGGTGTCGAATTGGCTGCGATAGGCGGTCACCAGGCTCGCGCCCTCGACGCTGACGTTGAAGACGCGCCATCCTTGGGTCGTCTTGTACAACGTGTAGTCGACCGAGACCGGCTTTTGACCGTTGCTGCTGTTGGGCAAGGTCACTTCGGTGTGCACGATGGCCTCAGCGCCGCTGTTATTCAGGATGGCGTTCGGTTTGACGTCGATTTGAGCATTCTTGTAACGCGTCATCGTGGACGCGTAGACACGCACGAGCAGGGTCTGGAATTGCGTGGCCAACTGATCTTGCTGGTCCGGCGTGGCGGTGCGCCAGCTCTTGCCAACGGCCAGGGCCGTCATGCGCTTGAAGTCGAACTTCGGCAGCACCATGGCCTCGACTTGCTCGCGCACCTTGCGCGTATTGTGGCCATCGTCCTTCTTCAGCGTCTCCATGACTTGTTTGGAGTTGTCGCGCACGAAATCGACCGGCGATACATCCGCTCGCGCGATAACCGGCATGGCCAAGGCAAGAAGGGGTAACAGGGTAAAGAACAGTTTCTTCATGGTATTAGTTCATTTCGCTAGTGAGATTCGATTTATTGGGCGGCGCTGGCGTTTTTGCCGCTGTTCGAGTCGCCCTTTTCGGCAAAGCTGAGCATGAATTTGCTGATCAGTTGTTCCAGGACCAGCGCGGACGAGGTGATGGTAATACGATCGCCCGGCTTGAGCGTATCCGGATCGCCGCCTTCGGTCAGGCCGACGTACTGTTCCCCCAATAGGCCGGAAGTCAGGATTTCGGCACTGGTATCGCGACTGAACTGGTAGTGCCTGTCGAGGGCCATCGTGACGTGCGCCACGTAGCGTTGCGTATCGAGCTCGACGTTGGTCACGCGTCCGACCACCACGCCGGACGATTTGACGGGCGCTTTGATTTTCAAGCCGCCGATATTGTCGAAGTCGGCGGTCAGCACGTAGGTGCTGTCGGCGCTCTGCGGCGTCAGGTTGGCCACTTTCAGCGAGAGGAAGACGACGCAGGCGATGCCGATGGCGACAAAAATCCCGACCCACAAATCAATAGTAGAGCGTTTCATTGGTTTTTCCTAAAACATGAAGGCTGTCAGGACGAAATCAAGGGCCAGAATCACCAGCGCCGAGGTCACCACGGTGCGGGTGGTGGCGGAGGATACCCCCGCGGCGGTCGGCGTGGCGTCGTAGCCTTCGAAGACAGCAATCAGTGTGACCGCGATGCCGAATACCAGGCTCTTGATCAGTCCGTTGACCACGTCGAAATGCAAGTCGACGGCGTTGTTCATCTGCGACCAGTACGTGCCGGCGTCGAGGCCAATCATGACCACGCCGACCAGGTAGCCGCCGAAGATGCCCATGACGTTGAACAGCGCCGCCAGCACGGGCATGGAGATGACACCGGCCCAGAAACGCGGCGCCACGACGCGGGCCACCGGATTGACCGCCATGACGCTCATGGCGTCGAGCTGTTCGGTGGTCTTCATCAGGCCGATCTCTGCCGTCATGGCTGAGCCCGAGCGGCTGGCAAATAGCAGCGCGGCCAGCACCGGGCCGAGTTCACGCAGCAACGACAATGCCACCAGCGCGCCCAGCGCATCGGACGAGCCGAAGCGCGCCAGCGTGTTGTACCCCTGCAGACCGAGCACCATGCCCACGAACAGGCCGGAAACGATGATGATGATCAACGACAGGACGCCGGCAAAATACACTTCGCGGATCACGAGCGAGAAGCGCATCAGGCTTTGGCCGGAATACATCAGAATCGAGATCAGGAAGCGGCTGGCGTAGCCCAGGCGCCAAATGGCGTTGATGCTGGTGTGGCCGAGTTTGCGCAGTGGCGAAATCAGGAAATCAAGCATGGCCGCCTCCCTCTACGCCCAAGTCGTCGGTTAGGCCACGATTGGCCGGATAGGCGAAATGCACTGGGCCGTCGGCCTCGCCGCGCACGAACTGCTGCACCCAAGGCGACGCCGCGGCGCGCACCTGTTCCGGTGTGCCTTCGGCGATGACCTCGCCGTTGGCGACGAAATAGACGTGGTCGACGATATCGAGCGATTTATGCACGTCGTGGGTGACCATGATGGCGCTGGTGCCCAGCGCGTCGTTGAGCTTCTTGATCAGCAAAGCGATCACGCCGAGCGAAATCGGGTCAAGCCCGGTGAACGGCTCGTCGTAGAGCATCAGCGCCGGGTCGAGCGCGATGGCGCGCGCCAGCGCCACCCGCCGCGCCATGCCGCCGGACAGTTCGGCCGGCATCAGTTCCTGGGTGCCGAAGAGGCCAACGGCGTTGAGTTTCATGAGCACCAGATCACGGATCATGCTCTCGGGCAAGTCGGTGTGCTCGCGCAGCGGAAAGGCGACGTTGTCGAATACCGACAGGTCGGTAAACAGCGCGCCGAATTGAAACAGCATGCCCATGCGGCGGCGATGGGCGAACAACTCGGCGTGGCCCATCTTGGCCACGTCCTTGCCGTCGACCAGCACTTCGCCTTGTTGCGGACGGAATTGACCCGAGATCAGGCGCAACAGCGTGGTCTTGCCACTGCCGCTGCCGCCCATGATCGCGACCAGCTGTCCGCGAGGGATGCGCAAGTTGATATTTTTCAGGATCAGCCGTCGATCGTAGGCGAAACTGACGTTCCTGAGCTCAATAAAAAAATCTGAAGGCACGAAGAATCCGATGTTTATTTTGGAAAGTGAACCAGCGTGCTTTTGTTCGGTATCAAACGTAATTTTATCGATTTAGTCCGATTTAGCCAAATGACAACGTTGTGAATGATGCCGGATAAGCCGCCGGAGGCTTTGCCGGCGGCCTTTTGCGATGCGTTTAGCTACCGCGCAGCAGTTCGTTGATGCTGGTCTTTGCCCGGGTTTTTGCATCGACCTTCTTGACGATGACGGCACAGTACAGACTGTAGCTGCCGTCCTTGGACGGCAGGTTGCCGGAGACGACCACCGAACCTGCCGGCACCCGGCCGTAGTGGATTTCGCCGGTTTCGCGATCGTAGATGCGGGTCGACTGGCCGATGTAGACCCCCATGGAGATCACCGAGCCCTCCTCGACGATGACGCCTTCGACGATTTCGGAGCGGGCGCCGATGAAGCAATCGTCCTCGATAATGGTCGGGTTGGCCTGCAACGGCTCCAACACACCGCCGATGCCGACGCCGCCCGACAAGTGCACGTTCTTGCCGATTTGGGCGCAGGAGCCGACGGTCGACCAGGTGTCCACCATGGTGCCTTCGTCGACGTAGGCGCCGATGTTGACGTAAGAGGGCATCAGCACCGCGTTCTTGGCGATGAACGAGCCCTTGCGCACCATGGCGTTGGGCACCACGCGGAAGCCGCCGGCCCGGAACTGCTCTTCGTGCCAGTCGCCGAATTTGGTCGGCACTTTGTCGTAGTAGCGGGTCACGCCGTCGTCGGTGACGACGTTGTCGCGGATGCGGAACGACAGCAGCACGGCTTTTTTGACCCATTGATGCGTGACCCACTGGCCATCGATTTTTTCGGCTACGCGCAGACGGCCGCCGTCGAGTTCGGCGATGACCTGGTCGATGGCGGCCTTGAGTTCAGGGCTGACGGTGGCCGGGGTGATGTCGGCGCGCCGTTCGAAGGATTCTTCAATCAGGGCCTGAATCGGGTGCATGTGTTGTCCTTGTCGCGGAGAGGGTGGATTCATAGTGGTCTCGGTAGTCAGTGGTTGACGAGTTGTCGAATTCGTTCGGCGGCCTCGACGCATTCGGCGAGCGGGGCGACCAGCGCAATGCGGACGTAGCCCCGGCCGGGATTGACGCCGTGGGCGTCGCGCGCGAGAAAGCTGCCGGGCAAGACGGTGACGTTTTCTTCGGCGAAAAGTCTGCGCGTAAAGGCCAGATCGTCGCCACCCGGCACCGCGAGCCACAAGTAAAAGGCGGCATCGGGATGGCGCGCGTCCAGACAGCCGGCCAAGATCGGCACCACGGCGTCGAACTTGGCCTGATAAGCGGCGCGATTGGCCTCGACGTGGGTTTCATCGTTCCAGGCCGCGATGCTGGCGGTTTGGATGGTGGGGCTCATGGCGCTGCCGTGATAGGTGCGGTAGAGCAGAAAGGCTTCAAGCAGACCGGCGTCGCCGGCGACGAAACCTGAGCGTAGTCCAGGAGCGTTGGAGCGCTTGGACAAGCTCGTGAACATCACCAGACGGCTGAAATCGCGTCCCAACTTGCGCGCCGCCTGCAAACCGCCGAGTGGCGGCTGGCCGAAGTGGATTTCCGAGTAGCATTCGTCCGAGGCGATGATGAAGCCGTAACGGTCGGACAGCGCGAACAGCGCGCGCCAGTCGTCGAGCGTCATCACCGCGCCAGTCGGGTTGCCCGGGCTGCAGACGAACACCACTTGGGCGCGTTGCCATACGTCTTCCGGCACGGTGGACCAGTCTGGCTGGAAGCCATTGTCGCTCGTGGCGTTGACGTACCAGGGCTCGGCGCCGGCCAACAGCGCGGCGCCCTCGTAAATCTGATAGAAGGGATTGGGCGAAATGACCACCGGCGTCTGCGGCCCCGAAGGATCGATCATGGCCTGCACAAATGCGAACAGCGCCTCGCGGCTGCCGTTGACCGGCAGGATCTCGCGCTCGGGGTCGGCTGCCACGCCGTAGCGGCGTTGCAGCCAACCCGCGCAAGCCTGGCGCAGCGCGGGCGCGCCGAGCGTCGGAGGATAGCTGGCGAGCCCGCCAAGCGCGCCCACGAGGGCATCGCACAATACCTGAGGGGTCGGGTGTTTCGGTTCGCCGATCTGCAGATTGATCGGCGACTTGCCCGACGCCGGCGTCACATCCGCCAACAGCGCGCGCAGGCGCTGGAACGGGTAAGGCTGCAGGCGTTTCAGTAAGGGGTTCAAGGTGTTCTCTCTGTCTCAATCGGCCAGCCTCAATTGGCCAGCATACTCAAATAACATCCCGCGCCCAAAGGTTCAAGCGCTTCATTCGCGAAATCAGGGTCGTCCGCGCCAATCCCAACGCGAGAGCGGCTTGGCTGACGTTGCCGCCGTGCATGGTCAGCGCGTGGGTGATCCAAGCAGCCTCCTGGCGCGCCAGAGCGACATCGAGTGTGGCGCCGGCGCGTTGTTCGCCCGCGTCGATCTCGGTGTCCTCCATGACGATATGGTCAAGCATGGCTGGATTTCCGCGGTGCAGCAAGATGCTACGCTGAATGGCGTTTTCCAATTCGCGCGCATTGCCGGGCCAGGTGTGTCGGCGTAACTGCCGCAGCGCGTCGGGACCGAGGGTGGTGACATCGGATTCAAGCCGTGCCGCGTGTAGTGCGATGAAATGACGGGCCAGCAGGTGCACGTCGTCCGGGCGCTCGCGCAACGGTGGAATGGCGATATAGCCGACGTTGAGCCGGTAGTAGAGATCCTCGCGCAACCGCTCCTGGCGCACCGCCTCGCGCGGCTGCTGGTTGAGCGCGGCTACCAGGCGCACGTCGGCCTGCTGGGTCTGCTGGCTGCCGAGCGGGGAGAAGCTGCCGTCTTGCAATACGCGCAGCAGCTTGCTTTGCAGCGATGTCGGCATCGAATTGATTTCGTCGAGAAACAGCGTGCCGCCATCGGCCAGCGCGAATAGGCCCTTGCGGTTTTCCGCGCCGGTGAACGCGCCGCGGGTGGTGCCGAACAGCGTGCTCTCCAGCAAGGTGTCGGGAATGGCGGCGCAATTCAGACAGAGCATGGGGCGCGCGGCGCGCGTGCTCATGGCGTGCGCGCGCCGCGCGAACAGCTCTTTGCCGGTGCCGGTTTCGCCATAGATCAGGATCGGTAAATCGGTGCCGGCGTAGGCGTCGATACGGTCGATTTGTTCGGCCATGCGCGCATCTGCGGTCAGGATTTCCGGCGGCAACGCTTTGTTGGCATCGACGTCGCGCGGCATGTCGCGCACGATGCGGCCGATTTCAATGGCGCCGATGAGTCGGCCATCGCGGCCGAAAATCGGCTGCGCGCTGTGGCGATAGTGCATTTTGTGGCCGCCGGGACCGTCATAGGCTTGATAACTGTCGTGCACGCCGCGCTTATCGCGCAGGCAGCGCAGCAAGGTGCTGTGTTCGGGGTCGAGCCAAGGCGTGGCCTCCAGGATAGGCCGGCCGAGCACCTGTGCCGGATCGACGCCGTCCATGCGCGCGCTGGCCCGGTTGTAGTAGACGAAGCGGCCGTCCCGGTCGATGACGGTGACGGCGCGGTCGAGATCGTCCAGGCCGTCTTTTAGACATTGCACGAGCCAAACCAGCTCATCCGCATGAGCGGATGTCGATTTTTGGTCTTTATGCATGGGATAAGCCCGTTTGCGATACGTCGAATTTTCGACGGCTGTCGAGATATCGACTTTATCCGCTGTTTCCGGGGGTGGGGTCAAGCAAAAATCAACGGAAAAACCGCCTCGGGCGTGCCAATGGGGCTTCGGTAGGAGGCATTTGCCTGGCATGGTTGTTGCACTGTTGGCAGGCATGCTTTTCAACCCTGTTGAGGAAATATCATGTTCAAGCACATTATCGTGCGCACGCCCTGTCGCGCGCTGATTGACGGACTGACTTCCGCCCACCTGGGCAAGCCGGTATACGAAAAGGCGCTGGCGCAGCATGACAACTATATCCAGGCGCTACGGCAGTGCGATGTGGACGTGACCATTCTGCCGCCGTCCGAGACCTATCCGGATTCGGTGTTCGTCGAGGATCCGGTGCTTTGCACACCGCATTGCGCGATCCTCAACCGCACCGGCGCCGAATCGCGCCGCGGCGAAACCGCCTTGATCGCCGAGACCATCCATCGCTTCTACGACCGGGTCGAGCGCATCGAGGCGCCGGGCACGGTGGAAGCCGGAGACATCATGATGGTCGGCAGCCATTTCTACATCGGCCATTCGGCGCGCACCAATCCGGAGGGCGCGCGCCAGATGATCGCCATTCTGGAGAAATACGGCATGACCGGGTCGATCGTGCCGCTGGAGAAGGTGCTGCACCTGAAGACCGGGTTGTCCTATCTCGAGCACAACAATTTGCTGGCTGCGGGCGAATTCGTCACCAAGCCCGAGTTCCAGACATTCAACATCGTCGAGATTCCAGAGTCCGAGGCCTATGCCGCCAACAGCATCTGGGTGAATGACCGCGTGATCATGCCGTCCGGCTATCCGGTGGCATTGGCCAAGGTCAAGGCGCTGGGTTACGAGGTGATCGAGGTGGATACGTCGGAATTCCGCAAGATCGATGGCGGCGTCAGCTGTATGTCGCTGCGGTTCTGATCGGCACCGGGTTCGGGGAGCATTCGCCCCCCGCCTCCAGGTTAGGGTGTTAATCGGCGGTCAACACCAAGCATCCCGCCACCTCGCGCAGGCGCGCGGCGTTTTTCAGGTACAACCACGACGACTGGGCATCGACCGGCATCGACGCCCAACTCAGCCGGCTATCGAAAATCAGCCGGCGCACGTCGGGGTTGGGGTGGGCTTGCCGCGGTTCGCACAAGACCGAAATCAGTGTCAGTAACTGCTGCTGACGCAGACGGCGGTTTGTCGGGGTGGAAGGAAGTGCATTAACATCGCAGATAGCCATCTGACTCTCCTTTAGGGTTAAAGAGTTGGTTGGTTAGCGGGCTCGGCGGTGATCTCAACACCCCGGGCCCGCGCCTTTGGCAATGTTCCGCCCAAAGCCCCACCAGATTAGTTTGCTCAACGGAAAACGGCAATTGGGCAGCTTGTCCGTAAATTCTGAAAGTTAAAATGCAAGGCGGGAGTAGAAGCAAAACCTTAACGGCG
>NZ_JAFAND010000049.1 GCF_019232825.1 Paludibacterium sp. | reverse complement strand
TTATGGCAGCTTGGCCGTGGGGTTGCTGACGTAACGCAGCAGGTATTTCTTCAGCAAGGCGTCGGGCACGCCTTTTTTATCCAGCGCTTCCAGCCGCTGGCTGAATGCATCCAGATAGCGCTGGTTCGGCGACTGTTTGCTGAAGGCGAAATAGATATCCTGTTCGGAAATCATCGGCTGCAGCGCAATGATCGCTTGCGCTTCGGGGTGGCTGCGGATGTAACCCAGGCCGAGATAGTAGCTGGAGACGAAGTAATCGATGTGGCCGAGCAATAGTTTTTGGAAATTGGTGCTCATGCTCGGCGCTTCTTCCATGGTCAGGCTGCGGCGCCAATAGGTATCGAACCCCGCGCCGAAGCTGTCGCCGGCGCTATAGCCGCCAAGATGACCGCGCAGGTCCGACCACTGCCGGAAAGGAAAGGCCCGATCCTTGCGCACGAATACCGCGATCGGATTGGGAAAGGCGCGATGGCTGGTGAATTGCAGAAACTGGCTGCGCTCCGGGGTGATGCGCAGGCTGATCAACATATCGATCTTGCCCGCCTCGGCCAGCGCCATCGCACGTTTCCATGGAAAAACCAGGGGGTGAAGCTCGACGCCGGGCGGACAGGCGCGCGTCAGCAATTCAATGCTGGCGCCGTCGTAAGCCGTGTCACTGATTGCCCAGTCGTAAGGCGGGTAATTGGGATTGGTGGCGTAGGTGATGACGACCTTGGGCGCTTGCGCCAGCGCCAGGGACGACAACAGCCCGCACAAGGCTAGCGCTAGCTTGTGCGGGCCACGGCGCATGATGGCTCTCGCCTAGCGCGACAGGAACGGCATCAGCGTATCGGCCAGAATGCGCGGGTCGAACTTGGCCACGTAGGCATCGACGCCGGCCTGGGTGCCCATCGACTTACTGGCGCTGGACGACAGCGACGAGTGCATGATGACCGGAATGCCGTTGAAGCGGGCGTCGGACTTGATCCGGCGCGTCAAACTGTAGCCGTCCATTTCCGGCATTTCCGCGTCCACCAGAATCACCTTGAGCGAATCGTGTAGGGTTTCGCCTTCGGGGAAATGGCGGCTGGCCAGAATGTTGAGCCGCTCCCAGCCCTCGCGGCCGTTGTTGGCTTGCTGGAAGCGCACGCCCATCTTCTCCAGCACCATGGTGATTTCCTTGCGCGCGATGACCGAGTCGTCGCAGAAGAACACGAATTGGTGGTCTTCCAGCCCAGCGGTGGGCATATCCGGCACGTGCGTGTCGCCGGTGACGCTGGTGAGAATCTGCTCGACGTCCAGAATCGACACCAGACTGCCGTCGGCCATTTCGGTCACCGCGGTGATCAGGCCTTGCTCCGCGCCGGCACCGCCCATGACGATGCCGTCGGGTGAGCGGATCTTCTCCCAATCGACGCGGATGATGCGGTCGACGGAATCCACCAGGAACGCATACGAGCCGCGGTTGAACTCGGTGACGATCATCGACGGATAGCGCTTGCCGGCGCGATCGGCGTCGATGAAGTGCGCCAGATTCAGTACGGGGATGATGTGGCCGCGCATCGACAGCACGCCCACCACGCCGGTGGGCATGTTCGGGGATCGGGTAATGGCCGGCGTCTGCGACACTTCGCGCACTTTGAACACGTTGATGCCAAAGACCTCACGCGTGCCGAGCGAGAACAGCAGGATCTCCATGCCGCCCGTTGTCTCGCGCATCGCGCCAGACCCCGCGACAGACGGCAGGGATGCCTCGTAAGTTTGCATAGACTCACCTTGTCAGGCTGGACGCCCGATCGTATGGAGATGGAGAAGCAAGAACTTGATTCTAAAGCAATAGGCAATGTCGATCAAATTACGCAATCGACATAAAGGACAGTGGGCATTTTTGCCGCTTGTGCTATTAGCGAGCGGGAGGGTGCGCGGCCATGCGAAATGGGTGGGCAGGGCTACATTAGCCTGAGGCGCATGCGCCGAGTTTGTGAAATTTTTTGTTTCCTTCGGAATAAATCCCCCGCGTCATTCGTTTATGCATAAGCAGCCGCGCGTCTCGCTATAAAGAAGCAACTCAAAAAGCCCGGCGTTCGGTTGGCGTTGCCTTTAGAAGCGTCACCCAAGGAGAACGAAGATGAAGCGGATTGTGTTGCTGACGGCGCTCGCGCTCGGTATGGCCTTGCCTGCCCTGGCCGAGCCGCCGCAGGTCAAGAACGGCATGATCGTCGACGACGAGGGCATGACCTTGTACACCCTCGATCGCGACAGCGCCGGTACCAGTATGTGCAATGACGGCTGTGCGATGAAATGGCCGCCGGCGATGGCCGATGCCTACGACAAGGCAAGCGGCGATTTCGGCTTGATGAAACGGGGCGATGGTATGCAATGGACGTATAAGGGCATACCGCTGTATCGCTGGTCGATGGATAAACAGGCGGGTGACGCCATGGGCGACGGCATGGCCGGCGGCATGTGGCATGCGGCCAAACCGTGAGGCGCGCGGAGGGTGAGGCGGCTCGATGAGCTTTGAGTCCGACCTGCTGGCATTGCTGCCCTATCTGCGCCGCTATGCGCGCGCGCTGACGGGGGATCCGGCTTGGGCCGACGACCTGGTGCAAGACACGTTGGAGCGGGCGTTGAGCAAGGGGCGCTGGCGCGCCGACGGTAGTCTGCGCGCCTGGCTCCTGACGCTGTTGCGCCACCGCTTCATCGATCAGCTGCGCGCGCGTCGCGAAGTGGCGACGGATTGCGACGACGCCGTCTGGCAGGATTGGGCGGCGCCGGCGGGCGAGGCGGGCGGCCTGATGCTGCGCGACGTGCAGCGCGCGCTGTACCGCTTGCCGGTCGAGCAGCGCGAGGTGTTGCTGCTGGTGGCGCTGGAAGGGCTGAGTTATCAAGAGACCGCCGCCGTGCTGGCGGTGCCGGTGGGTACCGTCATGTCGCGGCTCGCCCGGGCGCGCGAGCAGATGCGCGTGTGGCTGGACGAACCGGCGGCGCGGCCGCCGGTTTTACAGATGGTGAAGAAGGCATGAAGCAAGACGCGAATCATTCCGCCGAACAGGAGGCATCGGCTCGTTTGCTGGGCGCGCTGCTCGATGGCGAGTTGTCCGAGGCGGCGCGGGACGTGACGGAGGCGCGCGTGCGCGAGAATCCGGATGACGCCGCGCGGCTCGCGCATTACCAGGCGCAGAACCAGGCATTGCATGCTTTGTTTCCATTGCCGGCGCCCGCGCCCGCTTTGTTGCTGCAACGGCGGCCGTCGTGGCGGCAGCGCGCGTGGATCGGCGTTGGCGGCATGGCAGCGGGGCTGTTGCTGGGGTTCGGCCTATTCGCCAGCGACTGGACGGGGTTGGGCGAACCGGCCTTCGCCCGTCGCGCCGACATGGCGTATGCGGTGTACGCGCCGGAGGCGCGCCACCCGGTCGAGGTGGCGGCCAGCGACCAGGCGCATCTGGTCTCGTGGCTGTCGCGCCGGCTCGGGCGACCGTTGACGGTGCCTTCGTTCGCCGAGTACGGCTATACGTTGGTTGGGGGGCGCCTGTTGCCGGGAGATGCCGGCCCGGCGGCGCAATTCATGTATCAAAGCGGTTCGGGCGAGCGCCTGACGCTGTATGTCACGGTGTTCGATCATCGGGATGTCAATCCACAGTCCTTGCAAGGAGAGGGCCGTCGCACGTTCTACTGGGCCGACCATGGCATGGGCTATGCATTGTCCGGGCCGGGCGAGGAGCGCGCATTGAGCGAGATTGCCCAGGACGCGTGCTACGCGCTCGGCGGCCGGCCGGATAGCTGGAAAGAGGAGGTAAAGTCATGAAGCGTTTGCGTTGGCTGGGCGCCGGCCTATTGGCGCTATGCATGGTGTTGGCGGGCTGTAGCCAAGACTATTCGCCGGGGTCGAGCCCGAATAACAGCGGCTGGAACAATTCCGGCGGCGGAGGCGGTGGGCATGGCGGCTATTGATGACGTCGAGTTGGTTTTGTTTTTTGGTTAAGTTAACATCATAACGCGCTCGTCTTGAGCGCGTTCTCTATGGTCCTTTGCGGAAGGTTTTATGTTGGAGAGTGCGGCAATTCGATAACGCCGGCCGGGTTTGACGGCTGACCGTTATCACGCGTCCCTAGGTGTGCGGCGCCCGTCGGCGGCCGCGCATTCGTCACGTGTTTTGCCGAAGCTGAACCAACATGAATCTCTCCAAACCCGAGCAAAGGACGCTCCACGTCCTCGCCAAGGGCGGCCGTATCGTGCACCAGCGCGATGCGCGCGGCCATATCGCCACCATCGACTGCGTCACCCGTGAAGGCTACGTCCTGTCCGATTGCACGCTATCCGTGTTTCAGAGGCTGAAGGCCAAGCGGCTGATCGGCTCCAAAAACGGCCAGCCGTATGTGATCAACAAGGCGGGCCTACGCACGGTGCGCGGGCAGCTCGATAATCAGTAATCCTTGAGTCGCGCCGGCGGCTTTCTGCCGCCGGTTCATTGCCTGTCTCGCGTTGGTTGAGGGTTTCCATCCTGGCGTGAAATTCGTGATTTTTATTGCTATCATGGATTTCATGTTAGGAGGCGTGCCATGTCCAAACCATCAATGACTTATGCGAATGCCGCGCCCAAGCCCCGCGCCAAGCAAGAAGATAAAAAGCGGCCGGCGCAACATGCGTCCGCCGTCGTCTCGGTGCGCAAAGCGTCGGGAAGCTGGGTAAGCCGTACCCACGTGCAACCCAGCGCGGCAAAAGTGAGCGAGGCCAAGCGCAGCTTTTCACAGCAACCGTTGGATGATTTGGTGGCGAGGGTGGCCGCTGCGGTGACAGAGGTTGTCGCACAGCGCCCAGCGACCGTGGACGGCCTGGTGGATGGCCTGATGACGTCCGTGTCGCTCGACCCTGCGGCGGAGGCGCTATTGGCCTGGCATGCCCAACGGAACGCAGAAGCGCGCAAAGATTTCATCGCCAAATGCGGGGTGCTGCTCTCCGCCGATAAAGTAGCGGATGTGCTGGGCTCCGAAGCCAAGAACCGCGCCGCGCAGGCCTCGCGGTTGAAAAGCGAAAACAAGGTGCTGGTCGTTCATTTGCAGGGGCGAGATTACTTTCCCTCGTTTCAGTTGGATTTGGACAACCAGCGGCCGTACCCTGAAATGGCCGAATTGCTACTGGTATTGGCACCTGTGTACGAGCCGGGCTGGCAGGCGGCCATCTGGTTTGTGACGCCCAATGCATGGCTGGCGGGGCAAGAACCCATGGCGTTATGGCCTCGTCAGCGCCTGCGGGTGTTGGCGGCCGCGCACGCCGAGGCCGAGGTGATGGATGACTGACGAGGGTATCATCGCGCCCGTCGTCCCTGAGCCCTTATCCCCCGAAAGGCTGTTGCAACTTGATCTGGTGGCATGCGCCTTGCGTCTCGCGCCGGGGGCCTTGATGCACCACGTCTATAAAGCAGGCTATGCGCCAACTTCCTTTAATCCAGGAAAAGGTTTGGGACGTTTTCACCCCTTCGAGGACGCGTCCGGACGAGTGGTGCCGGTCTACTATGCGGCCAACAGCATCGAAGGCGCTTTTTGCGAAACGCTGTTCCGTGGTCAGGAGGCCGGCACGGGGATTAAACGTGTCACGACAACGTTGATCGATCGCTACGCGCATGCCGAAATGACCGTTACCAGGGCGTTGGTCCTGGCGGATTTGTCCGGTAGCGTGTTATCCCGCATGGGCATCCTGCGGCAAAACCTACTGGATACCGGGCCCGCGCATTACCGGTCTTCGGCGTTATGGGCGCGGGCGATTCATCATGCCTATCCGGATTTGCATGGTTTGGCATGGATTTCTCGACAGCACGACCGCAGCGAGTGCTACTTGTTGTTTGGTGATCGCGTTGCGCCAGACGCGTTGCGTCAGCGCCTTGCGACGCCGCTTGCCGCCAACGGCCGACTGAAAGCCATGGAGGTGGCTCGTACACTCGGGGTCGCGATTATCGGTTAGGCTTTGCTCTGCTCGCACGCATAAAAAGGATACGGATGGAACCCCATAACCCCTCGCTGCAAGAGCTGGCCTCGCCGGCCGGCACCTGTTTCGGCTGTGGCTGCGCCCATCCCAGCGGGCTGCATATCCAAAGCTACTGGGACGAGGACGGCAAACACGTCGTCAGTAAATACACGCCGCGGCCGGAGTTCATCGGCTGGCCTGGCCTGGTGTATGGCGGCTTTCTTGCCATGCTGGTCGATTGCCATTCCAACTGGACGGTCATGGCGCATCACTACCGCGCCGAGGGGCGCGAGCCCGGCTCGTTGCCGAAGATCGAATGCGTGACCGGCGATTTGAACATCTCGTACAAGAAACCCACGCCGATGGGGGGTGAGTTGACGTTGAAGGCCTGGGTGGAGGGCGAAGTAGGGCGCAAGACCCGCGTCATTTGCCAAATCTGGGCCGGCGACACGTTGACGGTTGAGGCGGATTCGGTGTTTGTGAAGGTGGATGCGGCGGCTTTGCGTCACGCCGCTCAAGTTTCGTAGCGTGCACTCGCCGAAGGCAGTGCACGTTTTGCGTGAGCAGAGAGGCCGTGCGTTGCTTCGCGAACGCACGCTACCTAACGGCGAGATGTGCTTTGTTAGAGATTCTCAATTGATGGGGTATCACAATGACCCGGTTAGCAACGGAAATCATCACAGCCCGTGCGGCTTTAGCATTGGTGAAGAGTGCCGATCAGATTGCGAATCGCTTGACGCGCGCAGCTATGGCCGATGTAGACACCGGCCATGTGGTCGATCATCTGGCTGTTCAAGCTTGGGTAGATAGCCTCGACACGGATAATCCTCTTCCGGTGCCGCGTTGATGGACGTGAAGTGGACCGCCAAATCGCTTGCCGATCTTGCGCGCTTGTATGAATTCCTGGCGATCATGAACAAGCAGACTGCTGCGCGTACTGTGCAAGCGTTGACCACCGCACCGGTTGCGCCCGACGCATCGGGAGACCCAGTCGCGTAGCGTGCACTCGCCGGAGGCAGTGCACGTTTTGCGTGAGCAGGGAGGCCGTGCGTTGCTTCGCGAACGCACGCTACCCATTGTGGTGAGTCAGTCCAGACCGCGGCGCATCAACGGCGCCACGTGCATGGCGAAGCGTTGTTTCTCGTAGAACGGAATCGCTTCCGGGCGGGCGTCGAGGAATAGGGCGCTCATGCGCCGCGTGCGCGCGTCGGCTTCGGCGTAGTCGAGCAGCGTTTGGCCGATGCCGCTTTGGCGGCAGGTTTCGTCCACCACCAAATCGTCGATGTGCAGGTGCAGGCCGCGCGCCAGCGTGTGCACCGGACGCATGCCCATGACCGCGATCGGCCGGTTGTCACGGAAGGCGGCCACCAGTTCGTAGCCGTGCCGGCTTTGCAGCTCCACTTGGCTGAGAAAGGCGGCCTCGTCCAGACGGGTGCGCAGCTGCGCGACGACGGGCCAGGCAAGCGGCCATTCTGCGGGCGCCAGTCGGCGGATTTCCATGCAAATCTCCAGGGTGTGAATGAGTGAGAGGTATCGATTATGACATGACGATACCTCTCGGCGCACCTATTTGCCTAAACAGGCGATCAAGGCGCTAGCCCTGGTCCGACTTCAAGGTGCCACCGGTCGCCCAGGCGTTCTTGGGCACTTCGGTAATGATGATTTCCACGCTGTTGAGCGGGCAGGCCAGCGTTTCCACCGCCACCTTGGTGACTTCGCGCACGAAATCGCGTTTTTGATCTTCGCTGCGGCCCGGATGCATGGTCAGGTGTAGTAACGGCATGTGAATTCTCCTCAGTTTGCGCGCCCCATGGCGTCGCCATGTCGTTGACTTTATTCCGCGGCATTGTGTTGATAAATGGCGTTATAGTTCGGTCATTGAAAACCCATAGGTTCTGAATGATGGATAAGCTGGCCAGCATGGCGATGTTCGTCAAAGTGGTGGACTGCGGCAGTTTCACCGCCGCGGCCGACGCCTGCGGCATCTCCGCCACAATGGTGGGCAAATATGTCCGCGCGGCGGAGGCGCGTCTGGGCGCGCGGCTGCTGCATCGAACCACGCGGCGGCAGACGCTGACCGAGGTGGGGGCGCTGTATTACGAGCGCTGCAAGCAGGCGCTGGCGGAGGTTGAGCTGGCGGAGCGCGCGGGGATCGAACTGCAAAGCCAGCCGCGCGGGCGCTTGCGCATGGTGGCGCCGGTGAGTTTCGGCACGGCGCAGCTGACGCCGGCCATCGCGGATTTTTTGGCGCGCTATCCGGAGGTGCAGGTTGAGCTGACGCTGGATAACGGCCGCCCGGATCTGATCGGCGGCGGCTTCGAGTTGGGGATTCAGATTGGCGCGGTATTCGACGGCGCGCTGGTGGCGCGTCCGCTGCGGCCCTATCGGCGCATCATGGCGGCGAGCCCGGATTATGTGGCGCGCCATGGCTTGCCGGCGCATCCGGACGAGCTCGAACGGCACGCCTGTCTAGGATTGACCTACTGGCGCCATCACGATGCCTGGCGGCTGACCGGACCCGACGGGGCGTATGTCGAGGTCCGGGCCAATGGCCGCTTCAGCGCCAATCAAGGCGAGGCGCTACGCCAGGCGGCGCTCGGCGGCATCGGTATCGTGCTGCAGCCGGAGGTGCTGCTGGCCGGCGATCTGGCCGCCGGGCGGCTCATGCCGGTTTTGCCCGGTTGGGCCTATGTACCGACGCCGATGCACTTGGTCTACGCCCAAGACCGCCGGCCGAGCGCGACATTGCGGGCGATGGCCGACTTCCTGCTAGAACGCTTCGGCTAGCGTACGCTCTGCAGATACGCCGTCACCGCCTGGATGTCGCTTTCCTTCAAGGTTTTGATGATCTCCTGCATCGCCACGGCGGCGGGGCGCTGGTTGGTGCCGAACACGTGCAGTTGCTTGGTCAGATACTCGGCGTGCTGCCCGGCCAGGCGCGGCGCGATGGCCGTGCCCTCGGCGTTGGCGCCATGGCAGCTGGCGCAGGCCGGCGTGCCGGCGGCGGGGTTGCCGTTCTGATACAGCTGCTTGCCAGCGTTGGCTAGCGCGTCATCCACCGGCGCCGGGTTGGGTTCGGGTTTTTGCGTCGAGAAATACCGCGCCAGGCCCTCGATGGTAGCGTCG
Source organism: Paludibacterium sp. (assembly GCF_019232825.1). Taxonomy (GTDB): domain Bacteria; phylum Pseudomonadota; class Gammaproteobacteria; order Burkholderiales; family Chromobacteriaceae; genus Paludibacterium. The sequence goes on along the minus strand of NZ_JAFAND010000049.1, from coordinate 15,898 downwards.
TCGAGCGCGGCGGTCATGCCCCACATATAGTCGTGCGCGGCCCGGTCGTGGCGGGACTTGTTGCGGAAGGCCTGCAATTGCTGCAGCAAGTAATCGTATTGCTGGCCGGCCAGACGAGGAAACATCGGTTGCGTGCTGTTGCCGCTGACGGTATGGCAGTTGGCGCACCATTGCCGCGCCAGGTCCTCCCCAGTGTCTGCCGCATGCGTCTGCCAAGCGGCCGAGAGGGCAATCAGGCACAGAGCGAAGCGTATCTTCATGATCATCCCCTTTAGAACGCTAGCCAGGTATACAGATAGGTAATGTTGTTGTCGCGCGCGTTGCGCCCGTTGCCGTCGTAGTTGCTCGACGTGCCGAGGTACTTGTTATAGCCGGTGTATTGCAGGCCGAGGCGCCACCATGGCTGCAGCATGTAGTCCAGTTCGACGATGTAGCCTCGCGTGTCCGGCACGCCACCGCTGGTAGCGGCTTTGGTGTAGATGGCCGCGTCGGTTGAGCCGCTGGTTTTGAACATGCCGAGCGTCAGGCCGTATTTGCGCTGGTACCAGTACGACACCTTGCCCTGCAAACTGTCGAGGTTGTCGCTGGTGTTATTGGCGCCGGCGGCCGGGTCCCAATTGACGCGTTCATGAATCAACGACCACTGTGTGGTGATGACGTGTGGGTCGGTCAGGTATTGGTACTGGAAGTCCACCCCCTGATCCAGGTAGCGGTTGGTCGGCGAGCCGCTTTGCGTCGGGTCGGTGTTGACGTGTGCTTGCATGCCGAAGGTGCCGACCGATAGCGAGTGCGGTCCCCAGTCGTTGTTCCAGGCGAAGCGCCAGTAGGGGTTGGTGCCCTCCAGCCGGTTGCTGATGGTGACGTCGTGACTGAGTATGCCGTACAGGCCTTCCGCCGCTTGGTAGTTGCCCAACTCTAGATACCAATGCTTGTTGAGGAAGGCATAGGCGCTCAGCCCCGCCACTTGGTGCGCCAACGCGCCATTGAGCAGCGGCGTGTATTGCGTGCTGGTGCCCCAGGTGCCGGCCAGGCCGGAGGTCTGGTAGGGATAGCCGAAGGCCGGCGTCGTGTTCCACACGTCCTGCACGGTCGGATTGTTGTTCAGGCTCACGCCGTAGATCAGATCCAGATCCTGTTTGGCGATATGGTCGACCACGCGGATGTCGTTATTGTCGACGGCGAACGAGCCGGTGTAGCGCGTCGAGCCATCTGCGTTGGTGGACGGCGTGATGTTGTTGTAGGTCCATTGCGAGAACAGACCGAGGTGATCGCTGATGCGTCCGGCGGCGAAGATGCTGCCGGCCTCGATGGTCGGCTCGCCGTTGCGGCTAAAGGCCGGGTTGCCGCCGGTGTTGCTCGCGCGCGTGTCCGAGACGATCGCCATGGCGGAGACGGGGAACAGCTGCGTGGTGCCGAGTGTGTAGCCGGAGAGTTTGAACAGCCGACCGAAGGGGGTTAGCTCGGGGAAACTGATATGGCAGGCTTCGCAGGCCTCGCCGGTTTGGCGGGCGAATGCTGGCAGCGCCGACGCCGATGACAGCCACCCCAGCAAGCACAAGGTTAGGAGCACGAAAACAGACCGGCCGTTTCTTATTCTCATGATGCACCTCGAGTTTTATTAATACTGGTTAGAACAGTTCAAGTTAGTATTAACCGAAGCGTAATGGCGGTTTACTTCTATGACAAGACCATGAATGGCGTCTGTTGATATGTATCAAGCTTAATTGATGTGTCACGTAACTCAAGGACGAGATGACGGCGCGGTGCGCAAGGACAGGGCGTTGCTTCTCGCGTCAGGCATGTCTACGATGGCCGTGATGTCGATTTTGGATGATCTCGCTATGACGGTAGGTTTTCAGGGGTTTGTCCCGCGCAGTTTGACGTTCCTGTCGCAGGTGCGGCAGGAGAACAGCAAGGAGTGGTTCGACGCCCATCGCGCCGAGTATGAAACGACGCTGCTCGAACCGTTTCGGGCCTTGGTGGATGAACTCGGCATCGCCATGCTGGCGATCGACGATCTTTTCGAAATCCGTCCGGCGATCGGCAAGACGCTGTCGCGCATTCATCGCGACACGCGTTTTTCCCATGACAAGTCGCGCTACCGCAGCAATATGTGGCTGACCTTCAAGCGCTACCGCAAGGACTGGACCGACGCGCCGACGTATTTTTTCGAGCTGTATCCGGACGGCTGGCGTTTTGGCCTGGGGTACTACAGCGCCAGCCGCGACACAATGACGCTGTTTCGCCAGACGATGCGGGACAATCCCGAGCGTTTTCTCAAGGTGGCTTCCTGCCTCGGCACGACCTTCGACGTCGAGGGCGAGCGCTATAAACGGCCGTTGATCAAGGATCAGCCCGAGGCTTTGGCGCGCTGGTACAACTGCAAGTCGTTCGCCGCCATCGCCAACCGTACCGATATGGGCACGGCGTTCAGCGGCGAACTGGTGACCACGCTGACGCAGGGATTCATGCAGCTTGCGCCGCTCTACCATTATTTGATGCACATCGAGGCAATGAAGCGCGCCGCCCTCTGATGAATCGGACCGTAGCGTGCGTTCGCATGGCAACGCACGTGCCAACAGACATGGATAAGGAGTATGTGGTGTTCAAAGGCATTTTGATTGAGAAGGACGACGCCGGTTACCGCGCGTCGCTGCAACACATCGATGAAGCGCAATTGCCCGAGGGCGATGTCACGGTGCGCGTCAGCCACTCGACGCTGAACTACAAGGACGGCTTGGCGATCACCGGCAAGGGGCCGGTGGTGCGCAAATTCCCGATGGTGCCGGGCGTCGATTTGGCCGGGGTAGTCGAGACCTCGTCGCACGCCGATTACCGCCCCGGCGACCGGGTGCTGCTCAACGGCTGGGGTGTCGGGGAGACGCATTGGGGCGGTCTGGCGCAGAAGGCGCGGCTCAACGGCGACTGGCTGGTGCCGCTGCCGGCGGCGTTTTCACCGCAACAGGCGATGGCGATCGGCACCGCCGGCTATACCGCGATGCTGTGCGTGATGGCGTTGGAACGCCACGGCGTGACGCCGTCCGCTGGCGAGATCGTGGTGACCGGCGCGGCCGGCGGCGTCGGCAGCGTGGCCATCGCCTTGCTCAGCCACCTGGGCTACCGGGTGGTGGCGGTGACCGGACGCACAGGGGACGCCGACTATCTGCATGGCCTGGGCGCGGCGGAAGTGCTCGACCGCGCGCCCTTCGCCGTGCCGGGCAAGCCGCTGGGCAAGGAGCGCTGGGCCGGGGCGGTCGACGTGGTGGGCGGCCATGTGTTGGCCAATATTTGTGCCGCGACCCGCTATCGCGGTGTGGTGGCTGCCTGCGGTTTGGCGGGCGGGATGGATTTCCCGGCCACGGTGGCGCCGTTCATTCTGCGCGGTGTGACCTTGGCCGGCATCGACAGCGTCATGTGCCCGCGCGCGGAACGGCTGGAAGCGTGGCGCCGCTTGGCGATGGATCTGGACCTGAGCCGGCTGGGCGCGATCAGCCACGAAGTCGGGCTCGGCGAGGCCATTGCGCTGGCGCCGAAACTGCTGGCCGGCCAGGTGCGCGGCCGCGTGGTGGTGGACGTCAACCGTGTGTAGGGCGTAATCGCCGCGCAACGCGCGGCATTGCGCCAACGCCGCCACGGGCGGGACCAGGAGCTACCGCTGTGGTACTAGTGCGCGCGCGCCACAATCGACTTGCGCCGATGCGACGCTTTTCTCCGCGATTGCGAAAGACATGATGCAACGCAACAATCTTTGTCCGTCAAGTGCTTATCCTCGCCTTGACGCTATCGGAGAGGCATTCCGGTAGCGATTATCTTTGTGAGGTCATCATGACGTACCAAGAAGAGCTGTATGCGTTTCTGCAAGCGCAACTCGAGTTGCAGCGCGCTCTGGAGCAGGTTCACGGCGAAGGCGAACATGCCCTGATCGACGACGAGCTCTAAGCGATCGTCGCTATCCAGAGGGAGCCGGACAGTATCCACTGTCCGGCTCTTCGCGTTTCTGGCGGGCACGCCAGATGGGTGTGAGGGAGAGGGTGGACAATTTTCTTTAACGCCAAGGTCATTGATTCTATTATTTGCTATGCCAAGGGTATTTTTGTGCGGATATTGGGACTATTAATGAGATAATAATAAGTCACAGCTATAATTTGTCATGTTCGCTTAACACAAAGTGTGAAAATGCCTATCGACGATCAACCTAAAGTGTCGGCCTTCTTTGCCTCGTCCGTGCACGACATGAAAAACTCGCTAGGCATGCTGAGCGGCTTGCTGGAAAAGGTGTTGGCGCGCCATTCCGAAAGCGATTTCTCCGACTATCATGACCTCACGGCCATGCTGTACGAGACGCGGCGGCTCAATAGCGATCTGATGCACCTGCTGACGCTGTATAAGCTCGATCTGCAGCGCTACCCATTCCAATCCCAGAGCGTGCAGCTCGCCGAGTTTCTGGACGATTTGCAGGCGCAAAACGACCGCTTGCTGGTGGCGCGCGGCATCGAGCTGTCGTGCCGGCTGGCGGACGCGTCGCTGGAGTGGCACTTCGACGAGGATCTGGTGCTGGGCGTGATCAACCACGCGGTGAACAACGCCAGCAATTACACCCAAGGCCGCATCCTGGTCAGCGTCGACGTCGTCGACGGCATGCTGGAGATCCGCGTCGAGGACGACGGCGGCGGCTATCCGCCGTTCATGCTGACGGGAGAGGCGGGGCCGTCTGGCGTGGACTTTACCCGCGGCAGCACCGGGCTTGGCCTGTTTTTCGCCACCACGGTGTTGGCACTGCATAAAAACAAGGGCCGTAGCGGTTGCCTGCAACTGGAAAACGGCGGTCACCTCGGCGGTGGCGTGTTCATTGTAAAAATCCCCTGAACATAAGGGCTCACGGCGATGGCCGACACGATTCAAGATTTTTCCTCCTTCCGTTCCCTGGTCATCGACGATTTCGGCGCCATGCGCACCATGCTGGCCGATATGCTGAAGAGCTACGGCGCGCGGTCGATCGACATGGCTGCCAATGGCCGCGAGGCGGTGTCGCAACTGTCCACCCGCCAGTACGACATCGTGCTGTGCGACTTCAACCTCGGACCCGGCAAGAACGGCCAGCAATTGCTGGAGGAAGCCAAGTTCCGCAACTGGATCAGCCCGACCTGCGCATGGATGATGATTACCGCTGAGCAGACGCCCGATTCGGTGCACGGCGCGGTCGAGTATCAACCCGACGGCTATCTGATCAAGCCGGTCAATGCCGGGCTGTTGCATCAGCGCTTGGGGCGGGTCTTGGCCCGCAAGAGCGTTTTTGCCGACATCGACGTCAAGCTGCGGCGCAAGGATGTGCGCGGCGCGCTGGCGAAATGCGATGAAAAGATCAAACAGGAAAAACAATACGCCAGCGAACTATTGCGCTGGAAAGCGCAGATGCTGGTGTCGATCGGCGATTTCGAGCCGGCGCGCGCCTTGCTCGAAGAGGTGCTGAAGGGCCGCGATCTGGCCTGGGCGCGGGTCGCCCTGGCGGAAGTCATGCAGTACGAAGGCGATTATCACGGCAGCTGCCAGCTGCTCAAACAAGTGATCGACGAGCTGCCGGCCCATGTCCGCGCCTACGATCTGCTGGCCGTGGCGCAAGAGAAGCTAGGCCAGTTCGAACAGGCTCGCAAAACGCTGGAAAGCGCCGCCCGGCTGTCACCCAACTCGCCGGTGCGGCAGAAGAACATGGGCGAGCTGGCGCTGCGCTGCGGCGACACCGAAACCGCCGAGGCGTCTTTCCGCAAGAGCATGACAGTGGGACAGCACTCGGTGCTGAAAACGCCCGACAGCTATATCGGCTTGGCGCACATCATCGGCGGACGCCACCAGACCGAGGAGGCCGCGCGCCTGCTCGGCACGCTGCCGCAGGTGTTCGAGGACGCGGCCGTGCACATCCGCGCCAAGGCGGTGGAGGGGCTGATCTATCAGCAAAACGGCATGGCCGAGCAGGCGGAGCAGTCGGCGGTGGCGGTGAGCGAGATGATGAAAAAGGCCGCCTTGCATCACGACACCAAGGCCAGTATGGAGACCGCTGCGCTGTTCTTCCAGACCGGCCGCAAGGAAGCGGCGGTGGCGCTGCTGTCCGACGTGGTGCGCAATAACCCGGATGACCAGGCCTTGCTCGCGCGCGTCTCTAAAACCTACAGCGACGCCGGCTTGCACGAAGAGGGCATGAAGTGGGTGAAGGCGGCGCGCGACGAAGCGACGGCGCTGATGAACGAGGGCGTGCTGCTGGCGCGCGACCGCAAGCTCCCCGAGGCGGTGGCGTCGATGCGCCGCGCGGTGGCGGCGATGCCGGCCAACGTGCGCGTGCTGGTGAACTGTGGCCACGTGATGATGTTGTCGCTGGAACAGCGCGACGACCCGCAGCTGCGGCGCGAGGCGGTCGAGGTGTTGATGACCGCCTTGTCGCTGGCGCCTGGAGATAAGCGCTGCGCCAAGTTGTTGGCGCAGCTGGGGGCGTTGAACTAAGGGTTGGGTAGCGTGCGTTCGCGAAGCAACGCACGACCTCAGTGGGTGCACAGGCCGTTCAGCGCCGGCCCGTGCGCGTGCTGACGTCGATCCAGACCGCGAGGACCAGAATGCTGCCCTTGACGATCATTTGCCAGAACGTATCGACGTCCAGCATCGACATGCCGTTGTCGAGGCTCGCCATCACCAGCGCGCCGATCAGCGCGCCGTAGACGGTGCCTGAGCCGCCTCGCATCGAGGTGCCGCCGATAAAACAGGCGGCGATGGCATCCAGCTCACCCGACGTGCCGGCCGACGGCGATCCCGCCGCCAGGCGGGCGGTATTGACGAGACCCGCCAGCGCGCACATCAGACCCATGATGCCGAAAATCCACAATTTCACCGCTTTCACGTTGACGCCGGAGAGCCGCGTGGCCTCCATATTGCTGCCCACGGCGTAGATGCGGCGGCCGAATACGGTCTGTGACGTGACGTAGGAAAAAATACCCAGTAGCGCCAGCAACAGCAGCACCGGCACCGGGATGCCGTCGTAGCTGTCGAGCGTGCGCACGAATAAAAGCAGGATCGCGCCGATGACCGCGAGCCGGACGACATCGCGCCACAGTGGCGCGGCCGGCAAGTTGTGGCGTTTGCGGTTGCCGCGCTGACGCCAGGTGAGCACGAGCGCCAGCGCCAACAAGGCGAATCCGAGCGCGCTGCCGAGCCAGGCCGGCAGATAGCCCTGTCCGATCGCCACGAGGTTGTCGGAAACCGGCGCGATGGTCAGCCCGCCGGTCACGCCAAGCAGAATGCCGCGAAACGCCAGCATGCCGCCGAGGCCGACGATAAAAGAGGGAATGCCGAGATAGGCGGTCATGTAGCCGTTGCACAGCCCGATCAGCAGACCCAGCGCCAGCACACAAATCAGTGTCAGCGGCAGGCTGATGCCGTGCAAGACATCGAGCACCGCGGCCACGCCGCCGAGCAAGCCGAGCAGCGACCCCACCGACAAGTCGATCTCGCCGGAAATGATCACCAGCACCATCCCGCAGGCCAGAATGCCGGTGACCGACATTTGCCGCAGCAAGTTCGAGATGTTGCGCGCGGAAATGAAATCCCCTTGCGTCTGCCACGAAAAGAACGACCAGATGATGGCGATCGCGATCAACAACGCCAACACTTTATATTGGCCGAACAGCTGTTTGATATTGAGTTCTTTCATACGGACTCCATGTTCACGCGCTCACTGGGGGGCGTTGCCGACGCGATGTCGCCGCCAACGCGCGCGGCCGGATCGATCGCAGCCGCCAGTACGGTTTCCTGGCTCAGATTGTCGTTGATGAAATTGCCGCGCAGCACTCCTTCGCCCATGACCAGCACTCGGTCCGAGACACTGAGCACTTCGGCCATTTCGGACGACACCATGATGATGGAAATGCCCTGCGTGGCCAGCTCGACAATCAGGCGGTAGATCTCTGCTTTGGCGCCCACGTCGACGCCTCGGGTCGGCTCGTCGAGAATGAGGATTTTCGGCCGCGTGAGCAGCATCTTCGAAAGCACGGCTTTTTGCTGGTTGCCGCCCGACAGGCTGGTGATCGGCAGGAAGGGATTCGCGGTTTTCAGCTTCAACCGTCCGATCTCGTCGCGGATGGTTTCCAGCTCGGCCTCGGCATCGATGCGCGTGTGGCGCGTGTAAGCCTTGAGCACCGCGAGCGTGATGTTCTGGCCGACGCTGAGGTCGGGCACGATGCCGTGCCGCTTTCTATCCTCGGGCACCATGCACAGGCCATGGCGTATCGCCGCGACGGGGCTCGACGCATCGATGCGCTTGCCGCCCATGCGCACCTCGGCCTGGTAATGACCGGGGTAGGCGCCAAAGAGCGCGGACACGAGTTCCGTGCGCCCGGCGCCGACCAGGCCGGCGATGCCGAGAATCTCGCCTTGCCGCAGCTCGAACGACACATCGTCCACGCGCTTGCGCTGGGGATTGTCGAGGTCGAGACAGGTGACATGACGAGCCTCGAAGACGGTTTCGCCGATCGGGTGCTGCTGTTTCGGATAGAGCGCGGTCAGCTCGCGTCCGACCATCTGCGCGATGATGCGGTCGACGTTAAGTTCGCTCATCGGCGTCGTGGCGATATGCTGCCCGTCGCGGATGACCGCGACGGTGTCGCAGATAGCGACGACTTCCTCCAGCTTGTGCGAAATGTAGACGCAGGCCACGCCTTTCTTCTTCAGCCCGCGGATGATGTCGAGCAGCACGCTGATTTCGGACGCGGTCAGCGACGAGGAGGGCTCGTCGAGAATCAGCAGCTTGGCTTGCTTATTGAGCGCCTTGGCGATTTCCACCAGTTGCTGATGGCCGCCGCCGAGGTTCATGACGGGCATCGCCACATTGATCTCGGGCATGCCCAGCTCGGTCATCAGCTCGCTGGCGCGCTTGTACATGGCGGGGTAGTCGAGACGGCCGCCGAAGCGCTTGATCTCGTGCCCGAGAAAGATGTTTTCCGCCACCGACAGCTCCGGCACCAGCATCAGTTCCTGATGAATGATGATGATGCCGGCGGCTTCGGTCTCGCGGATGGCGTGCGCCTTGAGCGGCTGCCGCTCCCACAGGATCTCGCCTTCCCAGGTGCCATACGGATAGACGGCCGATAGCACCTTCATCAGGGTGGACTTGCCGGCGCCGTTTTCGCCGCACAGGCCTAGGCATTCGCCGGCTCGGATTCGGATATCGATACCGTTGAGGGCGCGCACGCCGTCAAACGATTTGACGATTCCCTTCATTTCCATCAAATAGTCGGACATATCGACTCTCACTCAGTGGCTTATGGCGAGTGCGCATTGGCGCGCCGCGGCCGGCCGGCTCGATAGGCCGGCCGTGCGCGCAAGCCGCACTCGATCCGAGAGAACGATTATTGGCCGAGTTGAGCCTGGGTATAGAAGCCGTCCTTCACCAGAATATTGACGTTGCTCTTCGTCAGCACCGTGGGGGTCAACAGTACGGTATTGACCTTCTTGGCGCCATTGTCATAGACCGCGTTGTACTTGGGTTTGACGTTGCGGACCAAGTCGACGGCCAATTTGGCGGCTTCCGTGGCGATGAGCTTCAGCGGCTTGTAAACGGTCATCGCCTGCGTGCCGGCAATCACGCGCTTGACGGCGGCGAGGTCGGCATCCTGCCCGGATACCGGCACCTTGCCCGACAGCTGTTGCGCGGCCAGCGCCTGGATCGCGCCGCCGGCGGTGCCGTCGTTGGAGGCGACGATCGCGTCGATATTGTTGTTGTTGGCCGTCAGGGCGTTTTCAATGATGGACAGCGCCTCGGTCGGGTTCCAATCGCGCACCCATTGCTGGCCGACGATCTTGATCGCGCCTTTGTCGACGTAGGGCTTGAGCACCTTCATCTGGCCTTCGCGCAGCATCTTGGCGTTATTGTCGGTCGGAGAGCCGCCGAGCAGGTAATAGCGGCCTTGCGGCTTGAGTTTGACGATTTCGCCGGCTTGCATTTCGCCGACCTTCTCGTTATCGAACGAGATGTAACTGTCGATATCGGCGTTCAGGATCAGGCGATCGTAGGAGATCACCTTGATGCCGGCCTTTTTGGCTTCCTTAATGGTATTGGTCAGTACCGTCGAGTTGAACGGCACGATCACGATGGCGTCGACGCCGCGGGAAATCAGGTTTTCGATCTGGGAAATCTGCCGTTGCTCACTGGCGTCGGCGGATTGCACATAAACCGTGGCGCCGAGCTTTCCGGCGGCCGCCACGAAGAAATCGCGGTCGCGCGCCCAGCGTTCCACGCGCAGATCGTCGATGGAAAAACCGATCTTGGGATGGGTTGCGTCGGCTCTGGCCGACACGCTCCACAATGACATGACCGCGACGGAAACCACGGCTAATACGGCTTGTTTGGCAAACTTTTGCATTTGATGTTGCTCCTGTGTTGGTATGGTTTGCGTGACGCGCCGCGCGGTTGGCTTGTTCTTCCGCGCCCTCGCCACATTTCAACGACAGCTCCCTACAGCAACAGGCGTTGAGCCGGTCTCCCCACCGGCTTCGCCATCAGTTCAAACCGCGAACAACGGTTGCAATTGCCGATACAGGCGCTGGAACGTCTCGCGCCGTTCGGCATACAGCCGATGCCGGCCAGCATCGGGTTCGAACGTATCGATGCGCCGCGGCACCGGGCATATCTCGGCAAGCGGGGCGGGCTCGCCGGTATGCATGGCCATGCCGAGACGCGCCAGGCGCGCCGCGCCGAGCGCCGGTCCAACATCGCCGCCCTCGCGCCGGGTCAGCGCGCATCCGGTAATGTCCGCCAGCATCTGCGCCCAATACGCGCTACGCGATCCGCCGCCGATGAGCGTGATGTCGGCGGCCACGAGCCCGGTTGCGGCCACCGCCTCGATGCCGTCGCACAGACCGAAGCCGACCCCTTCCAGCGTGGCGCGCGCAAGGTCGGCGCGTACCGTGGCGGCGTTCAAACCAAAGAAGACACCTTGTGCGTTCGGATCGTTGTGCGGCGTGCGTTCCCCACTCAGATACGGTAGAAACAGCGGCGCGGCGCGGTTGGGCAAGCCGTCTTCATGGCGCTCGGCGTCGGCCAGCAGCGCGGGCACGTCGGCGTAGCCGGTCAGGCGGGCGGTAAAGTCCAGGCAGGCCGCCGCCGACAGCATGACCGACATCAGATGCCAGGTGCTGGGCAAGGCATGGCAGAAGCTGTGCACGGCGCGCTCGGGGTTGGCGAGAAAGCCGTCGCTGGCGGCAAAGTAAACTCCCGATGTGCCGAGCGACAGCATGGCTTGTCCGGGGCGGACGATGCCGACGCCGATGGCCCCCGCCGCGTTGTCGCCGGCGCCGGCGACCACCGGCACAGGCGCAAGCCCCCAGCGCCGCGCGATCGCCGGGTCGAGCGATCCCGTGATCTGCGGCCCTTCATGGAGCGACGGCATGTGCGATCGCGTCAGGCCGGTGGCCGCGAGCAACGCGTCGCTCCAATCGCGCCGCGCGACATCGAGCCACATCGTGCCGGCGGCATCGGACATGTCGCTGGCGTAGACGCCGGTCAGGCGGAAGCGCAGCCAGTCCTTGGGCAGCAAGACCTTGGCGATGCGCTCGAACACCTTCGGTTCGTGGCGCGCCAGCCACAGCAGTTTGGGCGCGGTAAACCCCGGCATCATGATGTTGCCGGTGATGGCGCGCGACTGCGGCACGCGTTGCTCGAGTTCGGCGCACTCGGCGAATGAGCGGCCGTCGTTCCAGAGGATGGCCGGCCGCAGCACCTCGCCGTCGGCGTCGAGCACCGTGGCGCCATGCATCTGCCCGGTCAGCCCGATCGCCTCGATGGCCGATGGATCAGCCCCCCCGGCCCGCGCCGATGCCAGCAGCGCGACGACCGCTTCCTCGGTCGCGCGCCACCAGTCGGCCGGCGCCTGCTCGCGCCACAGGCCGCAGCCGGCAGGCTGCGGCAGTAGCGACAAGGCGGCGCTGGCGCTGGCGATCACATGATCGCCACGATCCAGCAGGATCGCTTTCACCCCGGATGTGCCGAGGTCGATTCCCATGAACATGGCGGCTCCCGATTAACCGTAAATGGCCCGGGTGACAAGATTTTCCAGCATTTCCTGGCGGCCGCTGACCGGCTGCGGGTCCAGGTTGCGCCGTTTGGCCGTTTCCGCCAAATCGCTGAGCTGGAGTTTGCCGGCCAAAATGTCGCGGCCGAAATCGCCGTCCCAGCCGGCGTAACGCTGCGCCTTGAATTGTGCCAGCACGTCGTTTTCGATCAGCCCCGCCGCGCGTTCGAGCGCCAGCGCCAGGACGTCCATCGCGCCGACATGGCCGTGGAACAGGTCGATGCCGTCGATGCTTTGGCGGCGCACCTTGGCGTCGAAGTTGAAGCCGCCGTTGCCGAGCCCGCCCGCTTTCAGAATCTCGTACAGCACGACGGTCATTTCTTCCACGCTGTTCGGGAACTGGTCGGTATCCCAGCCGTTTTGCATGTCGCCGCGGTTGGCGTCGACGCTGCCGAGGATGCCCAGCGAGGCCGCGGTGGCGATTTCGTGTTGGAAGCTGTGGCCGGCCAGGGTGGCGTGGTTGGCCTCGATATTGAGCTTGATCTCTTTTTCCAGCCCGAATTGCTTGAGGAAGCCGTAAACCGTGGCGGTGTCGTAGTCGTACTGATGCTTGCTGGGTTCTTGCGGTTTGGGCTCGATCAGCAGCGTGCCGCCGAAACCGATCTTGTGCTTGTGCTCGACCACCATGCTCATGAAGCGGCCGAACTGCTCGCGCTCGCGCTTCAGATCGGTGTTCAACAGCGTGTCGTAGCCCTCGCGTCCGCCCCACAGCACGTAGTTGTCGCCGCCCAGACGCAGGGTGGCGTTCATGGCGGTCATCACCTGGGCCGCGGCGTAAGCGAAGACGTCGGGGTCGGGGTTGGTTGCCGCACCGGCGGCATAGCGCGGGTGGCTGAATAGATTGGCGGTACCCCACAGCAAACGCATGCCGGTTTCGGCTTGCTTGCGTTCGAGCACGTCGACCATCGCGGCCATATTGCTCAGGTATTCGTTGACGTTGGCGCCGCCGGGCGCGACGTCGGCATCGTGGAAGGTGTAGAAGCCGATGCCGAGCTTGGTGAAAAATTCGAACGCCGCGTCGGCTTTCGCGCGGGCCAGCGCCATTTCATCGCCCGGCGTGCGCCACGGGCGGTGGAACGTGCCCGGGCCGAACATGTCGCTGCCTTCCCAGACGAACGTGTGCCAATAGCAGGCGGCAAAGCGCAGATGTTCCTTCATGGATTTGCCGAGCACGCGTTTGTCGGCGTCGTAATGTCGAAAAGCCAGAGGCGAGGTCGTAGCGGCACCCTCGAAGCGGACGGATTCGACGTTGGGGAAGTAAACCATTTCCAGGCTCCTTTGGTTTCATGCTCAAGCCTTCCCACGCGAGCCAGACGCCCGCGTGCAGGACAAGGCCTTCTCGTCCCCGGTGCCGAAACGCGCATTTTGGCGGCCGCCAGCTCTCCAGTATCGGGGGTGGTGCCATACTAGCAATCCGCTTCGAGCGGTCACAATTATGAAATCCGCCAATCGTCATAGCGTTTATCTTTGTTGCAACCGCAAAATCGATCCAAACCGGCACGAAGCTGCATACAATCGCTAAAACGTACGAGGCCTCGACGCAAGGAGGAGCCCATGAGCGAGACGCAGTCGTCGTATCGTGTTGCGTTGCTGTTCAACGCCAACAAGATTTACGACAGGGAAATCATCACCGGCATCGGCGACTATCTGCGCAGCACGCGCACCGGTTGGGATCTGTTTCTGGAGGAGGATTACCGTTGCCGGCTCAACGGTATCGAACGTTGGCAGGGCCATGGCATCATCGCCGACTTTGACGACCCCGAGGTCAGCGCGGCGCTGGCGCGCAGCCAACTGCCGGTCGTCGCCGTCGGCGGATCGTATGCCGATGAGAGCGACTACCCGGATAAGGTGCCCTATGTGGCGACCGACAATTTCAAGCTGGTGAAACTGGCGCTCGACCATCTGATCGAGTCCGGCTTGCAACGCTTCGCTTGTTTCAGCTTGCCGGCGGCGCCCACCAACCGCTGGGCGCAGGAGCGCGAGAAGGCGTTCGAGTTCCGCATGCGGCAAGAGGGACTGGAGTGCCATATCTATCGTGGCGAAAAAACCTATGCGCCGTCGTGGGAGACGACCGTTAGGCAACAGATGGAGTGGCTGCAAAGCCTGCCCAAGCCGATCGGCATCGTCGCGGTGACCGACGCGCGCGCGCTGCAGCTGCTGCAGGCCTGCCTGAGCGCCGACATCGCCGTGCCGGAGCAGGTCGCGCTGATCGGCATCGACAACGATCCGCTGGCCCGCACCCTGACGCGCATCCCCTTGAGCTCGGTCGCGCAAGGCACCCATGAAATGGGCATGACCGCGGCGCACCTGATGCATCGCATGCTGCATGGCGTGCAGCTCGACCCGACCCGCATCGTCATCCCGCCGGCCGGCATCAACGTCATGGCCTCAAGCCGCCATGAGCCGGCCAATCACCCCTATGTGATGAAGGCGCGGCATTTCATCCGTTTGCACGCCTGTCACGGCATTCGCACCGAGCAGGTCGCCGATTATGTCGGCGTGTCGCGCTCGTCGCTCGAAATGTATTTCCGCCGCAGCCGCGGGCACAGCGTGCACGACGAAATTTTGCATTTCAAACTGGCGGCGGCGCAGCAGCTGTTGCGCGACGAAAACCTGAGCATCGCCGAAATTGCGATCCGCTGCGGGTTTTCGTCGATGCAGTACATGCATGCGGTATTCAAGCGCGAACTCGGCTGTACGCCGCGCGGTTATCAGGAACAACTCGCCCTCTCTTCGGACGAGCCGGCGCACCCCCTCAACGAGACAGGGCAATAAACATGATCTCGAACGATCCTATGCATTCCACGCTTTCCCGGCATGAGACCATCCGACAGGCGCCGGCAGGCAGAAACTACAGCTATTACACGTTAAGCAACGCTCACGACAGCCGCGTCGTGATCAGCGATCTTGGCGCGAACCTGATTTCGTGGTTTGCGCGCGACCGCTACGGGCGCGTGCAGGACATTCTGCTGGGTTACCCCGATGTGACGGGGTACGAAACCAATCCGGTGTATTTCGGCGGTTTGATCGGGCGCTGGGCCAACCGTATCGAGGCCGCGCGCTTTTCGCTCGATGGCGTCGAATATCGCGTCGACAGCAACGAGGGGCGCAACCATCTGCATGGCGGCGACGCGGGTTTTCATCTCGCGCTGTGGGACGCGGAACGGGATGGCGATGGCTTGCTGATGAAATACGTCTCGCATGAGGGGGATGGCGGCTTTCCCGGCACGGTGAGGGTGGCCGTGCGCTATTGCCTCGACGATCAGGATGCGTTGACCATCGACTTTAGCGCGACCTCCGATGCGCCGACGCCGATCAATCTCACGTCGCACCCGTATTTCAATCTCAATGGCGGAACGGCGGATATCTATGACCATATTCTGTCCATCGAGGCCGACAGCTATTTGACGATCGATGCGTCCGCGATCCCGACCGGGCGCGCCGAGGTATCGGGCAGCGCCTTCGATTTTCGGCAGCCGGCGCCGATCGGGCCGCGGCTGGCTTGGCCCGATCCGCAGCTGAAGCTGGGGCATGGCTTCGATCATTGCTATTGCCTGCCGCCGCTACTGAACGAAGCCGAACCGCGCGAGGTGGCCACGGTGTTCGACCCCGGCTCCGGACGGCAGCTGACGGTGGCGACGACGGCGCCGGGGCTGCAATTCTACAGCGGCAATTTTCTCGATGGCGTCCAGGGGCGGAAGCCCGACCCCTATCGCAAGCACGACGGGTTTTGTCTTGAGGCGCAGGCGTTTCCGAACCAGATCAACGGTCCGGACAAAGAGGCGGTGATC
>NZ_JAFAND010000020.1 GCF_019232825.1 Paludibacterium sp. | reverse complement strand
CGCTAGGGCCTGTCTGCAAACTATTTGCGGCTGCGGCCGGCATCAGCGGGATGCAGCGCTAGAAGCGCGTCCCGCCGCAGTGTCATTCACTGCAAGGGGCAAGCGACAACGCGATGCGCCGGCTGATACCGGCCCCGAAGGGCTGGCCATTTACCAGGCCAGCGCAGTTCACAAATAGTTTGCAGACAGGCCCTAACGACGCGACGCGTGCGCGGGCGCGGATACCCGTGCGCGCGGCTCGGCCGGCGCGTACGACGGACCGGGCGCCGCGCGGCAGGCGGTCAAGCTGGCCGTCAGCCAGTCGAGCCAGCGCGCCAAACCCTTGCCGTTTTTGGCCGACACTTCCCACAACGGCACGTCGCGGCGCACCCCGCCAACGGCCTCGCGCGCGCGGGCCAGGTCGAATTCCTCGATATACGGCAACAGATCGGTCTTGGTGATCAATACCGCGTCGGCCGCGCGCACCATGACGGGGTATTTCGCCGCCTTGTCGTCGCCCTCGGTCACCGACAGCAATAGCACGTTGCAATGTTGGCCGATATCGAAATTGGCCGGACACACCAGGTTGCCGACGTTCTCGATGAACAGGATGTCGATCGCGGACAAATCCAGCCGCTGCAACGCCTGCCCCACCATATGCGCGTCCAGATGACACGCCATGCCGGTGGTAATCTGCACCGCCGGCACGCCATGGCGGCGGATGCGCGCGGCGTCGTTCTCGGTCTCCAGGTCGCCCTCGATCACCGCCACCCGCACGCCGGGCGGCAGCGCCTGGATGGTCGCCTCCAGCAAGGCGGTCTTGCCGCTGCCGGGCGAGGACATCAGGTTGACCGCCAACAAGCCGCGGGCATTGAAGCGCGCGCGATTGCGCATGGCCTGAAGGTCGTTCTCCGCCAGCAGATTTTCCAGCACCTCGATGGTTTCTCGTGGTTCAGCCGCCACCAGGTGCCGGTTGGCGTCGGTCAGGTTGCAACCGCAGGTATCGCACATCGTTCTCTCCCAGCGTGTTCTGCAAGTGATTAACCACCCATTTGCCACATCGGCGCGGCCGTCTCCGCCGTTTGGCCCGAGGCGGCAAAATGGTGACGAGGCGGCTTGCTGGCGATGGCCGCGCGGATGGCGTCTTCCAGCGCTGCGTCCGACGTTTGCTCGCGTAGTGCCGGACGCAAGTCGACGCCATGGTCTTGACCAAGGCACAACACCAAGCGACCGCTGCAGGTAAGACGCACGCGGTTGCAGCGCGGGCAAAACCCATGGCTCATCGGCGCGATGAATCCCAGCCGTTGACCGGTTTCCACCACGCGGCAGTAGTCCGCCGGCCCGGTGCTGCGTTCGCTCAGCGGCTGCAGCGTCCACCGTTCGGCGAGCCGGTCGCGCACGGCGTCGAGCAATAGCGCGGGACCGGCGGCGGCGCCCTTCATCGGCATGCACTCTATCAGCGCCATATCGCAGCCATGACCGCCGCTCCACGCCACCAGGCGATCCAACTCGTCGTCGTTGACTCCGCCCTGCACCACGGTGTTCAGCCGTACGGCGATACCCAGCGCGCGCACGGCCTCGATGCCGGCCAGCACCTGCGCCAAGCCATCGTGGCCGGTGATGGCCTGGAAACGCGAGGCGTCGAGCGTGTCGAGCGACACATTGACGCGGCGCACGCCGGCGGCTTGCAACGCGGACGCGTGGCGCGCGAGCAGAATGCCGTTGGTGGTCAGCGTCAGCTCCTCCAGCCCGCCGCCGTCAAGCAGCGCGCCGAGACGCTCGATCAAACCGACCACGCCGGGGCGGGCCAACGGCTCGCCGCCGGTCACGCGCACCTTGACCACACCCAAGCGGACGAACACTTCGCTGACGCGCAGCATTTCCTCCAGCGTCAGGATCTCGCGCTTGGGCAGGAACGTCACATCGCCGCCCATGCAATAACGGCAGCGCAGGTTGCAGCGGTCGGTCACCGATAGCCGCAGATAGCGGATCCGCCGGCCAAAGGCATCGGTCAGTCCTGCCGCGATGTCAACGCTCGTCATCTCTCGACTCCTCGGCGGGCTCGAAACTCTCGATGTAAAGTTCCTGCCCGCTGATCACCGTCACCTCGCCCGCGCCGCAGCGCGGGCAGTCGAAACGGTAGCGCGGCACCTCGAACTCCGCCTGACAATGTGTGCAGCGCGCGCGCACCGGCACCGGATCGATCACCAATTGGGCGCCGGCGGCCACCGTATCCTCGGCGAACAGCTCGAAGCACAGTCGCAGCTGCGCGGGCTCGACCGCGCGCAAGCGACCCACCTTCAGGGTAACGCGGGCGATGCGCTTGACGTCGTGCGCGCGCGCCTGCGTGTCGAGAATGCGCATCAAGCCGGAAACGATGGCGGTTTCGTGCATCGATCATCCCTCTCACGCTGCCTATGGTCCGAATTAAGGCAGATCCCGGCGCGGCGGCAAAGCCCCTCGCGGCCATCGAAACGCCACTGTCACGAATTGACACAACGGTTTTCCAGATACGGGGTTTCCGTTGTGGCTGTCTCAAGCCGCCGCCAATACTGCAGGAAACCGGGATGACCCCGAGGCTGCTTATTTGCAAGACATGACTTGGAACCACGGAAGGGAAAGACCATGCTACTTCACGTAACACAGGATCCCAGCCTGATTGCTTGGCTCGGCGCCGCGCTTCTGCTCTTCGGGGAGATCGCCGCCTTGTTGTCGATGCGGGACCTCAAGCGTCTGATCATCGTCTCGACGCTTGCCGAGGTCGGCTATCTGCTGATGGGCATCGGTATCGGCGGACCGGCGGGGCTCACCGGCGCCACCATGCATCTGGGCTATCAAGCGGTCATGCGCGGGCTGGTGATTGTCAGCGCCTGGTGGCTGGCGCGCCGCGCCGGATCGAGCAAGCTCGACGACCTGGCGGGCAGCGGCGCGCGTCAACCGCTGCCGGCGCTGCTGTTCGGCTTCGGCATGTTTTCGGTGCTGGGGCTGTCGCCCTTTAAGGGATCCTACAGTAAATTTCTGGTGCTTTATGCCGCCATCGATCACGGCCAGCTGCTGCTGGCGGCCGTCGGCACGGTGGCCAGCATCGTCGCCGCCTGCTACTACCTGATCGTCATCCAGCGCGTCTGCTTCGAGTCGCCGCGCGGCGAGGAGGCGCTCAAACCGGCGCCGCGTCTCGCCCAGCCGTTGGCTTGGCTGTTGGCCGCCGTGACGATCCTCATCAGCGTCTGGCCGCATCCGTTCCTGCACGCGGCCGAGCAACTGGCCGGCGTAGGGCGCGCGCCGCGCGTGCCCGAGTTCGAATCGCCGTGGGATACGCTGGTGCTGGTGCCCTATCTCGGCGGCTTCGCGCTCTTCATGCTCGACCGCGTCTCGCGCGGCATGCGCGATTACGCCGCGCTGGCCTTGGCCGCCGCCACCGTGGCGCTGGCCGCGCTGACACCGGGGCTCGATCCGGCTTCGCGCCTGTTCGCCCTGCTGTTCGCCGGCATCCTGTTCCTGGTGGTGCTCTACTCGCTCGGCTACATGCGCCATGCGCACCACGTCGGCCGTTATTACTTCTTCCTGTTCCTGCTGACCGGTTCGATGCTCGGGCTCGCCACCGCGCACGAGTTCGGCAACTTCTACGTGTTCTGGGAGCTGATGACCTGGACGTCGTACTTCCTGATCGTGCACGAGCAAACCGATAAGGCGCTCAAGGCCGGTCTGGTGTACTTCCTGATGTGCGCCGGCGGCGCCTACGTCATGCACTTCGGCATTCTGCTCCTGCATGCCCAGACCGGCAGCTTCGAGTTTGCCGTGGCGGCGACGCAGATCGGCCGCATCGATCCGGCAATCGGCGCGCTCATTGCGCTGTGTTTCTTCATAGGCTTCGCCGTCAAGGCGGGCCTGGTGCCGTTGCACAGCTGGCTGCCGCTGGCCCACCCCGAGGCGCCGTCGTCGATTTCCGCGCCGCTGTCCGGCATTTTGACCAAGGCTGGGATATTCGGCCTGGTCAAGGTGCTATACGTGATCATCGGCCTAGGCGCGCTGCACCGCTTTAGCGCCGGTGGCGCCGGCATCGGCGCGCTGCTGACCTTGCTCGGCGCCGCCACCTTGCTCTATGGCGAGGTCATGGCGCTCTTGCAAGTCGAACTCAAGCGCATGCTGGCCTATTCGACCTTGGCGCAGATCGGCGAAATCGCCGCGGTGCTGGGGCTCGGCACCTCGCTCGCCACCGGCGCCGCGCTGTTGCACGTCACCAACCACGCCGTCATGAAGACCCTGCTGTTCTTCGCCGCCGGCGCCTTCATCCTGCGTAGCGGCAAGCGGCAAATCGCCGATCTGGCCGGTCTGGGACGCAAAATGCCGTTTAGCGCCGGCTGCTACGCGCTGGCCACGGTCGCCATCATGGGCCTGCCGCCCTTCTCCGGCTTCATCAGTAAATTCCTGATGATCGCCGCCGCCGTGTCGGCCGGGCGGATCGATGTCGCCGCCCTGTTGCTGCTGGGCAGCATCATCGCCGCCTTCTACTACCTGCGCGTGGTCCGCCTGCTGTTCTTCCATCCCTACCAAGGGCCGGCGGACGTGCATGAAGCGCCGCTGCCGATGGTCATCGCCATCGGCGTGCTGGCTGCGGCCATCGTCGCCGGCGGCGTGCTGCCGGGCGCGCAGATCGCCTGGGTCGGCGCGATCGGCGACTGGGTAGCCGCGCGCGGCGCGCTGGCGCCGGCGGTCTGGCCCAATCTGACCATCGCTTGGCCGGCCGCCGCCCTGGTGGCCGCGCTGGGATCGCTGGCGATCTGGCTCGTCGGCAAGCGTTCGCAACCGGCGGCCGGCTGGCTCGCCATCGCGGTGATCGCCGCGAGCTTCGTCGCGGTACTGCTGCAGCCCGGGCATTACGACGGCTTGTCGTTCGCCTTCGCGCTGCTGATCACCGGCGTCGGCACGCTCAATATGGCCTACGCCACTGGCTATATGGCGCACGGCCATGCGCAAGGGCGCTTCTATGCCGCCTTCGCGCTGATGATCGCCGGCCTCGTCGGCATGACCGGCAGTCACGACTTGTTCAACTTCTTCGCCTTCTGGGAACTGATGAGCAGTTGGGCGCTGTATGTGGCGCTCGTGCATGAAGAAACCGAGGACGCGCGGCGCGAGGCATTCAAGTACTTCATCTTCAACACCGTCGGCGCCTGCTTCATGTTCCTCGGCATCGCGATGTTCGGCCACGCCGCCGGCAGCTTCGATTTCGCCGCGCTCGCGGCGGCGGCGCCCAGCATGCCGGCCGCCTGGCTCGGCGGCGCGCTCGGCCTGGTGTTCCTCGGCATGTTGATGAAGGCGGCGATGCTGCCTGTGCGCATCGACTACCAGATGCACCCGGCCACCGCGCCGACACCGGTATCGGGCTACATCTCCGCCGTGCTGCTCAAGAGTGGTCCGTATGGGGTGCTGCGGCTGTTCACGCTGCTCGGCGGCGCCGCGGTGGTCGGCCGGCTAGGTTGGATCGCCGGCACGCCGACGGTGATGAACGTCGTGGCGGTCATCGGCGGCATCACGTTGCTCTATGCGGGGGCGATGGCGGTGGTGCAAACCGGCATCAAGCGCCTGTTGATCTACAGCACCGTCAGCCAGCTCGGCTACATCACCATGGCGCTCGCGTTCGGCACGAGCCTGGGCGTGGCCGGCGGCCTGATGCACTTCGTCAACCACATGATGCTCAAGGACCTGCTGTTCCTGTGCGCCGGCTGCATCATGGTGGCGAGCCACGCCACCACGCTCGACCAGCTGGGCGGCCTGGGGCGCAAGATGCCGATCACCTTCGGTATCTTCCTGTTCGCCGGGCTATCGCTGGCGGGCATTCCGCCGCTCAACGGCTTCGCCTCGAAGTGGCTGATCTATATGGCGGCGTTCCAAAGCGGCCACGTGGTGCTCGGCGTGTTCGCCATGATCTCGAGCCTGTTCACCCTCGCCGCGGTGCTGAAATTCGCCCACGCCGCCTTCATGGGCGTGCCGGGCGCGGCCGCGGCGCAGGCACGGGAAGCGCCGCCGGTCATGCTCGTGCCGATGGCGGTGCTGGCTGGCGCGAGCCTGATCGTCGGCTTGTTCCCGGGTGTGCTGCTGGTGCCGATCGCCTCGCTGCAAGTTCAGCTCGGCATGCAGCCGATCGCCGCGAGCTGGGCTGGTCCACTGCCCGGCACCGACGGCTGGCATCCGGGCGTGTTGTCGGCCCTGCTGCTGATCCTGATCGGCCTTGGCATGCGCTATCTGCGCGCGGGCCGGGCCGGCGCGCCGGTGGTGCGCTCGCCGATCCACCTGTGCGGCGTCAACGACCTGACGCCGGAGGCCGAACACGTCGGCGCCTCCAACCTGTTCGAAACCCCGGACGCGGCGATCCGCGCGCTGCTGCGCGCCCGCCACGATACCGGCTATAGCGCCGACCCGGCGCAGTCGGCCGAATCGCACTTACCGGAATGAGGGAGACCATCATGCAACCGTATGCTTATCCGCTCGCCGTCTTGCTGTTCCCGGGCGGGCTGTTCGCCCTCGTCCTCGGGCTCGCGCTCAAAGGGGTCGACCGCCGTCTCGCCGCGCGGCTGCAGCGCCGTGTCGGCCCACCGCTGGCGCAACCGTTCTTCGACCTGGTGAAACTGGCCTTCAAGCGCACCATGGTGCCGGATATCGCCAGCCAGCCGGTATTTCTCGGCGCGCCGCTCGTGGGCGCCGCGACGATGATGCTGGCCGCGGCCATGGTGCCGATCGCCGGCGTCTACACGCCCGATCCCGCGCTCGGCAATCTGCTGGTGCTGCTCTACCTGCTGGCCATTCCGGCGGTGGTGCTGATGATCGCCGGCTCGGCCTCCGGTTCGCCCTTCGGCGCCATCGGCTTCTCGCGCGAAATGGCGCTGATGCTGGCCTACGAGGGACCGCTGGTCTTGGTCGTCGCCGCCATCGCCGTGCGCGTCGGTCACGGGCAAGGCGGGTGGGCCAGTTTCTCGCTGACCGAGATCGTCGCCTACCAGGCGCGCCACGGCGCCTTCCTGTTCGATCCGGTGATGTGGCCGGCGCTGTTGGCGTTCCTCGCCTTCTACCCGGCCAACCTCGGCATCATTCCGTTCGACATACCGGAAGCCGAAACCGAAGTGCTGGAAGGACCGCTGTTGGAGTACTCCGGTCCGGCGCTGGGACTGTTCAAGGTCATGTCGGCGCTCAAATCAGTGGTGGTGCTGAGCTTGGGCATCGCGCTGTTCTTCCCGACCGCGCCCAGCGGCGTGGCGGGCCTGGCGGTGCAGTTATGCAAGCTCCTGCTGCTGATGCTCGTGGGCGTCACGCTGGTGCGGGTCTCCTGCGGCCGCATGCGCATCGACCAGGCGTTCCGTTTCTTCCTCAAGTGGCCGCTCGCGCTATCGCTCGCGAGCCTTGTCGCCGTGGTTGTGATCTGAGGGGCTTCGCCATGACCCGATTCATTCAAACACTGACCGACCAAGCCAAACGGCTGGCGACCCGCTCGCCCTGGATCTATCGCATCAACGCGGGCTCCTGCAACGGCTGCGACGTCGAATGCGCCACCACCGCCTGCATCCCGCGCTACGACGTCGAGCGGCTCGGCTGTCAATACTGCGGCAGCCCGCGCCACGCCGACATCGTGCTGATCACCGGCCCGCTGACCGCGCGCATCAAGGACGACGTGCTGCGCGTGTTCGCCGAAATTCCCGAGCCCAAGGTCACGGTGGCGGTCGGCGTCTGCCCGATCTCCGGCGGCATTTTCCGCGAGAGCTACGCGGTGCACGCGCCGATGAACCAGTTCATCCCGATCGACGTCAACGTGCCCGGCTGCCCGCCCCGTCCGCAAGCCATCATCGAAGGCGTGGCCGAGGCGATCGCCATCTGGCGCGCGCGTCTTTGAGGAACCACGCCATGAACATTCTGAAATTGTTCTACCGCAACCTGACGCAAGGGCCGTCGACCGTGGCGTTTCCCTTCGGCCCGGCCTGGACGCCGCCGAAATTGCGCGGGCGCATCCGCTTCGACCTGCCGGCCTGTACCGGCTGCCGCGCCTGCGAGCAGGTCTGCGCGCCCGGCGCCATCCGTTTCGACAAAACGCCGGAAGGGCTGCGCTTCATGATGTGGCACAACAGCTGCGTGTTCTGCGGCCTGTGCAACTTCTACTGCCCGACCGACGCCATCGTCCAAAGCGACGACTGGCATCTGGCGCACCCGACCGCGCGGATGTACGAGATGGCGATCCGCGAGCTCATTCCTTACACCGCCTGCAGCGCTTGCGGCACCAAGACCCTGGCGAGCGCCCCCAATCCGGTGGGGGTCGAGCCGCCGTTCAGCGCCGAGGAAATCGAGCAATTCCGACACTTGTGCCCAGGCTGCCGCAAGAAGGCCCTGGAGGAAAGGACTCCGAATCATGCGCCAACCGAATGAGATCGACGCCTGCCTCGCGGCGTCGGCGCCGTCAGGCATCCTGTACCGCCAAGACACCGACGACAAGGGCGTGACCACGGCGTGGTGCACGCTGGCGAGCCACGGCGATCTGCTCCCCGTGGCGAGCTGGCTGAAGACCGTCGGCGCCCGGTTATCGACCATCACCGTGTTCCAGCCCAAGGCGCCGCCGGCGCCCAAGGTCGCCGAGGGCGAGACGGCGCCCCCGCCGCCGACGTTTTTCGGCGGTGTGCCGATGAGCGGCCATGCGTATGAAGTCGATTACCACTTCGACCTGGACGGCTTGACGCTGACGGTGGTGGCGCACGTGCCGGAAGGCGGCGCGATCGCCTCGCTGACCGGCCTCTTCCGCGCCGCCGACTGGCCCGAGCGCGAAATGATGGAGATCTACGCGCTGCAAGTGCACGGCCATCCCGACCCGCGCCGGCTATTCATCGACGAGGGCATCGAGGGCGCGGTGCTGGAGCGGCTGATTCCGATGTCCACGCTGACCAACAGCGCCACGACCAAGGGGCTGTGGGAAAAGATCCTGGCCCAGACGGAGACCCCTTCATCATGAGCAACTTCACCATTCCGGTCGGACCGCTGCACGTAGCGCTGGAGGAACCGATGTACTTCCGCCTCGACGTGCAAGGCGAAACGATCGCCCACGTCGACATCCATGCCGGTCACGTGCACCGCGGCATCGAATACCTGGTCACCAAGCGCAACGTTTTCCAAAACGTGGTGCTGACCGAACGCGTCTGCTCGTTGTGCTCCAACAGTCACCCGCAAGCCTATGCGATGGCGATCGAGCGCATCGCCGGCATCGTGGTGCCGCCGCGCGCCCAATACCTGCGCGCCGTCGCCGACGAGGTCAAGCGCGTCGCCTCGCATCTGTTCAACGTGGCGATCCTGGCGCACCTGGTCGGCTTCGACGCGCTGTTCATGCATGTGATGGAAGTGCGCGAGCGCATGCAGGACGTCAAGGAAAGCGTGTTCGGCAACCGCATGGACATCGGCGCCAACGCCATCGGCGGCGTGCGCTACGACATCGACGCCCAGGGCATCGGCTACCTCAACCAGCAATTGGACGCCATCGACGCCGAGGTGGTCGAGATCATCGATCTCTACCGCACCAACGGCTCGATTCTCGGCCGCACACGCGGCATTGGCGTGCTGCCGCACGCCGACGCGGTCGACTGCGGCGTGGTCGGCCCGGTGGCGCGCGCCGCCGGCATCGATTACGACCTGCGCGTCAAGGCGCCTTACACCGCCTACGACCGGCTGGACGTCACGGTGCACACGCTGCCGGACGGCGACGTCTGGTCGCGGGCGATGATCCGCCTCTACGAGGCGCGCACCGCCATCGGCCTGATCCGCCAGTGCCTGCGCGACCTGCCAGACGGCCCGACCATCGACAGCCGCGAGCGGCCATCCATTCCGGCCGGCGAGGCGATCGCCCGCTGCGAAGCGCCGCGGGGCGAGCTGATCTACTACGTGCGCATGGGCGACTCGCCCAAGCCCGAACGAGTCAAGTGGCGCGTGCCGAGCTTCATGAACTGGGATGCCCTGCGCATCATGCTCAAAGAGGCCAAGATCGCGGACATCGCCATCATCGTCAACAGCATCGACCCGTGCATTTCCTGCACCGAGCGCTGAATCGGAGAAGCGATATGGACATCTACGAAGAAATCATCCGCCTGCGCGGCGAGGGCCGAAACGCGGCGCTCGCCACCATCACCAACACTCAAGGATCCATTCCGTCCTTCGCCACCGCCAAAATGCTGGTGCGCGACGACGGCAGCATCGTCGGCACGGTGGGCGGCGGCGGCGCGGAATGGGAGGCCATCCAGGCGGCGCGCGAGGTCATCGCGCGCGAAAAGCCGGTCACGATCAGCTTCGACCTCAACAAGCAGCCGGGGCTCGATGCTGGCATGGTGTGCGGCGGCAGTCTCGAGATCTACATCGAGCCCTTGGTGGCGGCGCCCGCCCTCTATATCTTCGGCGCCGGCCACACCGGCCGCGCCACCTACCAAGTCGCCCTCCCGGCCGGCTTCGACGTGATCGTCGTCGACGAGCGCGAGGCGTTCGCCAATCGCGAAAACTACCCGCAGGCCAAGGACATCGTGGTCGCCGACTACGACACGGCCATGAGCCGGCTCGCGCCACGGCCGAACGATTTCATTCTGATCCTCACCCCCAGTCACATGACCGATATGCGCGTGCTGCGCTGGGCCACCGGCACCGCCGCGCGCTACATCGGCATGATCGGCTCCAAACGCAAGGTGACCGGCATCTTTCACGAATTGCAAAAGGAAGGCATCGCCGCTGAACGTTTCGGCAACGTGCACGCCCCGGTGGGATTGGACATCGGCGCGCAAACGCCGGAAGAGATCGCCATTTCGATCCTGGCGGAAATGGTCGCCTGCCGGCGGCGCAGCGAGGCCGCGCTGCCGCACTTGGGCCTCGCCCTGCCTAGCGCGGAGGATATCCCACTGAAAAAAAAGGCGTAGCCGTTACTTGAGCTTCATCCCTGTCAACGCACTGGTTGGAGATTGTCATGAAAAGACTGACCCTGAACATCAACGGCGTCGATCGCGCATTGATCGTCGATCCGCAGAAAAAACTGTCGGATGTATTGCGTGAAAACCTGCTGCTCACCGGTTGCAAGGTGTGCTGCGACACCGGTCAATGCGGCACCTGTACGGTATTGATCGATAACAAGCCGATCAAAGCCTGTATGGTTCCGGTGGAAAAATATACCGCCGGTCAGAAGATCGTCACGATCGAGGGCATCGGCACGGCGGACAACCTGCACCCGCTGCAAGTCGCCTGGATGGCGCACGGCGGCGCCCAGTGCGGCGTCTGCACGCCGGGCTTCCTGATGTCGGCCAAGGCTCTGCTCGACAAGAACCAAAGCCCGACGCGCGAGGAAGTGCGCACCTGGTTCAACCGTAACCGCAACGCCTGCCGCTGCACCGGCTATCAGCCGCTCGTCAACGCGGTGATGGATGCCGCCGCCGTATTGCGCGGCGAAAAGAAGAAAGAAGACCTGCTCGAACGCGCACCGCAAAACGGCAGCATCATGGGTTCGCGCTATCACCGTCCGTCGGCCGTGGCCAAAGTGACCGGCACCTGGGACTTCGGCGCCGACGTCACCATGCACATGCCGCCCGACACGCTGCACCTCGCGCTGGTTCAGGCACAGGTCTCGCACGCCAACATCCGCGGTATCGACACCAGCGAAGCGGAAAAAATGCCGGGCGTGGTCAAGGTGGTGACCTGGAAGGACGTCAAGGGCCGCAACGCCATCACCGGCCTGATCACCTTCCCAACCAACAAGGGCGACGGCTGGGACCGCCCGATCCTCAACAAGGACAAGGTGTTCCAGTTCGGCGACGCCATCGCCATCGTCTGTGCCGACACGGTGGAACATGCCCGCGCGGCGGCGGACAAGGTCAAGGTCGACCTGGAAGTGTTGCCGGCCTATATGGACGGCTGGGCCGCGCAAGACCCGGAAGCGCTGGAAATCCACCCGGGCGTGCCGAACGCCTACTACGAACAGGGCGTGATCAAGGGCGAGGAAACCGCGCCTTTGATGGCAAAGGCCGATGCGGTGGTCGAAGTCGAAACCTACTGCAGCCGCCAACCGCACTTGCACATCGAGCCGGACTGCGGTTGCGCCTATTTCGACGACCAGGGCGTGCTGACCATCCAATCGAAGAGTATCGGTCTGCACCTGCACCACGCCATGATCGCGCCGGGCCTCGGCATTGCGCCGGACAAGCTGCTCCTGATCCAAAACCCGACCGGCGGCACCTTCGGCTACAAGTTCAGCCCGACCATCGAGGCATTGCTCGGCGTGGCCTGCATGGCGACCGAACGCCCGGTCTCGCTGGTCTACACCCAGTTCCAAAACATCACCTATACCGGCAAGCGTTCGCCGGCTGACGTCAAGGTCAAGCTCGGCGCCGACAAGAACGGCAAGCTGATGGCGATGGAAACCGACTGGTGGCTCGACCACGGTCCCTACTCCGAGTTCGGCGACCTGGTGACCTCGCGCCAGGGGCAGTTCACCGGCGCGGGCTATGACATCAAAAACATCCGCGGCCATGGCCGCACGATCTGTACCAACCATGCATGGGGCTCAGCCTTCCGCGCCTTCGGTTCGCCGCAGGCCTTCCTCGCGTCGGAAACCGCGATGGACATGCTGGCGGAAAAGCTCGGCATGGACCCGCTGGATCTACGCTACCTCAACATCTACCGCGAAGGCGCCACGACGCCGACCGGGCAGAAGCCAGACGTGCTGTGTCTCGAACAGCTGCTCGACATGATCCGGCCGAAGTGGGAAGAGGCCAAGAAGCGCAAGGCCGCGTACGCCGAACCGGGCAAAGCCTATGGTATCGGCCTGTCGATCGGCATGTACGGCTGCGGTCTCGACGGTCCGGACAGCTCCGAGGCGGCAATCGAGCTGACCCCGACCGGCGTGACCGCCTACAACGCCTGGCAGGATCACGGACAGGGTTCGGACCTGAGTACGCAGACCTTCGTACATGAAACCCTGCGGCCGCTCGGTCTCATCCCCGAGCAGATCAAGCTGGTGATGAACCGCACCGACCTGCCCAACAGCGGTCCGGCCGGCGGCAGCCGCTCGAACGTGTTCGTCGGCCAGGCCATCAGGGTGTCGTGCGAAATGCTGCTCAACGCCATGCGGAAGCCCGACGGCAGCTACCGCAGCTATGAGGAGATGGTGGCCGAGCACATCCCGTTGCGCTACGACGGCAAGTGGGTGGCACATGACTGCACCGAGTGCGATCCGGTCACCGGACAGGGCAATCCGTTCCCGGTCTACATGTACGAGGTATTCCTGCCTGAAGTCGTGGTCGATCTGGAAACCGGCAAGACGACGGTGGTGAAGTTCACCACCGCGGTCGACGTCGGCACGATCATCAACCGCGCCACGGTAGACGGCCAGATCTACGGCGGCCTGGCCCAGGGTGTCGGGCTGGCGCTGACCGAGGACTTCGACGATCTGCAAAAGCACACCAACCTGCTCGACTGCGGCCTGCCGTATCCGCGCGACATTCCGGACAACATGGAAATCCTGTACCTGGAAACGCCGCGCAGCGAGGGTCCATACGGCGCGGCGGGCGTCGGCGAAGCGCCGCTGACCGCGCCGCACCCGGCCATCCTCAACGCCATCTACAGCGCCTGCGGCGTACGGGTGTTCCGCGTGCCGGCATTGCCTGAGCTCGTCAAGGCGGCGTTGGACGCCAAGGCGCAAGGCAAGCCGGCGGTCGTGCCCGCCCGCCTGTAACGGGGCGCGTCGGCCAAGCCTGGGCGGCGCGCGCCGCCTGGGCTTTTCCCCCTACCAGGGCAAGAGAGGAGCAAGGATCATGGACGGCACACGGGTTCGCGAATGGGAGGCGCGCTGCGTCGAGGAACAGGCGCCTGCCTGCGCGGCGTCCTGCCCGGTGCACGTGGACGCGCGCGCCATGCTGGCGCATCTGGCGCAAGGCCGATTCAGGCAGGCGTACGAGGTCTACGCGCGCGCCATCCCATTGCCGTCGATCATCAGCCATCTCTGCCATCACCCCTGCGAGTCGGCCTGCCTGCGCGCGCAGGCGGGCGATCCGCTACGCATTCATCTGCTCGAGCGCGCCTGCGTCGCGTTCGGGCGAACAGACATCCCGTTGCGCACGCAACGTCCGTCAAAGCGCGGACGCGTCGCCATTGTCGGCGCGGGCATCTCCGGGCTCACCGCGGCGATCGATCTCTACACCAAGGGACACGACGTGACGGTGTTCGAGGCCGCCGCCGCGTTGCTGCCTCGGCTTTGCCTGCTAGGCGAGCAAACCCTGCCCGCGGCCGTGATCGAGGCCGATCTGGCGCGCGTGCGCGAAAGCCGCATGGCGCTGCGGCTGAGCGAAACGGTCGATCTGGCTCGGCTCGACGGCCTGCTCGCCGACTTCGACGCCATCTACCTCGCGCCGGGGAACGGGTCGCGGCCCGACCTTGCCGGCTGGCTCGACCTGGACGACAAACAGCGACCGATCGTCGACCCGTTGACCTTCGCCACGTCTCACCCGGCGGTTTTTGCCGGCGGCCGGCTGCGTCATGGCGACGACGGCGCGCCGATCCTATCGGTTCACGATGGCCGTTACGCCGCCCTGTCGATCGACCGCGCGCTGCAAGGCGCATCGCTCACGGCCAACCGTGACAATCAGGGCGCTTACGCCAGCCGCCTCTACGTCGACACCTCGCGCCATCCGGCCGCGCCAGCGCTGCCGCCGGACATCGGCGACGCCTACGGCGCCGAGCAGGCGCAAAAAGAAGCCGCGCGCTGCTTTCCCTGTCACTGTCTCGAATGCGTGCGCGTCTGCCCCTACCTCGAACACTACGGCAGCCACCCCAAGCGCTACATCCGCGAAATCTACAACAACGACAGCATCGTCATGGGCCAGCACAAATCCAATCGCATGGTGGATTCCTGCATGCTGTGCGGTTTGTGCGCGGCGGTTTGCCCCAACCAGGTGTCGATGGCCGACGTCTGCCTGGAAGCACGGCAAAGCATGGTCGACAAGGGCAAGATGCCGCCGTCGCATCATGAATTCGCTTTGCGCGACATGGCCTTCAGCCAAGGCGAAGCCTTCGCCCTGCTGCGCCATCAGCCTGGCAGACGGCAAAGCCGCTATCTGTTCTTCCCCGGTTGCCAGCTGTCGGCCTCGGCACCACAGCACGTCCTGCAGATCTACGCCCATTTGTGCGCCACGTTGGAAGGAGGCGTCGGCCTGATGCTCGGCTGCTGCGGCGCGCCGGCGCGCTGGGCCGGGCGCGAGGATCTGTTCGCCGCCAACCTGGAAAACCTGCGCGCACAATGGGCGTCCTTCGATCAGCCGCGGCTGATCACCGCCTGCTCGACCTGCCTGCGCGCGTTCAAGGACCTGGATGCGGCGCCTGCCGTCGAATCGCTTTGGACCGTGCTTGAGCGCGAGGGTCTGCCGCCGCGCGCGGCGAGCGCGCCGCCCGTGTCGGACTATGCCATTCACGACCCCTGCACCGCCCGCCAAGAGACCGCGGTGCAAGACAGCGTCCGCCGCTTGCTCGACCGCCTCGGCGTCGCGCACCACGAGCTGGGCGCGCCGGGTCTCGGCACCTGCTGCGGCTTCGGCGGACTCGCGTCGTTCGTCAATCCCGAGGTCGCCGACAAGGTGGTCGACCGCCGCGCCGACGAGGACCCGGCCGACTATCTCGCCTACTGCGCGATGTGCCGCGATAACTTCGCCCGCCGCGGCAAACGGGCCGTTCACTTGCTCGATCTGATTTTCGGCGCGGCCGCCGATCCGGCGGAGCGCGCCGATCCGGGGTTTTCGCGCCGGCAGGAAAACCGCGCCCGGCTGAAAACCGAGCTGCTGCGGGACCTATGGCAAGAGGCCACGCCAACCCGGGCGGCCCGGCCCGATCTGTCGATCGCCGACGACGTGCGCGCCGATCTGGAGCGCAAATGGATTCTGGAAGAGGACGTCCGCCAGGTGGTGCGCCACGCGGAGAACGGCGGCGCGCGGCTCATCGACCCGGACAGCGGCCACGTCATCGCCAGCTACCGGCCGGCGGCGATCACCTATTGGGTCGAATACGCGATCGAGGACGGCCGCTGCGTGGTCTACCGCGGCTACAGCCATCGCATGGAAGTGGGAGACACGCCATGAAAATCGACCCGGGCAACGGCCTCAAACTCTTGTGCGCGCAATGCCGGCTGCCGCTCGTGTCGGCGCCCGTCACCGTTCGCTATCTCGGGCAGGCGTTTCCGGTCGAGCTGCCGCGCTGCCCGCAATGCGGTTACACCTATGTGCCGGAAGATCTGGCCACCGGCAAGATGCTGCAGGTCGAGCAGGCGCTGGAGGATAAGTGATGGACGCCCCGCGCTGCCATCCTTACGCCAGCGGCCGCTTCACATCGCCGGACGATGAGCCGTTGCGCCCAGGCGGCTTGGCCTTGAGCCGGCGGTTGATCGCGTTGGCGGCCTTCCCTGCCGGCGCGCGCGTTCTCGACCTCGGCTGCGGCGACGGCGCGAGCCTCGGCTTGCTCGGCGAACGCCGCTGCCGGCCGATCGGCGTCGATCTTGCCCCGCGCGCGCTGGCGGCTGCCCGGCAACGGTACCCCGCCGCAGCGTTCGCCGCGGCCGACGGCACGCGGTTGCCGTTCGCCAGCGGCAGCTTGGACGGCATTCTTGCCGAATGCAGCCTGTCGTTGATGACAGACCGTCGCCGCGCGCTGGCCGAATGCCGCCGCGTCTTGGCGCCTGGCGCCCCGCTGGCCGTCTTGGATGTCTGCCGCCGCACTGCCGGCGCCGGGTCCGACACGCTACCGGCGTGTTTGGCGCGCATGTCGACGCCGGACAACCTGCAAGAGGAGATCGAGCAGGCGGGGTTTGTCGTCGCCGAGCGGCAAGACCATTCCGACGCGCTCAAGGCGTTCGCCGCTCGGCTGATTTTCGCCAACGGGTCGCTCGCGGCCCTATGGGCGCCGTCGTTGCCCGCGTCCGACGCGAATGCGTTTACCGCGGCACTGCGGGCGGCCCGCCCAGGCTATTTTTTGTTCCTGGCGCAAGCCAGGTGACGACCGTCGAGGAGAGCATCATGAATGACGAGGGATTTTGTGTCGCCGAGTGGTCGCTGCAAGGTTTCACCTGCAGTCACATCATGGTGATGATGGGACTCCGGGCCATGGGGCATGACAATCCGGAGCTGCTGCGCGCCATGTCCGGGCTCTCGCTCGGCATGGGCAACGGCCTGACTTGCGGCGTATTGACCGGCGGCTGCTGTCTGCTTGGCCTCTACGCCGGCAAAGGCGGCAGCGACGAGGAGGCCGATCCGCGCCTGGCGCGGATGTTGGAAGAATATACCGAGTGGTTCAGCGATGAGTGCCGTGGCAAATACCCCGGTACCGATTGCGCCGACATCATGCAGGGCCGGCCGGATTTGAAGGTCGAGCGTTGCCCGGGGCTGACGCTCGCCGGCGTGCAAAAGGCGTTCGAGATCCTCGATGCCTACCGCTTCTCGCCGGACAATGCCGAGCGGGCGAAGAAAGACTGATATGGTCCCCCTTCCCCGCCGTCGGGTGACGGCGATCGTGCTGGCCGCCGGCTTCTCGCGCCGCATGGGCAGCTTCAAGCCCTTGCTGCCGCTTGGCGGCGCCACGGTGCTCGCGACCGTCACCCAGCATCTGCGCGCCGCGGGGGTAACCGACATCAGTGTCGTCACCGGTTACCACGCCGAGCCGCTGGCTGCGGCCTGCGCGCGGCTCGGCGTGCGCGCCGTGCACAACCCCGACTTCGAGCACGGCATGTTCTCAAGCATCGCCGCCGGCGTGGCCGCTCAGCAGGCCGACGCCGATGCCTGTCTGCTGCTGCCGGTCGATATTCCGCTGGTGCGCCCGGCCACCTTGCGGCAGTTGCTGCGCTATGCCGAGCCGCCTGGCGCCAAGATCGTCTACCCGGCTTTTCTCGGTCAGCGCGGCCATCCGCCGCGTATTCATCGCGACCTGTTCGGCGCCATCCTCGAAGGCGAGCGCCGGGCGAGCCGGCAAGGATTGCGCGCCGTGTTGGCCGAGCACGAAGCGCATGCCGTCAATCTGCCGGTTTACGACCAACGCATCCTGCTCGATATGGACACGCCGGAGGATTATCAACGCCTGAGCGCGCTGGCAGCCACGCCGGACACGCCCTCGGCGATCGAATGCGAGGCCGTCGCGCGCGGCTTTGGGGTCGACGCGCGCGTGCATAGTCATATGCAACGCGTCGCCGAAGTGGCGGAGTGCCTCGCGCAAGCGCTGACGCGCGCGGGCGTGGCGCTCCATCCCGACCGCATCGTCGCCGCGGCGCTACTGCACGACATTCTGCGCAAAGCGCCACATCACGCCGAAGCCGGCGCCGTGGCGGTCGGCGCGTTGGGGTTTACCGACGTCGCCCCGCTGATCGCCTGCCATATGGACATGCGCTTCCAAGGCGACGCGCCGGACGACGCCGCCATCGTGTTTCTCGCCGACAAGCTGGTGGCCGGCGATCGACTGGTATCGTTGGAAACGCGGTTCCAACCCGCGTTCGAGCGCTTCGCCGCGCAACCCGAGGCGCTCCGCGGCGCGCGCCGCCGCTACGACACGGCTTGCGCCATCGCCGCCGCCGCCTGCCGCCTGACGCGCCTGTCGCTGCCGCAGCTGCTCTCGCCACTGATCGAGCAGGAGGTCTCGCTGCCATGACCGAAACCGTGTTGGCGCACACCGAAAGCGTCTGCCCGCAATGCTTGCGCCGCCTGCCCGCCACGCGCGTGGCCGAGAACGACAACGTCTATCTGGTCAAGGCCTGTCCGGAACACGGCGCCTTCCGCACGGTCATCTGGCGCGGGCTCGACAACTACGTCGCCTGGGGCGCGCGGCCCGGCGCCGCCGCGCCGCCGCGAGGCGCCGGGCCGCGTCTTGAGGGCTGCCCGTTCGACTGCGGCCTGTGCGCCGAACACCGGCAGCACTCCTGCTGCGTGCTGGTGGAAGTGACCGAACGCTGCAACCTGCGCTGTCCGGTATGTTTCGCCTCGGCGGGCGGCACGCGCGGCGACCCCTCGCAAGCGGCGATCCGCGACTGGCTGACGGCGCTCTATGCAACGAGCCCCGACGTCAATCTGCAGCTGTCCGGCGGCGAGCCGACGGTACGCGACGATTTGCCCGAGATCATCGCCATGGCGCGCGAGATCGGTTTCGACTTCGTGCAGCTCAACACCAATGGCATCCGCTTGAGCAGGGACCCCGCCTATGCACGCCGGCTGGCGCTGGCGGGGCTCGATTGCGTGTTCTTGCAGTTCGACGCGCTCGACGACCAGTGCTATCGCGTCATCCGCGGCATTGACCTCCTGGACGCCAAGTTGGCGGCGATCGACCATTGCCGGCGCGCCCGGCTGGGGGTGGTGCTGGTGCCGACCCTGGTGCCCGGCGTCAACACGCAGGCGATCGGCGCGCTGGTCGATTTCGCCGCCCGCCACACGCCCACCGTGCGCGCCATTCATTTTCAGCCGGTCAGTTACTTCGGCCGTTATCCGCGCGCGCCCGACGATGCCGACCGCATCACGCTGCCGGAAGTCATGCGCGCCATCGTGGCGCATGGCGGCGGCACCCTCAACGCAGCGGATTTTCATCCCGGCGCGGCGGAAAACCCTTACTGCTCGTTCAGCGGCAGTTTCTACGTCGACGCCGACAACCGTTTACACGCCGCGGGCACGGACCAGGCCTGCGGCTGCGGCAGCGCGCCTACCCGCGCGGCGCCACGGGATGAAACACAACACGCGCGCCAGACCGTGGCGCGCAAATGGGCCGCCCCCGCGCAGGAGGCCGCGCCAAGTTGCTGCCCCGGCGTCAGCGTCCTGAGCCTGGACGCCTTCCTGGCGCAGCGCCGCCGCAGCCTCAGCATTTCCGCCATGGCGTTTCAAGACGCCTGGACACTCGATCTGGCACGGCTGCGCGATTGCTATATCCATGTCGCGCACCCCGATCATCGGGTCATTCCTTTTTGCGCCTACAACCTGACCGCGCAGTCCGGCCGGTCGCTGTACCGCGCCGACTAGAAAGGCCGACATCATGGCGCCTCGCCCCATTCCGCTTGACCGCTGGTGCGCAACCAAAATCGCCTGCGAGGGCCCGCTCAGCCGGGAAAGCATCGAACGTCACCAGCTCGCCCACCTGCGGGCGTTGCTCGCCTGGGCGATCGAGCGCAGCCCGTTTTACCGCCAGCGGCTCGCCGGTTGCAACCCGCATATCGAATCGCTCGACGCGCTCGCGGCGCTGCCGTTCACCGATGCCGAGGACGTGCGCCGCAACCAGCCGTCGCTGCTGTGCGTATCGCAAAGCGACATCAGCCGGGTCGTGACGCTGCAGACATCCGGCACCAGCGGTGCGGTGAAGCGCTTGTACTTCACCGCCGAAGAACAGGCCGCCACCGTCGACTTCTTTCAACACGGCATGGCGCAACAAACCGAACCCGGCGACCGCGTGCTAATCCTGTTCCCCTGCGCGCGTCCGGGCAGCATCGGCACGCTGCTGGCCGAGGCCGTGGCGCGCCTGGACGCGACGCCGATTACCGCCGGGCCGATCCAGGACATGGCGGCGGCGCTCGCTCTGTTCGAACGCGAGCGGCCGACCGTGGTCGCCGGCCTGCCGGTGCAAGTGCGCGCGTTGGCGCGCTGTACCCGTCTGCGACGGGGTGCCGCCGCCGCAGTGCGCAGCGTGCTGTTGAGCGCCGACCCGGTCTCGCCGCGCCTGGCGCGCGACATCTGCGACGACTGGCATTGCGAAGTATTCGAGCACTACGGCATGACGGAGATGGGACTGGGCGGCGCGGTCGCCTGTTGGGCGCATCAGGGCGGGCACCTGCGCGAGAACGATCTGCTGGTCGAAATCGTCGACCCCATCAGCGGGCGCCCGCTGCCGGAAGGCGAGCGCGGCGAGGTGGTCGTCACCACGCTCACCCGGCGCGGCATGCCGCTGATCCGCTACCGTACCGGCGATCTGTCGCGGCTGATCCCCGGCCGCTGCCGCTGCGGCTCGCCGTTACGGCGGCTCGACCGGGTGACGCGCGTCGAACTCGCGCAACTGGCGCTGCAACCCGGCGCGGTGCTGACGCTCGACACGCTCGATCAGACGCTATTCGCCATCGCCGCCTTGACCGATTACGCCGTGGCCTGGCGCCCCGGGCCGCCGCCCGAGTTGCGGTTCGCGCTCGCGCACGCGCCGGAGGAGGATTTCGACCACCCCGCCTGGCTGCGCCGGGTCGAACAGGCGCTGTACCGGCTGCCGATCATCCGCGCGGCCCGCGCGCAAACCGGGCTCAGCCTGGCGCTGTCGCTGACCGGCTCGCCCTTGTGCGACCGGCCATCCAAACGCGCCATCGAAAGGATTGCGCCATGACCGCTTCTCCGGTGGAACAGGACGTTTATCTGCTGCGCCACGGCGCGTTGGACCCGCAGGCGCGCCACTGCTTTGTCGGCCAGATCGACCTGGCCCTATCAAGCGAAGGCCTGGCGCAAGGCCAAAAGCTCGCGCGCCACTTCGCCCATGTTCCCCTCGACGCCCTCTACTGCAGCGATCTCGCCCGCAGCCGGCAAACCGCCGAATTGATCGCGGCGGCTCATGGCGGGCTCGAACTGCGCGTGCGCCCGGCACTGCGCGAGATCGCGCTAGGCGCCTGGGACGGCAAGAAACGCGCCCAAGTCGCGCTCGACGACCCCCAGCGCTATGCGGCGCGCGGGCGCGACATACTGCACGTCCGGCCGCCTGGCGGCGAAAGCTTCGCCGATTGTCTGGCGCGCGTCTTGCCGGTGTGGGAGGACATTCTGTCCAGCAGCGCGCGGGTGGCCATCGTCGCGCATGCCGGCATAAACCGACTGTTGCTTAGCCACGCGCTCGGGATGCCCATGCCGCTCCTGCTCGACATCGCGCAAGACTACGGCTGCCTGAACCGGCTCCACCGCCTCGGGGGACAGTGGCAGGCGCTGGCGATCAACCGCCTGCCGCCATGACACCTGTCCCGAAATGACACACAGGGCGGCGAGATGCCCGGTTTGCATTGCTTGCCCCCCGCCGGCTTTTGATACTGGGGTCTGTCTGCAACCCTTTTGTGAACTGCGCTGCCAGCCCTTCGGGGCCGGCATCTGCCGGCCGCAGCCGCAAAAGGGTTGTAAACACGGCACGAAATGGTTCGCGTTGATCATCGCAAGGAGAATGTCATGGCTTACAAAATCATCCCGGAATTGTGCAACGGCTGCGGCGCTTGTGAATCCGAATGCCCGAACCGCGCCATTTCGCACGTCGATAAGCTCTATATCATCGATCCGGATAAATGTGTGGAGTGTGAAGGTTCGTACGACAGCCCCATGTGTGCGGACTTGTGTAATACCGATGCCTGCGTCCCGGCCTGATCACCGCCTAGACGGGCCTGCGTAACAACGCGGCATCGATTTTGGCGGCGGCCTCGTTCGCTTCGGCGAACTGGCCGCCGCTTTCTTTTGTCCGCCGCGGCAGTATTAATGACAAAGCGATAAAACAATGCAAATCCTCAGCAGACGTCATAGTAACAGTTTGATTTATTTGGCTTAACTCAAAGCCCCTCTCCAACAGACCGCTAGAATGTAAGGGTGCAAATGGCGAGCGTATCCGACAAAACCCAAAGGGGTGGCAAATGGTCGTGATGTGTGAACTGGAACGAAGAAATCGCGCTGTTTTGCGGCGAGCGCGCGAGCTGATGCTGGAAGGGAAGGAAATTCCGCTGACCTATCAAGTCAGCCCGCTCTTGGCCAGTTCCTGGCGGCGTTCCGCCGAGGCGGGACTGATGCCGGAAGGCCGGTTGCCGGACGCGGCGCGTTTGAGCGAGCCACAGCTCGCCCAGTCGCTCGAGCGCAAGGTGAAACTGGTTCTGCAGGCGCGGCCGGTCATGGAGTTCTTGCATGCTCAAGTTCACGACACCGGCAGCATGGTGTTGTTGGCCAACGAACACGGCGTCATTCTGCAGGTCTTCGGCGATGCCCAGTTTCTCGACCGCGCCGAGCGCGTGGCGCTCATGCCCGGCTCCTCCTGGAACGAATCCCACCGCGGCACCAATGCCATCGGCACCTGCCTGCATGAACGGCGCCCGTTGATGGTGCATGGCGGCGAGCATTTTCTCGAGCGCAACGGTTTCCTCAGTTGCGCCGCCGCGCCGATCAAGGGTCCGGACGGCATGCTGCTGGGCGTGCTCGATATCTCCGGCGACGAACGCAAACACTACTCCCACTCGCTCGGCCTCGTGCGCGCCGCGGCGCAGACCTTGGAAAACCGGCTGTTCGAATCCTGTCACGCCCACCATATCCGTTTGCATTTTCACGCACTGGCGGAGGGTATCGGCACGTTTTCCGAAGGCGCGGTCGCCTTATCGGAAAATGGCTGGATCATCGGCGCCACGCCGGCGGGCCTTGCACAACTGGGGCTCTCCGCCGCCGATCTGGGCGTGACGCCGATCACCCGCGTGCTGCAGAGCCGCTGGGAAGACCTGCTCGACCAGTGCCTGCGCCAACCCGACGAGCCGCAATTGGTCACGCGCGTCAACGGCCACCGCCTGTTCGTGCGCATCGACCCCGGCAAACCCGTT
This sequence comes from Paludibacterium sp., assembly GCF_019232825.1. Classification (GTDB taxonomy): domain Bacteria; phylum Pseudomonadota; class Gammaproteobacteria; order Burkholderiales; family Chromobacteriaceae; genus Paludibacterium. The sequence goes on along the minus strand of NZ_JAFAND010000020.1, from coordinate 1,182 downwards.
CATGGCGAAGCCTTTGCGCCGCCGCCGCACCAGCCGAGCGATGCGCTCGCGACCATCGATTATGGCGACGAGGCCATGGCCACGCTGATCGGCCGAGCGCGCAAGCTGATGGGCACACCGATTGCCGTATTGCTGCAGGGAGAGCCTGGGGTCGGCAAAGCCTATTTCGCCCGCGCGCTGCACGTATCGGGGCCGCGCCACGCCGGTCCCTTTGTCACGGTGAACTGCGGCGCGGTACAGGAGAATTTGCTGGAAAGCGAGCTGTTCGGCCACCTGCCGCCGCTAGGCGGCGAAGCTTGGCCGGGCCGGCTGCGCGAAGCGGACGGCGGCACGCTATTCATCGAGGAAATCGCCGACCTGCCGTTGCCGCTGCAGACCCGCTTGCTGGACGTCATTCAGAAAAAGCAGCTGACGCCGCGCGGCGGCAAGCCGCAGGACATCGATTTCGTGCTGATCTGTGCCACGACACGGCACTTGAAGGCGGAAGTCGAGGCCGGCCGCTTCCGCGCCGACCTCTACTATCACATCAGCGGCATGACCCTGCGCTGCCCGCCGCTGCGCGAGCGCAAGGATTTTTCGCCGCTATTGACGCGGCGGCTGAAGGACCTGGCGCCGGAACGCAATCTATCGATCGAGCCCGAGCTGGCCTTGGCGTTCGCCAACTACACCTGGCCCGGCAACATCACGCAACTCACCAACGTACTGCGGGCCGCCTGCGCGCTGTTGGAACCACAGGAAACCCGCATCGGCTGGCAACACCTGCCGGACGATCTGGTGGAGGAACTACGCTGGCCCGTGCCCGCCGCGGCCACCACCGACGAGTGCGGCAACTTGCGCGAACTGTCGCAGAGCACCATGGCGCGCGCCATCGCCTTGAGCCACGGCAATATGTCGGAAGCGGCGCGGCGCCTGGGCATCAGCCGCAACACGCTCTATCGCCACATGCGCGCCTGCGAGTCCGACAAGCCACACATTGAGTAGCGTGCCAACGCGCGACATCCCGGAATGACAACGGCGGCGCCAAGGCGCCGCCGTTCAGGCTGTTGATTTAGTGGTTTGCAGCGGTTACGGAGGACCCGGCAAAGCCGGGCCTTAGTGGCAACTGACTGATTTCGCAGCCTGCCCATCGATTCCCACTCCCCCTGCCCTCTCCCTGAGAGGGGGCGCTCGCTTCGCGAGCAT
>NZ_JAFAND010000002.1 GCF_019232825.1 Paludibacterium sp. | reverse complement strand
CAGCGTGGACTTCAGTCCGCGCGGGTCGAAGTAATCGTACTCGATCGCATAGCCGGGCCGCAGGATGTGGGCGTTCTCCATGCCGCGGATCGAGCGCACCGCCGCCAACTGGATGTCGAAGGGCAGGCTGGTGGAAATCCCGTTGGGGTAGAACTCGTGCGTGGTCAAGCCTTCCGGCTCCAGGAAGACCTGGTGACTGTCCTTGTCGGCGAAGCGGTTGATCTTGTCCTCGATCGACGGGCAATAGCGCGGACCGACGCCTTCGATCACGCCAGTGAACATCGGGCTGCGGTCGAAGCCGGAACGGATGATGTCGTGGGTTTGCGTCGTGGTATGGGTGATCCAGCACGGCAGCTGACGCGGGTGCATGGCGCGCGTGCCGCGCACGGAGAACACCGGCTCGGGCGAATCGCCCGGCTGCTCCTCCATCACGGAGAAATCGATGCTGCGGCCGTCGATGCGCGGCGGCGTGCCGGTCTTCAAGCGGCCGACCGGCAAGGCGAGCTCGCGCAGCTTGGCGCCCAGCACCGACGCCGCCTGGTCCCCGGCGCGGCCGCCGCTGTAGTTGGCCAGGCCAACGTGAATTTTGCCGGCCAGGAAGGTGCCGGCGGTCAGCACCACGGTGCTGCCGTGGAATTCGACGCCGATGGCGGTCTTGACGCCGACGACGCGCTCGCCCTCCAGCAGCAGGTCGTCGACCGGCTGCTGGAACAGCATCAGATTGGGCTGGTTCTCCAGCATGTGGCGGATCGCCGCCTTATACAGCACGCGGTCGGCCTGGGCGCGGGTAGCGCGCACCGCCGGCCCCTTGGAGGCGTTGAGCGTGCGGAACTGGATGCCGCCCAGGTCGGTGGCGAGCGCCATGGCGCCGCCGAGCGCGTCGAGCTCGCGCACCAGATGGCCCTTGCCGATACCGCCGATGGACGGATTGCACGACATCTGCCCCAGCGATTCGATGCTGTGGCTCAACAACAGTGTCTGGCGGCCCATGCGCGCCGCCGCGAGCGCCGCCTCGGTGCCAGCGTGGCCGCCCCCTACGACGATAACGTCAAAGTGCGTCGGATAAATCATGTGCGGATCACGGAATTCAACTGAAACGTATCATTTTACGTCAAATTCCGAATGAATTTAAGCTTTTGATTTAGTTCGATTCGTCGCGGAACGTCCGCGCGCGCGTCGCCAGGTAGACGCGCCAGACTTTTTGCGCGTACGCGTCGCGCAGGCGGTCGCGGCCCGGCGCCGTGCCGGCGTTGTAGGCGCCGATGGCGCGCCAGCCGTCGCCGTACTGGCGCATGAACCCGGCCAGTATCCAGCCGCCGACCATCACCGACGCGCAAGGATTGTCCAGCAGCAAACGCTCGTCGTAGCCGTAGCGCGCGAGCCTAGGCAAGTGCCGGCTGTTGATCTGCATGAGGCCGATGTCGTAGCTGCCGTCGCGGTTGCGGTGGATGGCGCGCGGGTTGAAGCCCGATTCGACCTTGGCGATCGACCACAGCAGCCAGGGATCGATTTGGTAGCGGCTGCCGGCCTCCTGCCAGCAGCCGGCCAGGGCGGGACGGGCGAACAGGGCGAGACACAGCAGCAAAGCGTAGCGGCCCATGCCGCGTCTCCTGTGGGAAGCCATCGTCGATTCGACGGTAACGCCCCGCCGGCGGCGGCATCATCGGCACAGTCCGAATCCGTGCCAGCCCCCTGGATGTCATAGGATGGTCATCACGCTTACATACAAACTTCAAACACGCTGCTTAGCATGGTCGGCACGTCAAGCCACACGGAGCCTAGCATGCAACTCAATCAAAACCTGGCAACCCGCCGCGAGAGCCGGCTGTCCCTACGCTTGGCGCAAGGCGCCGACGACCTGCGCCGCGTGCAGAAGCTGCGCTTCGACGTATTCGCCGGCGAGATGGGTGCGCAACTGACTTCGGCCGACCTGGGCCTGGACTGCGACGAATACGACGATTACTGCGAACACCTGATCGTCGAGGATCAAGCCACGGGCATGGTGGTCGGCACCTACCGCATGCTGACGCCGGAAGCGGCGGCACGCGCGCCGAGCCTGTACTCCGAACACGAATTCAACATCACCCGGCTGGAACATCTGCGCCCGCGCCTGATCGAGGTCGGCCGCTCCTGCGTGCATAAGGATTTCCGCACCGGCGGCGTGATCACGCTGTTGTGGGCCGGCCTGGCCGAATATGTACGCAAGCACGGCTGTGAATACCTGGCCGGCTGCGCAAGCGTGAGCCTCGCCGACGGCGGCCACCAGGCGGTCAGCCTGTATCGCCAGCTGGAAGGCAGCCACCTGGCGCCGGCAGAATGGCGCGTGTTTCCGCTGTTGCCGCTGCCGCTCGACCGCGTGCTCGACGACGCCGCCCCGGCGCCGATGCCGGCGCTGATCAAGGGCTACCTGCGCGCCGGCGCCTTCGTCTGCGGCGAACCGGCCTGGGACCCCGACTTCAACTGCGCCGACTTTTTCATGTTGTTGTCGATGCACCGCCTGAGCAAGCGCTACGACAAGCATTTCGGCAGCAAATAAGTAAGGCGGGAGTGGGGAGTAGATAAAGCGGGAGTAGGGAGTCGGCCTTACCCACTCCCGCTTCACCCACTCCCGCCTCACCGACTTCCCCCGCGCTATAATGCGCCCATGTCTTACACCTTCGAGCCCATTGGCCTGATCCGCTCCCCGTTCAAGGAGAAATTCGGTATTCCGCGCCAAAGTTCGCTTGCGCCCAGCGCGCGCGCCGAGCTGGTGCTGCTGCCGCCGTTCGACCAGCCCGACATGGTGCGCGGACTGGACGCCTTTTCGCATGTCTGGATTCAGTTCGTGTTCCACGAAACCGCCGCGCGCGGCTGGACGCCGTTGGTCAGGCCGCCGCGTCTGGGCGGCAACGCCAAGGTCGGCGTGCTCGCCAGCCGCTCGACCCACCGGCCCAATCCGATCGGCCTGTCGCTGGTCGAGCTCGCCGGCATCGACTATGACCAAGGAGTACGCTTGCTGCTCGTCGGCGCCGACCTGCTCGACGGCACGCCGGTGCTCGACGTCAAACCCTATATTCCTTTCGTCGAGGCTCGGCCCGAGGCAAACAGCGGTTTCGTCGACGGCCCGCCGCCGCAACTGACCGTCGCCTGGAGTTCGGCGGCCGAAACGGCGCTGGATGAACGCAAGCGCCTCAAGCCCGACTTCCGCCAGCTGGTCGACGAAGTGCTGGCGCAGGACCCGCGGCCGGCCTATCAAGACGACCCGGAACGGGTGTATGGCGTGCGGCTGTTCGACGTCGACGTGCGCTTTCGCGTGGACGGCGACAGGGTCGAAGTGCTCGGTATTCACGATGCCGATACGAACTAACCGGCCATGCCCGTGTCTCAACGCATGCTGTCATCTCACTTAGGAAAAGTAAGATATGAATTCACGCGCGAAGACGATGATTCTCGCCTTCTCACTCGCTTCCTTGCTGCTCGCCCCGCTGGCCGAGGCCGCGCGGATCGGTAAGGGCCGTAGCGCCGGCGTGCGCCGCAGTGCGCCGACGCAACCCTATCAACAGTCGGCGGCGCCGGCCGCGCCGCAACCCGCGCCGGCACAACCGCAGAAACAAGGGCCGGGCATCGGCACGGTGGTCGCCGCCGGGGCGGCCGGCGCCGCCGCCGGCTATATGCTCGGCTCCGCCACCAATCACAACGCCGCCACCGCGCCGGCCCACGCCGCGGCCTCGGCGCCTGCCACGGCAAGCCAAGCCACGCAGGCCGTCAACGCGCCGGCGCCGCAGCCCGCCGGCATTCCTTGGCATTGGGTCATCCTGCTGGGCGTGGCCTTCCTGATCGGCCTGGCCTGGTTCCGCCGCCGCATGGCCATGCCGGAGCACGCGCCGCAGGCGATGCGGCCGCAACCGCAGCCCCAGCCGCAACCGCAGGCCAACGACAACCGCTTCGACGCGATCCCGGCCATCGGCTCCGGCTTTCCGGGCAACGGCGGTGCGACGGCCAACGCCAGCACCGATCACCGCCGCCTGCCGGACGGCACCGAGGCGCCGTACTTCCTGCGCCAGGCCAAGGCGATCTTCCTGCACCTGCAAAGCCTGAACTCGCCCGATTCGCTGGACGAGGTGGCGCGCTACATGACGCCGGAGCTATTCAACGAGCTCAAAGGCGACATCGTCAACAATCAGGCGATGGCCGACTTCACCGATCTGGATTGCCAGCTGATCGACGCCGGCGAAGAGATGGGCCGCATCACCGCCAGCGTGCGCTTCTTCGGCTTGGTGAGCGAGGAAGTCAACGCCACGCCGGTGCCGTTCTCGGAGACCTGGCACTTCGTCAAAGACGATCCGATTAGCGGCAAGTGGAAGGTGGCCGGCATTCAGCAGAGCTGACGCCATCGCTAATATGAAAAAAGGGCCATATGGCCCTTTTTTTCATTGCGGTTACAAACTGGAATGACGCTTGCTTGCCAAGCTGGCAGGCGATAAGGTTGCAACAACGCAATCGTGCGTTGCTACGCGCACACACGCCACGATGGGCTGTAGGGCGCGTTCGCGCAGCAACGCGCCACATGGCAGTACCAGGAGATCCACCATGAATCAGGCGCCGACCGAACACGCCGGGCTCGCGCTCAACGCGCATTTCCAACCGATCTACAGTCTGGCGCACCGCCGCACCGTCGGCGTCGAGGCGCTGCTACGCGCCAAGCACGCCGGCAAGCCGCTGATGCCGGAACAGGCGTTTGCGCGCATGGAGCAACCGGAAGCCTGTCACCAGCTGGACCTGGCGATGCTGCGCACCCATGTCGCCCAAGTGCCGGCTTCCGACTCGCCGCGCTGGCTGTTTCTCAACGTCCACCCTGCTTCGCTGACGAGTCCGGAACACGTTGAGCGTGTCGCCAAGGCGATCGCCGACGCCGGCCTCGCGCCGCAAAGCGTGGTGCTGGAAGTGCAGGAACACGCGCTTGGCGGCGACGACGTGCTGCAGCAATCCATCCGTCAGCTGCGCAAGCAGGGTTTCCTGATCGCCGTCGACGACTTCGGCGTCGGCCACTCCCACCTCGACCGCATCTGCGAGATGGAACCGGATCTGGTCAAATTCGACCGACAGCTGCTGCGCCAGGCCAGCGGTAATCCGCGGCTGCGCAATCTGCTGTACCGTTTGGTGCATCTGATGCACGAATCCGGTGCACTGGTGGTGCAAGAAGGCATCGAGACCGAGGGCGACGTGCTGGTGGCGTTGGAATCCGGCTGTGACTTGGTACAGGGCGATTACGTCGCCCGGCCGGGACTCGCGCCCGACGGCGATGAATTGATCACGCCGCGCATCGACGCGCGCTGGGACGAACTGATGGTGCGCGACCTGTTGCGGCGCAAGATCACCCGGCGCCAGCTGGAGCTGGCGCGGCAGTCGTTCGTGCAAAGCGCCATCCTGCTGATGCAGAACACGCCCTTCGACGAGGCGGCCCGGCCGATGCTGTCGATGCCCAATGTGCTGCGCTGCTTCCTGCTCGATAGCGAGGGCCGCCAGATCGGCCGCAACCTCAACACCCGTCAGACCGCCTCGCAAACCGCGCAGCCGAAGTTCGCGCCGTTGGCCGACACCACCGGCGCCGTCTGGTCGCGCCGCGCCTATTTTCAGCACGCGATCGATCAGCCGGGCGTGCTCTATATGAGCGAACCCTATCTGTCGATGACCGACACCCGCACCTGTGTCACCTTGTCGATGGCGATTGAAATCGATGAGTCGATGCACGTGCTGTGCACCGATATGTTGGCGCCGTCACCCGGCCTCAACATGGCCGGGTGACGGCGGGAGAAACGCGGCTTACTGCGCCGACGAAGAGGCGGTATTGGCCGGCAGCGGCGGCACCTCGTTCAGATACTCGAACAAAGTCACCACCTTGAGCACGCCGGCGGTCTGGCTAACCACCGCCGCCGCGGCGTCGCCCTCGGGACGCGTCACCAGCCCCATCAAGTACACCACGCCACGTTCGGTCACGATCTTGATCGCCTGCGACGAGTAATTGCCCTCGCCGCCCATCAGGCGGCTGCGCGCCTTGGAAGTGATCCAGGTGTCGTTGTTGCGCTGACTGAAGGTCGACGGATCGGCCACCACGGTATAGTTTTCCACCCGCTTGACGCCCGGCAGCGAGCCGGCGATCAAGGCCACGCGGTTGCGATCGTCTTCGCTTTGCATTTCACCGGTCAGCAAGACGGTGCGGTTGAAGCTGTTGAGGTTGACATGCGCGCTGGGGAATTTATCCGACAGCATCGCCCCGCCTTTGAGCTCGATCGACTTGTCGTCGAGATAAGCGCCGCTGGTGCGGCGGTCGCTGGCCACCATGGCGGTGCCGGCTACCCCGCCCGCCAGCAAGGGGAAAAAGCAGCCGGACAGCGCCGAGCTCAATCCCAGCACCAGAATCGCAGTCATCCAAGGACGACGGTTCATTATTCAGCTCCTAGCAACATGTAATCGACGGCGTCGCACACCGCGTGAATCAACAGAATATGCACCTCCTGAATGCGGCAGGTGCGCATCACCGGCACGTTGAGCAGAATGTCGTCCGGCGACAACAGCTCGGCGATCTTGCCGCCGTCGCGGCCGGTCAGGGCGATCACGCTCATGCCGCGCTCGTGCGCGGCGCCGATGGCCTCGATCACGTTGGCCGAATTGCCCGAGGTGGAGATCGCCAGCAGGATGTCGTTGGCGTGGCCCAGAGCCCGCACCTGCTTGGAAAACACCATGTCGAAGTCGTAGTCGTTGCCGATGGCGGTCAAGGCCGAGGTATCGGTGGCCAGAGAAATGGCCGGCAAACCCATGCGCTCCTTCTCGAACCGCCCCACCATCTCGGCGGCGAAGTGCTGGGCGTCTGCGGCGGAACCGCCATTACCGCAGGACAGAATCTTGCCCTCGCCCATGAAGCACTGCACCATGCGCTCGGCGGCGGCGGCCACCACGGGCGCCAGAACGGTCATCGCCTCCTGCTTGGCGGCGATGCTGTCCAGAAAATGCGCGTTGACGCGTTCGATCAAATCCATGCTTTTCCTTCCGGGCGCTTCACGCCAGAAAATTTTTCATCCAGTCCAACCGGCCGTCGCCTCGCGACAACACGGCATCAAAACGGCAGCGGGCATCATCGAGCCCTTTGACATGCAGATAGGTGGCGGCCGCGAGACGCAGGCGGCGCTGCTTGGCCGGCGTTAGACTCTCGGCGGCGCCGCCGAAGCGTTCGCTCGCCCGGTGGCGCACCTCGACGAACACCCATACCCCGGCGTCGCGCATCACCAGATCCAACTCGCCGCCTTGGCAGCGCCAATTGCGCTCCACCAGCGTCAGCCCTTGACGCTGTAGCCAGCGTAATGCCCGGTCTTCGGCCTCACGGCCGCTGTTATTCATTGCCCGTTATTATCGGGCATCATTACTGCCAGTGGCAAAACCCGTTCAAATTGACGGTCCGCGCCCAGCTGCAAATCGCCGGTCACCCCGGAGAGCTTGAGCATGCCGGGCACCGGCTTGCCCTTGGCCATCAACACCGCCAACCGGTAAGCATCGATCCCCAGCGCATACAGCCGCTCGGTCTGCATGGTCAGCGCCGCGCTCGGCCGCGGGTAACGCTTCACCTGCGCCTGCTCAGGCATCAGGAACCACGGCATGTCGATAAAGCGGATGCCGGCCAGCGCCGCATCCGGTTTGCGCGTATCCAATTGCGACGTGGCGTACACCGACAACGGCCCCGGCAAGGCGGCCTTGAGCGCGGCGGCCTCGGGCGGCGTCATGGCGATGAACACCGAATCGGCATGCGCCAGCGTATCGGTCATCGGCGCGGTGAACGGCCAAGCCAGCACTGCCGGCGCGGCGCCGGTCTGTTTGCGCCATTCGTCGACGAAGGCTTGCGCCAGCCGCTTGGACAAGGGGTCGGCCGTGCTGACCACCAAGGGGTTGGCCCGGCCATCGTCGCGCATCAGGTGCGCGACCTGCCGTGCCTCGCCTTCGACGATCAACGACAGACTCAACAAACGCGGATTGGTTTTCAGGCCCGGCTCGAAACCATTGAGCGCCAGCGTCGGCACCGTGACGTGCGCGGCGATGGCGCTGATGCCCGGCCGCGTCAGCGGGCCGACGATCACGCGGGCGCCGGAGGCCACCAGCGCGCGGTAGCGCGCGGCCAGATCGGCCGGCTCCTCGTCGACATATTCCAGCGACGCCTGGCCGTCGGTCGCGGCGGCGGCATCCATGCCGGCGCGCACCACACGGGCGGCCTCGCCGAAATCGGGCGAATCGGTCGGCAACAACACGCCGATGGTCAACGCCGGCTTGGCGCCCGGCACGGCCGGCGGCGCGCTCGGCGCGGCCTGCGGCGGTGGAACTGGCGCGGGTTGCGGCGCGGGGGCGGGCTGCGATACCGGCGCGGACGCGGGTTGCGGCACCGGCACGGGCGGTGTCGCGGCAGCGGGTCGGGCGGTCTGGGAAACACTCAACGGATTGAGCGGCGCGGCATTGCTTTGAATGATATAGTCGGGTTCCTGCGCATGGACCAGCGTACCCCATGCCAGCAATGTACCAACCATCAGTGGAGCCAGTTTTTGCATACTTCGTTCGCTCACTTGATCGAGTCTTCCGGGGAGTCTTTCCTACCCGGCACATTATATGTTCTGGCCACTCCCATTGGAAATCTGGCGGATATCACCGCGCGTGGTTTGGCGGCACTGACGGCCGCCGATGTGGTCTGCGCCGAGGATACCCGCGTCACCGGCCAGCTGCTGAAAGCCTACGGCCTGCACGCGCCCAAGCTCGTCAGCCTGCGCGAACACAACGAACGCGCGATGGCGGAACAGGTGATCGGCTGGCTGCGCGAAGGCTTGAAAGTGGTGCAAGTATCGGATGCCGGCACGCCGGCGATTTCCGACCCCGGCGCGCGCCTGGTCGAGGCCGTGCGCGCCGCCGACCTGCCGGTGTGCCCGCTGCCGGGCGCGAGCGCCGTGGTCACCGCGCTGTCGGCGAGCGGCTTGACCGCGCCGTCGTTCCTGTTCCACGGCTTTTTGGCGCCGAAATCCGGTGAGCGCCGGCGCCAATTGGCGCAATGGCGCCAAGCGGCATACAGCGTGGTGTGCTACGAAGCGCCGCACCGCATCCTCGACACGCTACAGGACATCGTCGCCGAGCTCGGCCCGGAACGAAACCTGTTCTTGGCGCGCGAGCTGACCAAAACCTTCGAAACCCTGCGCACGCTGCCGGCACAAGACATGCTGACTTTCGTCAGCGACGACGCCAACCAGCAGCGCGGCGAATTCGTGCTGGTGATCGACGCCGCGCCACCCCAGCCGCAAAACGAGGGACTGAGCGCCGACACGCTGCACACACTGGCCATCCTGGCGGCGGAACTGCCGACCAAGCAAGCGGCGGCCTTGGCGGCACAGCTGACCGGCGCCAACAAAAAGGCGCTGTACGACCACGCGCT
>NZ_JAFAND010000089.1 GCF_019232825.1 Paludibacterium sp. | reverse complement strand
GGCCATCTACCGGATGAATTCATCGATCCTGGAAGGCGTGAACAATAAGATCAAGGTCATCAAGCGCATGGCTTACGGTTTCCGGGATTCGGCATACTTCTTCCTGAAGATCAAGAATGCCTTCCCCGGAAAACCGCGATGAACCTTTTTTATTGCCGCCGATGTGCTTGATTTGGCTCGCGCTGCTGGGGGTGTGGTTCAAGCGGCGCTGGTTGGTGTATTTGGCGCTGCTCTTGACCTATCTGCTGGCGACGCCGCAAATGGCCTGGTGGCTGACGCGTCCGCTGCAGCCCTCGGTGCCGACGCCGGCGGCGCTGCAGGCGGCGGACGCCATCGTGGTGCTCGGCGGCGGCAAGAAGCTCGCGCCCGAGTTCGACGACGAGGAGCTGAAACCGTTGAGCTTGACGCGCATCCGCTACGCCGCCTGGCTCGCGCGCCAGACCGGCAAGCCGCTGCTGGTCACCGCCGGTGCGCCGGAAGGCGGCGAGCCCGAGGGCGACGTCATGGCGCGCACGCTCGCGCGCGATTACGGCATCAAGGCGCGTTGGATCGAACGCGTGTCCAATACCACCGAGGAGAACGCCATCAACAGCGCGCCGCTGTTGCGCGCCGCCGGAGTGAAACGCATCGCGCTGGTGTCGAGCGCCTGGCACCTGCGCCGCGCGGCCTTGTTGTTTGAGCGACAAGGCTTCGACGTGCTGCCGGCGCCGACAGGTTTGATGGAGCTGGATTCGACCGATACCGCGTGGCGGCCGTGGCTGCCGACGGGGGAAGCGATGCAGCAGAGTTGGCTGGCCTTGCGCGAATGGCTTGGCATTCTTTGGGCCAGCCGCACACATTCCACGTAAGTTCAGAATAATCGCTTGCTTGGCGTGCTAACGACTGATAGATTGACTGCATGGACGCGACTTTTCACACATTCGGTTGGTGGTGGCTCGATTAATCGAGCGGCCAACCCATGTGTTTTTAACAAGCCGCTCGGATGTCTCGAGCGGCTTCGTATTGTCTGAATCCCCCGCCAGATCTCCGAGCGCACATCTTCGGAGAACCCCATGCAGAGCGAGACGTACATCACCCGTGGCGCAATCGAGATCGCGCGCGAAAGCATCGATTGTTCGTACGCGCAGGCCGGCCTTGCGCTGGTCGAATCGCTGAACACGCAACGCGGCGTCTGGTTTTCCTCCCGCTTTGAGTTTCCCGGCCGTTATACCCGCTGGGACATGGGCTTCGTCAATCCGCCGCTGGTTTTGACCTCCCGGGGCCGCGACTTTTGCCTGGAGGCGCTCAACGCCCGCGGGCGGCAACTGCTGCCCGGTCTCGCGGCGCGCTTGGCCGTCTTGGACGTGGTGGCGGATTCCCGCCTCGACGACACCGCCTTGCGCGGCCGCATCGCCGCCGCAACGGACGCCTTCAGCGAGGAAGAGCGTAGCCGGCAGCCGTCGGCCTTTTCGCTGGTGCGCGCCTTGAGCGATCTCTTTGCCAGCGATGCTGACCGCGACCTAGGCCTGTACGGCGCCTTCGGCTACGACCTGGTGTTCCAGTTCGAGCCGATGCCGCTACGGCTGGAACGCGCCGACGATCAGCGCGATCTGGTGCTGTACCTGCCCGACGAACTGCTGCTGGTCGATCATATGCAACAGCGCGCGCGACGGTTGCGCTACGACTTCCGTCTCGACGGCGGCGACACCCGGGGCCTTGCGCGCGATGGCGCGCCGGCGCCATTCAAGGCCGAGGCCGCAACGCTTCCCGCCGAGTGCGACCATGCGCCGGGCGAGTACATGGCCCAAGTCGAACGCGCGCGCGAGGCCTTCGCCCGTGGCGACTTGTTCGAAGTGGTGCTGGGTCAACTGTTCTCCGCGCCCTGCGCCGATGCGCCCTGCACGGTGTTCAACCGGCTGCAGGCCAGCAACCCGGCGCCCTACGGCGCGTTGATGAATCTGGGCGAAGGGGAGTTTCTGGTGATTGCCTCGCCGGAGATGTTCGTGCGTGTCGAGGGACGGCGCATCGAGACCTGCCCGATCAGCGGCACCATCGCCCGTGGCCGCGACGCGCTGGAGGACGCCGAACAGATCCGTGCCTTGCTCAACTCCGCCAAGGATGCGTCCGAGCTCACCATGTGCACCGATGTCGACCGCAACGACAAATCGCGGGTGTGCGAGCCCGGCTCGGTACAGGTGATCGGCCGGCGCCAGATCGAACTGTATTCGCGCCTGATCCACACCGTCGACCATGTCGAGGGCAGGCTGCGGCCCGAGTTCGATGCGCTCGACGGCTTTCTTAGCCACGCTTGGGCGGTGACCGTCACCGGTGCGCCCAAGCGCTCGGCCATCGCCTTCGTCGAACAAAACGAACGCTCGCCGCGCCGCTGGTACGGCGGCGCCATCGGCCGGTTGACCTTCGACGGCAACATGAACACCGGCCTGACGCTGCGCGCCGTGCGCATGAAGGACGGCGTGGCTGAGGTACGCGCCGGCGCCACGCTGCTGTTCGACAGCGACGCGGCGTCGGAAGATGCCGAATGCCACCTGAAAGCGTCGGCACAACGCGCCGCCATCCGCGCGCCGGCTGCCGCGAGCCCGGCCGCCGCGCCAACCGATCTGCCCGGCAAAGGGCGGCATGTGCTGTTGATCGACCATGAGGATTCGTTCGTGCATACGCTGGCCAGCTACCTGCGCGCCGAGGGCGCCAAAGTGGTGACGCTGCGCGCCGAGCTGGCGCGCCAACGGCTGGCCGACGGTCTGCGCCCCGACTTGGTGCTCCTGTCTCCCGGGCCGGGGCGGCCGGATGACTTTGCCATGCGCCACACGCTGGAGTTGTTGATCGGCTTGTCGATCCCGGTGTTCGGCGTTTGCCTGGGCCTGCAGGGCATCGCCGAATACTTCGGCGGCCGCCTGGGGCAATTGCCGCTACCGGTGCACGGCAAGGCCTCGGCCGTGCGCAACCTCGGCGGGCGGTTGTTTGGCAATCTGCCCGAGTCGTTCGAGGTCGGCCGCTACCACTCGCTCTACGCCGAGCGCGCGACGCTGCCGGACTGCCTGCGCGTCTCGGCCGAGACCGACGACGGCGTGGCGATGGCGATCGAGCACCGCACGCTGCCGCTTGCGGCGGTGCAGTTCCACCCCGAGTCGATCATGACGCTCGGCGCGGGGCCGGCGCTGATGGCGGCGGTGCTGCGCAACTTGTGACGCCAGCGCGCTATTGCCATGGCGAGGACGCCTAGATTGTTTTTGTGGTTCCGTTGTGGCTACAATGAAACTACAAACATGAATTGCTCTCGAAGTAGGGAGGTATCCGATGGATTCGACTATTCGCGCACGGATCGATGAGCGTATCAAGGAAAGCGCTGCGGAAGCTTTGCATGAGATGGGCTTGTCGATCTCCGATGCCATCCGTATGTTAATGATCCGGATCGCGGAAGATCGCTGCTTGCCTTTTGAGGTTCGCGCCAACCCGGTGACGATGGCGGCGATCAAGGAGCTGGATGACGGCAAAGGGCAACGCTATAGCGCTTTTAGCGACTTGCTAGAGGCTGTACAGGATGACGCAGAAACGCAAGGAACTCGTTCCGTCGAGCCAGTTCTGCCGCGATCTAAAGCGAGAACTAAAGGGGCGCTATAAAAAGGACGTCGGCAACGGCGGCGTATTGGAATCGGTGCTGACCCTTCTGGCGTCAGCATTGCCCTTGCCTCAGGAAGTGTATAACCACCCGCTGAAGGGGCACTATAGAGGCTGCCACGAATGTCATCTGCGCCCGGACTTGCTGTTGATCTATCGCTTGAAACCTGCGTGGATTGAGCTGGTGCGATTGGGCTCCCATTCCGAGTTGTTTTGAAATAGAAGCGCGATGCGAGTCGCGCTTTTCTTTTGGGTTTGTCGTCAGGTGTTCGGCGCAATGGGACACCTATTCGCGAAGGGTGCGTTCGCGGAGTCAAGGCGCCAAAACCCGGAAAAAATGAATGGAACAAAGTTTTGCAGCGAGAGGCGTACTTGGCGTTATATACAAAATTTTGTATAGCTGTGATGACAGATGCCAAACCGGTTGAATTTTGCGGCAGCGCGCTTGATGATCTTCGCGCTTTTCCGCCGGCAGCCAGACGAGAAGCCGGCCATCAGCTTGACCAGGTGCAGCATGGACAAGAGCCGGACGACTGGAAGCCCATGAATACCGTGGGGCAGGGGCGAAGGAAGTTCGGATTCGCGATGCGTCAGGCGCGTTTCGGGTGATCTACGTTGCTAAGTTTGTCGATGCCATCTATGTATTGCACTGTTTTCAGAAAAAAACGGGCAAGACGAGTAAAAGCGATATGGACGTGGCGGCCAAGCGTTATCGAGATCTATTGAAGGAGTTAGGGCAATGAGCAACCAACGGTTTGCTAGTGTGTGGGATGCCATTGAAGACACGCCCGACGCAGCGGAAAACATGAAACTACGCTCTACGCTGATGATGGCGTTGAAGAACCATATCATCGGCACCGAGATGAGCCAGGTGCAGGCCGCCAAGCTGCTTGGCGTGACTCAACCTCGTGTTTCTGACTTGATGCGCGGCAAGATCAATCTCTTTGGCTTGGACGCGCTTGTGAACATGGCGGTAATGGCTGGGTTACAGATCGAACTCTCCGTACATTACGCCAATTAATTGTCACTAAGGGTGGCTCCCATTCCGAGCTGTTTTGAAATAGAAGCGCGATGCGTGTCGCGTCTCCTTTGCGCGAAGCCACGGGCGTCTTCCAGAGAACAACCCATATGACCCGCTCAGGGGTGAATTGATGCCAGCGACGAAAGAAGAGGTCGCCGCATTCTTGGCGGCGGAATTTCCGCAAAGCAAATGTGTGGTCGAAGCCGTTGGCGAGCGGCACGCCACGGTATCGCATCACATCGGCCCGAACGAATTGCGCCCTGGCGGGACGGTGTCGGGCCCTGTGCTGATGACCGTGGCGGATGTGGCGCTGTACGTGGCCATTCTCGGCGAAATCGGGATCGTGCCGCTGACGGTGACGACCAGCCTGACCATCAACTTTCTGCGCAAGCCCGCCGCGGATGCCCGCATCATCGCGGACTGCTCGCTGATGAAGGTCGGCCGGGCGCTGATTGTCGGCGAGGTGTCATTGTACTCGGAGGGCATCAGCGAGCCGGTGGCGCATGTTGTCGGCACGTATTCGGTACCGCCTCGCTGATGGCGTG
>NZ_JAFAND010000155.1 GCF_019232825.1 Paludibacterium sp. | reverse complement strand
GAGGCGAACGCAAACGATATCCTGGTACGGTTTCGCGACGTGCAAAAGAGCTACGACGGCGAAAGCCTGATCGTCAAACAGCTCAACCTCGACATCCGCAAAGGCGAATTCCTGACGCTGCTCGGGCCGTCCGGCTCGGGCAAAACCACCAGCCTGATGATGCTCGCCGGCTTCGAAACGCCGACCTCGGGCGAGATCCTGCTCGGCGGCCGCTCGCTCAACCGCGTGCCGCCGCACAAGCGCGACATCGGCATGGTGTTCCAGAACTACGCGCTGTTTCCGCATATGACCGTGGCGGAAAACCTGGCCTTCCCGCTCAGCGTGCGACGCATGGACAAAACCGACATCACCGAACGCGTCAAGCGCGCGCTGGCCATGGTCCAGCTGGAGAAATTCGCCCGGCGCTACCCCGGCCAGCTCTCCGGCGGCCAGCAGCAGCGCGTGGCGCTGGCGCGCGCGCTGGTATTCGAACCGCAGCTGGTGCTGATGGACGAACCGCTGGGCGCGCTGGACAAACAATTGCGCGAACACATGCAGATCGAGATCAAGCACCTGCATCAGCGCCTGGGGGTGACCGTGGTCTACGTCACCCACGACCAGAGCGAGGCGCTGACCATGTCCGACCGCGTCGCGGTGTTCCACCATGGCGAGATCCAACAGATCGACACCCCCGAGGGCTTGTACGAACACCCGCGCAACGCTTTCGTCGCCAACTTCATCGGCGAGAACAACCGCTTGTCGGGCAAGCTCGTCAGCCGCGACGGCGAGCGCTGCACGGTGGGCCTCGACAGCGGCGAACAGATCGAAGCCGTGGCCATCCACGACGCGGAGCCGGGCCAGCCGGTGTCGCTCTCCATCCGCCCGGAGCGCGTGCGCCTGGGCCATGGCGATGGCGCCGGCCACAACCGCTTCTCCGGGCGGGTGCGCGAATTCATTTACCTGGGCGACCACGTCCGAATCCGGCTCGAAGCCTGCGGCAACAGCCAATTCATCGTCAAACAGCCCATTGCCCAATTGGACGCTTCCCTCTGTGTCGGCGACGTGATTCCGCTGGCGTGGAACGTGGAGCATGTCAGGGCGCTCGACCCCGCCGTCGTCGCCGAGTAGTGCGCAAGTGTCGTTAAAAAACCTCAAGGAGAAACATCGATGGAGACTGCTGTGAAAACCTGGGCGCTGGCCGTCGCCGCCGCCTGTTCTGCCTCGGTCGCGCTAGCCGGTGACCTGACCGTGATTTCGTTTGGCGGCGCCAACAAGGACGCGCAGGAAAAGGCCTACTACGCCCCGTTCACCAAGGCGACCGGCGTCAACGTCGTCGGCGGCGAATACAACGGCGAAATGGCCAAGGTCAAAGCCATGGTCGATACCCACAGCGTGTCGTGGGACGTGCTGGAAGTGGAGTCGCCGGAACTCGCGCGCGGCTGCGACGAGGGCCTGTTCGAGAAGCTCGACTACAGCAAGCTCAACAAGAGCGACTTCGTGCCTGGCGCGGTGCAGTCCTGCGGCATCGGCATCTTCGTCTGGTCGACGGTGCTGGCCTACAACGGCGACAAGCTCAAAAGCGCGCCCACGAGCTGGAAGGATTTCTGGGACGTGAAGAAATTCCCGGGCAAGCGCGGCCTGCGCAAGGGCGCCAAGTACACGCTGGAAGTGGCGCTGATGGCCGACGGCGTGGCGCCGAAGGACGTCTACAAGGTACTGGCCACCCCGGCGGGCCAAGACCGCGCCTTCAAGATGCTCGATAGGCTCAAGCCGAACATTCAGTGGTGGGAAGCCGGCGCGCAGCCGCCGCAGTATCTGGTGTCGGGCGACGTGGTGATGAGCTCGGCCTATAACGGCCGCATCGCCTCCTCGCAGAAGGAAGGCAAGAACCTGAAGATCGTTTGGAACGGCGGCATGTACGACTTCGACTCCTGGGCCATTCCCAAGGGCTCCCCCAACAAGGACGCCGCGCTGAAGTTCATCGCCTTCGCCAGCAAGCCGGAGAACCAGAAGGTCTACTCGCAGCAAATCGCCTACGGCCCGAGCAACAAAAAGGCCATCGGGCTGTTGAGCAAGAACGAGGCCGCCGCGCTGCCGACCGCGCCGCAGAACATCAAGAGCGGCCTCGCGGTCGACGTGGCGTTCTGGGCCGATTACGGCGAATCGCTGGAACAGCGCTTCAACGCCTGGGCCGCGAAGTAAGCCCGGCTTGGCGCCGGTCCCGTCGGGCCGGCGCCGTTTTCCCCTTTTTTTCGCGACACGGAGCCACGATGACCGCCTCTACCGCCACGCTGACCGAGACCGCCCTGCCGGCGCAGGCGCGCCGCTCGCTCAAGAAAAAACTGGCGCGTGCCGAACGCCTGCACCGCTACCAATCGCTGTTGATGATCCTGCCGCTGTTGCTGTTCGTGCTGTTGGTGTTCATCGTCCCCATCGCCGCCATGCTCGCCAAGAGCACCGACAACCCGGAAGTGGTGACGGGGCTGCCGTTGACGGTCAAGGCACTCAGCGCCTGGAACGGCCGCGCCCTGCCGGCGGAAGACGCCTATCGCGCGCTCGCCGCCGACCTGCCCGCCGCGCGCGACGCGCAGACGCTGGGCGACGTCGACAAGCGGCTCAACATGGAAGTGCCGGGCTTTCGCAGCCTGCTCAATAAAACCGCACGCCAATTGCCGTTCGCATCCGCGCCGACCTCGTACAAGGACGCGCTCATCGCGCTGGACGAACGCTGGGGCGACCCCGCCTATTGGCAAGCGATGCGCCGCAATACCTCGGCGCACACCCCCTATTATCTGCTGGCGTCGCTCGACCACCGCATCGACGATTTGGGCGAGTTGGCGCCGGCCTCGCCCGACCAGGCGATCTACCTCGACATCTTCGCCCGCACGTTCTGGATGAGTCTGGTGGTCACCGCGCTGTGCCTGGCGCTGGCCTACCCGTTGGCCTACCTGCTGGTCAACCTGCCCACGCGCAAGAGCAACCTGCTGATGATTCTGGTGCTGCTGCCGTTCTGGACCTCGGTACTGGTGCGGGTGGCGGCCTGGATCGTGCTGCTGCAGTCCGGCGGCCTGATCAATGGCGCGCTGCAGAAACTGGGCCTGATCGACAACCCGCTGCAATTGGTGTTCAACCGCACCGGCGTCTACATCGCCATGGTGCACATCCTGCTGCCGTTCATGATCCTGCCGATCTACAGCGTGATGAAGGGCATTTCGCCGTCGTACATGAAGGCGGCGATTTCGCTCGGCTGCCATCCGTTCGCCAGCTTCTGGCGCGTGTACTTCCCGCAAACCGTATCGGGCGTGGCCGCGGGCGCGTTGTTGGTGTTCATTCTGTCGATCGGCTACTACATCACGCCGGCGCTGTTGGGCAGCCCGAACGACCAGATGGTCAGCTACTTCGTCGCCTTCTACACCAACACCTCGATCAACTGGGGCCTGGCCACCGCGCTCGGCGGCATGCTCCTGGCCGCCACGCTGCTGCTGTACATCGTCTACAACTGGCTCGTCGGCGCCAACCGCCTGCGCCTGGGCTGAGGAACGTCATCATGCTGAATCCGACCCTGTCCCCGATAGAACGCGTCTGGCACTACACCTTGCGCGTGTTCTGCGCGCTGGTGCTGCTGTTCCTGCTGTTGCCGGTGCTGGTGATCATTCCGTTGTCGTTCAACGACGGCGCCTTCCTGGTCTACCCGCTCACCGGCGTGTCGCTGCGCTGGTATCACGACCTGTTCAGCGCGCCGGAGTGGATCCGTTCGTTCAAGAACAGCCTGATCGTGGCGCCGGCGGCGACTGCGCTGGCGATGACGCTCGGCACGCTAGCCGCCGTCGGGCTGACGCGCGCCGAGTTTCGCGGCAAATCGCTGATCATGTTCGTGCTGATTTCGCCCATGGTGGTGCCGGTGGTGATCATCGGCGTGGCGAGCTACCTGTTCTTCGCGCCGCTGGGCATGGACAACAGCTATCTGACGCTGATCCTGGAACACGCCGCGCTCGGCGTGCCATTCGTGATCATCACCGTCACCGCCACGCTGCAAGGCTACAACCACAATCTGACCCGCGCCGCCGCAAGCCTGGGCGCGGCGCCGCTCATCGCCTTCTGCCGCGTCACGCTGCCGCTGATCGCGCCCGGGGTGATTTCCGGCGCGCTGTTCGCTTTCGCCACTTCGTTCGACGAGGTGGTGGTGACGCTGTTTCTCGCCGGACCGGAACAGGCGACGCTGCCGCGGCAGATGTTCAGCGGCATCCGTGAAAACCTGAGCCCCACCATCGCCGCGGCGGCGACGCTATTGATCGGTTTCTCGATCGTGCTGCTGTTGACGCTGGAGTGGCTGCGCGGCCGCATCGAGCGGCTGCAGAGCGCGCCGTAGGCATGCGTATCAAGCGGTCCAACCCGCCCGAACAAAAAGCCGCTTCGTGATGAAGCGGCTTTCTTACACCTAAGGAACCGATTATGCCAATCGGCCCAATGCAGCCTTATACGCCGCATTGCGTTCGCGTTTCCCAACTGATAAGACCAAGACCACGATCTTCTCATCCTGCACTTGATAAACCAGACGGTACCCCACCGTACGCAACTTAATCTTGTAGAGGTCGGTGCCGCCACTCACCGTTGCACTGGGTACCCGTGGCGATATTAAACGTTCTTTTAATTTGGTCTTGAATTGTTCGGCAATGGCACGGTCCAGCTTTTTGAACTCTGCCAGTGCTTTAGGGTGAAAATCTAACTCATAGCTCATCCAACGACACCCGGACAGACTGTTCGCCATCGTTCATTCGCTCGTTGGCAACCGCAGCCAGCGCCAGATCTTCCAGCTGATCGGCAAGCGCCTCCCACACAGCAGCACTGATGATGTAACCGGCCGGTTTATTGCGGTTGAGAATCGCCACAGGCTCGGCCTCGGCAGCAGTCAAAACGGCGCCGGGATTTTGCTTCAGCTCACTGATGCCGACTGCTTTGTTAGCCAATATCTTGTACATGCCCACCTCGCAAAGACCTATTTATGCGAACGAATTATAGGTCATTCCACACTTAAACACACCATAA
>NZ_JAFAND010000130.1 GCF_019232825.1 Paludibacterium sp. | reverse complement strand
GCGCCGGGGCTGCAATTCTACAGCGGCAATTTTCTCGATGGCGTCCAGGGGCGGAAGCCCGACCCCTATCGCAAGCACGACGGGTTTTGTCTTGAGGCGCAGGCGTTTCCGAACCAGATCAACGGTCCGGACAAAGAGGCGGTGATCTTGCGGCCCGGGCAGGTGTTCCGGCAAATCACGCGCTATGCGCTGAGCCTGTGGCCCTAACGGCGAGCCTGGTGTGCTATCAACATCCCGGCGAGGCGGGGTAGGCCGCACGGCATAACGTGCCGATGAGCTGGCGTACCCAGCAATAATGGAAGGCATCCATTGATATCGCCAGGATCAACTATTACCCGGTCTCTTTACCGGTTAGCGGCATGTCTTCCCATTCGGGAAGCCGTAGAAACTCCTCGGGTGTTTCCGCTAGGAGTGCTTCAATGTCGTATCGCTTACGGATGCGACACTTAGGCTCTACGGTCATCCGGGTGTCTTCGATGATGACCGCCACATAATCCCCGGCGGAAAGATGATTTTGTTCTGCATACAAGCTTGGAATGGTGATGATAAGTGACCCGTCTGAGCGGCAAAGCGTTGCCCTAGCCATGATTAGTACCTCCTACGCGTACAAAATCGGGGAATGAACCTGTAGGATATTTTGCTGGTGTAAAACTTTTTTGACGAATGATGACGGTCAGTAGGCCGCACGGCATAACGCGCCGACGAGCTGGCGCAACCAGCGATGGGCTGGGTCGGCATCCATGCGCGGATGCCACATGGCGGCGATGGTGAAGGAGGGCGTCTCAACCGGCAGCTCAAAGCTTTGCAGCCCTAGTTGCCCGGCCTGGTCGCCGGCCAGGGCGTTGCCCAGACAAGAGCGCGGCACCTGCGCGATCAGGTCCGAATGGCGCGCGATCCGCATCGCGTCGGGAAAACCCGGCACCACGATCCGTATTTGCCGTTTTAATCCCAACAAGGCCAAGGCTTGGTCGACGGGGCCGAAGGTATCGCCTTTGGGCGATGCCGCCACGTGCTGGCAGGCCGCGTAGCGCTCGGGCGTGACATTGCCTAACAGCGGGTGCCCCTCGCGCGCCACGCCGACCAGCCTATCGTCAAACAGCGCTTGCACGCGCATCTCCGGCGCCGAGGTCTCGGCCACGCCGATTTCCAGATCGATCAATCCTTCCCGTATCGGCGCGGCGTCCTTGTTCGGCTTGGGCGCAAAGCGCAGGCAGACGCCCGGCGCGGCCTCGGCGACCGCGGTCATCAGCGGCACGGAAAAGAAGGCGATAAACGCCTCGTTGGCGCGCAGGGTAAACGTCCGCGTGAGCGTGGCGAGGTCGAGGCGATCGGTGCGCGGCCGCAAGACCGCGTGCACATCCCGCGACAACGTGTGTACGTGGTCGCGCAATGTCAGCGCGTAAGGGGTCGGCACCAGCCGGCGTCCGGCGCGCACCAACAGCGGGTCGCCGGTTGCCGTACGCAGCCGCGTCAGCGTGCGGCTCATGGCGGACGTGCTCAGGCCGAGACGGCGCGCGGCCGTGGTGACGCTGGCTTCGGCCAGCAGCACGTCGAGCGCCACGAGCAGATTGAGATCGACGTTATCCATTGCTTCAGCATACCCCATTTCCTTGATTATATAGGGCGTTAAACGCAACTAACGGTTGAGTTTTGTGCGTCTTGCGCCTGTTGGTGACGTGTGTCACGATCGGCGTCGTTCACATGGCTTAAGGACACTGTCTTATGTCTACCGCATCGATGAAACGCACCATTCTGTTGATCGGCGCCTCGCGCGGCTTGGGCCATGCGATGGCGGCCGAATTTTTGCAAAAAGGCTGGAACGTCGTGGGCACGGTACGCGGCGGCGCAACCCGCACGCTATTGCATGATTTGGCCGAGGCCCACCCGGGCCGCGTCGAGATCGAGGTGCTGGATATTTGCGAACCGGATCAGCTCGCCGCGTTGGCGCAACGGTTAACGGGCCGGATATTCGACATCTTGTTCGTCAACGCCGGCACGACCAACCGCGACCCGACGCAGACCATCGGCGAGGTGTCGACCGAGGATTTCATGCACGTGATGCTGACCAACGCGTTGAGCCCCATGCGCGTGGTCGAGCGCCTGGCACAGTACGTCGCCGCGGATGGGATGATCGGGGTGATGTCGTCGGGGCAGGGCAGCGTTAGCAACAACGAGACCGGTCAACGCGAGGTATACCGTGGCAGCAAGGCTGCGCTGAACATGTTCATGCGCAGTTTCGCCGCTCGCCAGGCCGGATCGGCGCGCGCCATGGTGCTGATGGCGCCAGGCTGGGTGCGCACCGAATTAGGCGGGCCGGAGGGCCGGCTCAGTATCGAGGAAAGCGTGCCGAGCTTGGTGAATGTGCTGCTGGCGCGCCTGGGCACGCCGGGGCTGGTGTACGTCGATTATCAGGGGCGCACGGTCCCTTGGTGATTGACCGTCGATGGCCGTGCCGCCCCATGCCGGCTAATTCACCGAAAACGACGTCAGCTCATTGGTGTAACGGGAAGAAAGCTTGCCGTCGGTGTCATAGTATTCTTCGACGGATTTCACCCAGCGCTTAACTGTGGGGGCATACCAAAAAGCCTTATAGGTCCGGCCTGTCACGGTTTTGGCCTGGGTGTTCTGCACATGGGTCGCGAGCGTGGCGCTATTGGGCAGCCCGATGGCGCCTTGCGTCACGGCGTGCGTTGGATTCACCTCGGCCTCCCAGTCGCCCTCTCCCTCGATCTTGATGGCGGAGAACTTGCCGGCCGGTACCTGAATCGTTTCTATGTCGGTGGCAGTGTAGTGTTGAGTCCAACTTTCCTGTTTGTAGGTAGGGTTGGGGTTGTTCTCGGTAAATGATATCTGCCAGGATTTACCCACCTGCAACGGGAAGGAGAACGGGCGGCTGACGACGGTTTCCTTGCCATTGACATCGCGTATCCGCGCCCAATCGATGTCGACGATGCTATTTTGTGGGCCGCGCGGGCTGTCGATGAACGTGCTCAGCAGATAAATGCTTGTCGCTGTCGTGCGAGAGACTTTGAGCTGAAGCTGATACTGGTTCAGGTTTTGCCCCTTCTGCTCCGAGATTTGATAGGTCCAGGTGTCTCCCTCCGAGAAGTGAGGCTGAGGAAAGCTATCGGCGTGGGCTGCAACGCACGCGACGGTGGCCATCGCCATCAAAATGTTTTTGTAATTCATCTTCTGCCTGGTTGGTTATGGTTATGCAATTGTTGAAATAGTTTAGACAAAAACACTCAAATATAATATTTGAAAAGATGAAATAAAGGGAGTGGCCCCCGATGAAAGCGCAGCGCTCCCTTGAATGAATCTTTCCAAGAATGTTGATCTAGATCCAAGGAGAACGCGGCGCCTTGCCGGCCGTCATCTACAATTCGAGTTAGCTAGAGATTGCCTAAGGACTATGACATGAGCCTTGCACCGATCGGTGTCTTTGCCATGATTGTTGTATTTGCTTTCTGCTATTGCTACATCACCCGACATGACGACTGAGACATAGCGCCCGCAAAGTGTGGGCGCTTCCCCCAATTGACGCACGCTACGCCTGAAGCGGGCGTTGAGCCGCCTATTTGCCGCTTTTGAGCTTGCGATACTCTTCCAACACGCCCTCGGCCAACTGCCGCGCCTGACGCAAGGCTTCGCCCTTCGCGTCATCGGTGAAAGCCATGCTCGGGTCTTGCGCTTGCAAGGCGCGCAGCGCGTGCTGACACACCTCGACGCATAGGTTGAAATCGCCGGCGCTGAGCACCTTGCCGTGACGGATCTTGCGGTAGTGGATCGCGGTCATCGACAGGTATTGCTGCGTACGCTCGGCCAGCGTTTCCGCCTGGTCGCGCTGCCATTGAAACAACGTGTCCATCAGCGTGCGGCAGGCGGTTTCACTCCGCTGCCAGCGCGCGATCTCGCCTTGTCGTGCTGCCTTACTTGGCGCCGTGGGTTTCTTGCCGGCCATAGGGATGTTCTGTGGTGAAGGGTGCGCCGATTCTACCAGAGGGAGAGGGCTGGGCCCTTTTTTCTATCGCTTTATCTATCTGGCCGGGTGGCAACTTGGGTTTGTAGGGCGGGTTCGGCGCGTAGCGACAACCCGCCACCTTCAGTGAATTTCACCACGGAGGCGGGCCCCGTAGGCGGTCGAGTGGGGCGTGCGGCGGTCCGAAATGAATGCTTGACAGGCAACCATTTGCTTGCCTATATCTATGCAAGAGATTACTTGCGTGTTGTTGCCCATGCCCGAGCGTCCCGACGATACCGACTTGCTGTTCAAAGCCCTCGCCGATCCTAGCCGGCGTAAGCTGCTGGACTTGCTGTACGCCCACGACGGTCGCAGCCTCAACGACTTGTGCGAACACTTGGATATGACGCGGCAAGGCGTAACGCAACATCTCGCCTTGCTGGAGGCGGCAAACCTGGTCGCCACGGTGCGGCGCGGCCGCGAAAAACTGCATTTCCTCAACCCTGTGCCGCTGCAGGAAATCTACGAGCGCTGGATTGCCAAGTTCGAACAGCCGCACTTGCAAGCGCTTCACGCGCTCAAACATCGTCTGGAAGGAGATAAAAATGGCTAAGTCGCAATTCGTTTACGTCACCTATATCCGCACGACGCCGGAAAAGCTGTGGTCGGCGCTGACCGACGCGGCGTTCATGAAACAGTATTGGTTCGGCATGCACTGCGAAAGCCAGTGGACGGCAGGCTCGCCGTGGAAGATGGTGGCCAGCGATGGTCATGTCTTCGACGCCGGCGAGATTGTCGAAGCCGAACCGCTGCGGCGCTTGGTGATCTGCTGGCAGCACCAGAACAATCCGGAACTTCAGGCCGAAGGCGACTCGCTGTGCACGATGGCGCTGGAGCAGAGCGGCACGGCGGTTAAGCTCTCCATTACCCACACCATCGAGCGCGAACCCTCTCGACTCATCGAGGCGGTGTCCGGCGGCTGGCCGAAGGTCCTCTCCAACCTCAAGTCCCTGCTGGAGACCGGCGCCATTGCACTGCAGGAGCCAGACCGCACGCAGAACGTCCACTGCGGCAATCAGTAACGCAAGGCCGGTTTGGTGGGCAGCGGCTACTCGGCGTGACCGGGGGGCTTTGAATTTCAGATTTTCCTGACAGCCACGCTATCTTGTCGTTTTTGTCTTTGCTGGATAAGGTAATTGGCGCGGCATCAAGCCGTTTTCGAGGCGCGGGCCAGGGGTGACGCAAACACCCCAGACCCGCTGACCAAACCAACTCATCTACCCTTAACCAGGAGAGTTAGCATGGCTGTCGTCAATACTAAAGCAGTTCCGTCGTTCCCTTCAAACCAGCACTTCCGCCAAGAGCAGTTACTTTCCCTGATCTCCGTGTTGTGCGCGCCGCGCGAGCTGCGCCGCAACCCGGACGTTTGCCGTCTGATCGTCGA
>NZ_JAFAND010000086.1 GCF_019232825.1 Paludibacterium sp. | reverse complement strand
AAGAAGAAGGGCTGGAATCACGCTGGTTCACGCTGGCGGAGATGGAGCGCATGATCATCGCCGGCGAGATCATGGACAGCAGCACCATCGCCGCCTTCGCCTTGGCGCGCGCCCAAGGCATGCTGCCGGGCTAAAGACGCAGCGGCGCGCCACGCTCAAGCGGCCGCAACCGCTCGGCGATGCCGAGCGTGGCGAACGACGCCGCCAGTTCGGCCGCGCTTTCCTTGAAATGCCCCCAACCCTCGTTATGCACCGTTACCACTTGCGCGCCGGCAAACGCATGGGCGGCGGCGATGGCATCGTTGCTGTTCATGGTCATGTGGAACCGCCCTCTCGGCTGCGCGGCGCCGGTGAACAACATGATCACCCGCGGCGAAAACCGCCGCGCAATCTCGGCAATACCGTCGTACCACACCGTGTCGCCACTGACGTATAGCGTATCGCCCGGGGCGTCGACACCCAGCAAGAACCCCGTGACGTCGCCGGAGATCGGCTCGATCCCCTCCGGGCCATGCCGCGCCGGCGTGGCGGTCAGCCACAGCCGCGTGCCGCCGGCATCGAGCGCCACCGTCTCGAACGGCGCCAGGCCGCGGGCCAAGTCGCCCAGCCGGGCCGCGCCGGCGGGGGTGGTGTAGGTAACCGGTACACTCGGCAGCATTGCCCGCCCGGCATGATCCAGATTGTCGATATGTTGGTCGTGCGTCAGCAAAACCGCATCGAGGCGGCCGAGCGCCGCGCGCGACAGCGCCGGGCCGGTCAGCTTGTCGAACGGAATCGGCGTATCGCGATACGCACCAGGCGGATCGAACGTCGGGTCGGTCAACAGGCGCAAGCCGCCGATTTCAATCAAGGCGGTCGGGCCGCCGATCAGCGTCAAGGTCAGAGGGGTCGTCATGCTGTGTCTCCTTCAGGGGTAGGCAACACAGCGTAAAGCTTTGCGCGATGCTCGAATATTCACTAAATTTCCACCATGACTGTTAAATTTCGCACACAGCCCGATTGGGAAGACATCCGCCATTTCGTGGCGCTGGCGCGCCACGGCAGCCTATCGGCCGCCGCCCGTGCCTTATCGGTCAACCATGCCACCGTGGCGCGGCGCGTCGAGGCATTGGAGACGACGCTCGGCTGCAAGCTGGTCGAGCGGCGCCCCGACGGCTACGTGCTGACGGCACAGGGATGGCAGATTCTGGCGCACGCGAGCCGGATGGAGGCCGCCGCGGGAGCCCTGAGCCGTGGCGGCGCGCAGACGGCCGTCACCGGCCTCGTGCGCATCAACGCCACGCCCAGTCTTGCCCAACTGGTATTGGTGGCCTGGCTGGCCGAATTGGCGCAAGAACAGCCGCGACTGGATTTGGAATTGGCGTCGGATGTGCGCCAAGTCAGCTTGGAGCGCCGCGAGACGGACATTGCGCTACGTCTGGACCGCCCACAGGATGGCATGGTGATCGCCCGCCCGCTGGCGGAGATCGGCTTTGGATTCTATGCGCTGCCCGCTTGGCCGGAGCGGCTCGGCACGGGGCAAGCGCCGGTGTTCGTCGGTTTCAGCGAGAGCCACGCCCACCTGCCGGAAGCGCAGTGGCTGCAACAACACTACCCGTTGACCCGGCTAGCCGTGCGCGCCGATACCCAGCTCGCGCAAGCCGCGGCCGCCGAAACCGGCGTGGGTATTGCCTTGCTGCCGCACTTCGTCGCCCGCCACTATCCACGGCTCAAGCCCTGTGCCTTGCCGCCCCGGCCGCCGTCGCGCCCATTATGGCTGGTCACCCGCGGCACAGAACGCAACGATCCGGCGGTACAAACCGTGTGCGCCTTCCTGGCTGCGCGCTTCGAGCGGGAAGCGGATCGTTTCGCCTGATCGCAGCATAACCTCGTCACTGACAGCCATAACGGCTTGCATTTAACGGTATCCGTTATATTATTGTAACCATGACGATTCGCTCATTCCGGTGTGCCGACACCTTAGCACTTTACGAAGGGGCTAGCCCCAAACGGTTTCGTAACATCGAAAACGTTGCGCACCGCAAATTGCAAATGCTTGACGATGCGGTAGAGCTG
>NZ_JAFAND010000156.1 GCF_019232825.1 Paludibacterium sp. | reverse complement strand
AATGGCTTGAGCAGGATCGTGCGCCGGTCAAGTACACCGTCGAGGATTGCCAGCGTATCAAGGCGCTTTACAAGCAAAAGCTGAAGGAGTTGCAGTCATGTCCAAGATAGGCCGCCCATCCGTCCGCCAAGCCGTCTTTGATGCCCTGCCTGGCACCATCAAGCAGGTGGCGAAGAAGTCCGGAGCCAGCGGCGGCAGCACGCGCTACTGGCTCAAGCAGATGCACATTGCCGGTGAAATCCACATCGGCGGCTGGCGGCGCAGCCAGGGAGCAAAGCAGATGGTCTACCACGCAGGTCCAGGCAACGACAAGCCAGAGCCGCGCACGTTCACGCAGGCCGAAATGCTGGCTCGCTTTGAAAAGAAGCACCCTGGCCGCCACCGCGACATCAAGAACGCATCGGCACGCCGCGCGTACCGCCGCGAGAAGCTGGACGCGAAGGGTTGCGGCTGGATGGCTGCACTTTTTCACCAAAACAATGTAAAAACGCAAGAAAGTCCTTGACGA
The DNA here is from genome assembly GCF_019232825.1 of Paludibacterium sp. Lineage (GTDB taxonomy): Bacteria > Pseudomonadota > Gammaproteobacteria > Burkholderiales > Chromobacteriaceae > Paludibacterium. Next base: position 15,553 of record NZ_JAFAND010000156.1, on the reverse strand, counting down.
AACTCTGCCGTAGGATAAGAATTTCACTGCTGGGCTAGTAATCCGGCACCCATAGACTAGAGCGCAAATCATGCAAATCACACAGAGCATTTTCTGGAGCGACAAAGGCGCAAGCCTGTTCTCTCGTCCGGGGTTACGTCTTGCTGGATTTACTACCCAGCCTCTCCAGAAAGTGCTTTGATGAACTACTATTCCCATCACATCGGGGATTTTGACCGGGCCACGCGGCATCTGACACGTATCGAGCGCAGCGTCTACCTTGACCTGATGTTCGTCTACTACGACACCGAACAGCCTTTGACAGCCGATATCGCGACGCTCTGCCGCAAAATTGTTGCCCGTTCTGAAGAAGAAAAGTCTGCTGTTCTGGCCATCCTGGACGAGTTTTTTGTGTCAACACCTACCGGCTGGTTTCACGCAAGGTGCGAAGATGAACTTGATGCCTACCGAAAATCCAATAGCCAGAGAGCTATCGCTGGAAGGGCTTCGGCAGCGGCAAGGGCAGCGAGAAAGCAACAGGCACTCAACGGGAATTCAACGGTCGTTGGTACATCCGTTGAACAGCCGTATAACGGCACTTCAACTAACCATAAACCAATAACCAATAACCAGGAACCAGAAACCAAGAACCAAGAACCACAAAAGGCAAAGTCAAAGGCTTCTGCAACCGGAACCCGGTTGCCTGCCGACTGGAGGCCGTCTGAGGCTGATATCGAGTATTGCAAAACCGAGCGTCCAGACCTACGGCCTTCTCTGGTGGCTACGAATTTCTACGATTACTGGATCGCCAAGGCTGGCTCTGCTGGCCGGAAAGCAGATTGGTCCGCAACTTGGCGCAGTTGGGTGCGCAAGGAAAGCGCGGCGACTTCTGGGCGCGGCAACATGCCGCCACGCGCGCAAGTGCATGACCTGGACGCCCAGCGCCAGCAGAACACCGAGGATGCAATGCGCCTTCTCGGCATCACCACCGACGACGACGAAGCGAGGACCATTAATGCAAAATGAAGACTTCAAGGCTTTCAGCGAGCTGCTGGACGCTGCCTATGACCTTCTGGGCAAGACCCCGGCGGCGCGCGTGATAAGCGCTGGCAGCAAGGCGCTGTTTTTCAACGCTGTGAAACACTACTCGCTGGAGCAAGTCAGCGGCGCGCTGGCGGCGCACTGCCGCGAAGGCACGTTCACTCCGGTCCCGAACGATATCCGCGAGCAGATCGAGAAGCGCGAGCCAGTGCAGTGGATCAGCGCCGACGAAGCATGGGCGCAGGTTCCAAAGCTTGAAACTGAACCGGGCATCCTGAACCAAGTCACTGCGTCCGCGTTGGCAGCTGCTGCGCAGTTCATTGACCAGCCGCGCCCGGATATGAACGCTGCACGCATGGCATTCCGCGCTGCCTACGACCGTCTGGTGGCCCAGGAAAAGCTGGCGAACCGGCCGCCGCGCCACTGGGTATCCCCCGGCGGCACGCTGGAGCAGCAGAACGAGGTACGCGAGGAAGGCATTCGCCTGGGGCTGCTCAATTCGACCTGGGCGCCCGCCGCCGCGCCGCAGCTGGGCCACAGCAACCCGCCGCCCGGCGCGCTGGAAGCTCTGGTCGCCTTCCGTCCTAAAACCCTTCCACCTCCAGAGGCTGAATGATGTATACCGGAGATGCATATGCGGCGCGCTGTGATGCTTGGGAGCGCCTGCAAAGCGAAGGAGAAAGAAAGAATAATGACCTCCATCGAGCGGCCAGAATTTTGCGCGAGGCAGCTTGGGAAGATTCTTATGAGGGTCATAGCCGCCGTTATTGGTCATTGATGATGCGCTTGCAAAACATCATGGTGCCATTGCTGCCATTCTGGGATATCGAATAATGACCGACCAGAATACCCACAACAGATTCTGCGAGGCAAATGGATGCCCTTGTTTTGGCACCATGTCCAACAGCACAGCTGGATGGGACCACGGCGCAAAGTATTACTGCTTCCTGCACTTTGGCTGCAAGCCGGGCCGCGCGCACGAAATCACCAACGAGCTGCAGCGCCTAGGCTGGCTGGTGAAGATCACGCAGACCATCCGGGCGCGCGGCGGCGAGCGCGACTGGGACAAGCTTGAAGCAGCCGCCGCCAAGGAAATCCGCCTGAACCAGTCCATTCACCTGCTGCGCGGCGATCACGAATCGCTGCAAAAGTGGCTGTACCGGCTGGAAGACACTCTGCGCTTTGCCTGCTCACAGGCGCGCCAGGAAGAAATTGCAGTCCCACCACAAGGAGAAGAAGATGAAAAAGCCGTCCAAAGCTGAAGCACCGAAGGAAATCCCAACAGAAGAGCAGGTCATGCACTACCTGGCCCGTCGCAAAGGCGTCAACTCCCGGCCATGCCACATGGCACTCTCGCTGCGCTGCGAGACTGCCGCACTGACCCCTATCCTGGAAAGCCTGCAAGCGCGTGGCCTGATCCACAAGGGCGACTACATCGGCCGCACTGCCTACATGATCCCCACGGAAGCCCAGTTGGCCGGAATGCAGCGTGCCGCCGACCGCGCGCCTGTCTTTACGCCGCTGCGTATCGACCCATACCGCGAAACGCTGTACGCGCGCCTGCAGGCCCAGCGCGCCGCCATCCCATCCATTGGCTAAGGGGAAAATCATGGACTTCACTGAATACCTGCTGACCGACGAGGGTCTGCGCCATATCATGTGCTTGCTCATTCTGGGTGTCGTCCTGTGCCTCGCCGTGGGCATGTTCGCCGCCTACTGCCGCCGCGCCGATGAGCGCTGGCGCGAACTGCACCCTGATCCGTTCGCCAACCAGGCCAACCCTGGCCACCCGGATTACTGGTGCGACGACGCGATCAACCGTCGTATTCGAAGAAAAGACCTTCGTGCGCGGCCCTGATGGAAAGCCAAAAGTTGACTTTCATAAGGTCCAATTTCACATTCCTTTCGGGAATAAATCAAAATAATGACAACTTCGAAAACCATAGAAATGCGCCTGGAGAACTGGGCGCGCTGGGCCACCGCTTCAGGCCCACGCCCAGCAGCCTCCATGACCGGTGCAGTTTGTGAAAGCATGCGCCGCGCTGCGCTGGGGAACGTTTGGTCAGGCCATACAGTGCGCGACACCACCGACAATGACGATGCTGTCCTCATCGAGAAGATGATGCGCTTTCTTGAGACTGAATGGCGATTGTTGCTATGGTGGAAATATATCAGGCAGCAGCACAACGACTTCATTTGCCGTAAGATGGGTTACGCAGCTAGACCAACAACTGTCTTTGAGGAAAAATTGGCGTTCGCACACGGAAAAATAAAAAGTCTCGTTGACAACGGTAAATCTGCTGCCTAAAATTGCCGGTAACAATTTATTTCCGCTAGTCAGCGTGGCCGGTTCCCGCTATGGGAGCCAGCGGCGTCTGCAAGAATTCTCCTCCTGTTTGAAATTTAGCCCCGCGCCCTGCGGGGTATTTTTTTGGATGCTCCACCCGAAAGGGAAGCAAATAAAAAATGGAAACGGTAAAAAAAACCAAACGAAAACCCACTGGTGCTGCTGCAATGGGTGCTGGACCAGGCCGCCCCAAGGGGGTTCCGAACAAGACGACGATGGCGCTGAAGGAAATGATTCTCGGCGCGCTCGACAAGAAGGGCGGCATGGATTATCTGGTTGACCAAGCCGATAAGAATCCCGTTGCCTTCATGTCATTGGTTGGGAAGGTACTCCCGATGACAATCCAGGGCACTGGCGATGATGGCACCATTACAGTGGAGATTCGCCGCTTTGGCCCGGGTAATTCTGCCTAATGGGTGGACGCCTCGCAGCTATCAAATGGCTGCATGGCAGTATCTGGAGAACGGCGGAAGGCATGCCGAGCTAATCTGGCATCGCAGAAGCGGCAAGGACGAAATCAGCTTGCACCGCACAGCCTGCGCAGCTTTTGAACGTGTGGCAGGTTATTGGCACATGTTGCCGCAGGCTGGCCAGGCGCGTAAGGCGATTTGGGACGCAGTTAATCCGCATAGTGGCAAAAAGCGGATTGACGAAGCATTTCCGCTGGAGATTCGCAGGGCAACGCGCAACCACGAGATGCAGATCGAGTTCAAGAATGGCTCGACATGGCAGGTTGTCGGCTCGGACAACTTCAACAGCCTTGTGGGCTCGACGCCAGCCGGCATCGTATATTCCGAATGGGCGCTGGCGGATCCATCAGCCCGCGCTTATTTGCGCCCGATCATTGCCGAGAACAACGGGTGGCAGATTTTTATCACTACGCCGCGCGGAAAGAATCACGCGCACGATACATTCAATGCTGCCCGCAAGGCCCCCGGCGCCTTCGCTCAGCTGCTAACGGCGCATGACACTGAGGTATTCAATGCGACACAGTTAGAGATTGAGCGACTAGCCTATATCGCTGAATTCGGCCCGGAGATGGGTCAAGCGATGTTTGACCAGGAATACATGTGCAGCTTCGATGCTGCGATCCTTGGCGCTGTGCTGGGCCGCTGGGTAAGCCGGGCACGACAAACTGGTCGCATCCAAGACGGTGAAGTCTATGATCCGAATGGTGCGCCCATCGTCATTTCCTCCGACCTTGGCTTCCGCGATACCGCCAGCTGGTGGTTCTGGCAGCCGCGCCTTGACGGCTATGGCTTGGTGGGCTATACCGGGCGCTCTGGCCTCGATGCCGATGAATGGATCGAGGAGCTAAAGGAATATCTGACCAAGCGGAGTATGGAACTTGGCGCCATCTGGTTGCCACACGATGCCAGGAATAAGACATTCGCCACGAAAGAAAGCCCGATGGAACGTTTCCTGAAGGCATTCGGAGCTCAGCGAGTGCATGTAGTGCCGCAGACTAAGATTGCAGACCGGGTCAACGCTGCGCGCCGGGTAATTGAGCGCTGCCGCTTTGATGAGTTGGAATGTGCGGATGGTATCAGCGGCCTCACCAGCTGGCACTACGATTACGACAGCAAGACCAAGACAATGAGCAAGGAGCCGGCCCATGATTGGGCCAGCCACCCAAGCGACGCATTTAGCTATGGCTGCCAGGTCATGGAAATGGCCAAGCCTCCAGCCCCAAAGGATCAGCGGCCGCGCTTCCTTGAAGACATGACCGCAAACGAGATTTTCTGGCCGCAACATCACCAAACACGAGAAAGCGACGGATACTAAGATGGCCCAGACTGAAAACCTATTCCCCGCTCAGGCAAAAGTGGTCTCGGTAAGTGTGACGACCTCTGCATCGAGTGCCGCGCAGCTGCCAATTGCAGGCAATACCCTGCGCGTGGTGAACGAAAGCACCACTGGTTTCTTCTTTGCCATCGCTGACACGCAAGCGGCCGCAGTCGCTACGTTGCCATCTACCGGCGTCACCACGGCGTGCTGGGCTGGCCCTGGCTGTGATTACACCGTATCCATCCCCAATGACACCGCAAAATGGGTCAGCGCTATTACGCGCTCTGGCACGGCTACCGGTGACTTTTACGTGGGAGAAGGATCGTGACCGGAACTACCCGCAGTGGGTCCAGCAGTTTGACTGTCACGACGCCATATTATGCGCAGCCTGCAACCGGCAATACCGTGACGATACCCGGCTTTAACGGAAATCAGCTGCTTGTGATCATTGACCCTGCTGGGACCCTTGCCACACTGACCATCACCCTTCCTGCGGCTTCTGATGGTCAGCGAGTGGTGATCGCTTGCAGCCAGATCGTGACGGCGCTCACATTGAATTCTGCAGCAGGTTCAATTCTTGGCGCTATCACGACGATTGCGGCGAATGCCCTTGGTACAGCATATTGCTGGTCGGCCACCGCTAACAAATGGTTCCGGTGCTAAGTATGGAATCAGTAACCCAGTCGCCTGGCGAAGAAGCTAGCAATATCGCTAATCCCCAGCTAGATAAGCGCGGCTTGCAATCAAGCTGGGTGCTTGAAATCGAGCGCTACGAGCGCAAGGCAATGAAGTTCCATCGCGTGGGCAAACGCGTGCTTGAGCGCTACACCTCTGAAAAGCGTGAGGAAACCAGTACGCAGGTTCAATATAACGTGCTTTGGTCGAATATCCAGACGTTAGCGCCAGCTCTCTATGCAAAAGACCCTAAGCCCGAAGTCGAACGCCGCTTTAAGGACCAAGACCCAGTGGGTCGGGTTGCCTCTGACGTGCTTGAGCGGTGCCTGAACTATACGATCCAGAAAAAGCGTTTTGGCGACATCATGCGCCAGGCTGTCTTGGATCGGCTGCTTCCCGGGCGTGGTGTGACATGGGTGCGCTACATGCCATACATCAAAGCAATACCGCCTGCTGATGATGCATCGCAGGTATCTGACGATACGCCAGTGGAAGAGGTGACGTGGGAAGAAGCAATCCCCGATTTCGTCCCTTGGACCGATTTCGGGCATATTGTAGCGCGAACCTGGCAAGAAGTTCCGGCCGTATGGCGCATTGCTTACCTTGACCGCGATGAGCTGTGCAAGCGCTTTGGCGACGAGAAAGGATATCAAATTCCGCTGGATGAGAAGCCAGAGGAAGCCATGCGGGGCGACACGCCGAACGAGGTTTCGGGCGAGAATAAGCAGTTCAAGGCCAAGATTTACGAGATTTGGGATAAGCGCAATAAGCGTGTGATCTGGCTGCATCGCGGCATGCAGGAAGTAATTGATGTGCGCGATGACCCGCTTCACCTTGAGGATTTCTGGCCTTGCCCTCTGCCGTTGCAAGGTACTACGACAAGCAATTCCGTCATCCCAGTGGCCGACTATTACATGTGGTCGGATCAGGCTGGGGAGCTGGATCGTGTCACAGCGCGTATCGCCATGCTGACAAAGGCACTCAAAGTCGTCGGCGTGTACGATTCGTCCGTGCCGGCGCTTGCTCAGCTGCTGAACCAGGGCGTTGACAACCGCCTCGTCCCAGTTGATGCATGGGCCGCGTTTGCTGAAAAAGGCGGCCTTCAAGGCGCTGTGCAGCTTCTCGACGTGAGCGTAGTTGCCGATGTGCTGCTCAAGCTTTACGATGCTCGTGATAAGGTTAAGCAAGACCTGTGGGAGATCTCTGGCCTGAATGACCTTCTGCGCGGCGCTAGCGACCCAGAAGAAACCGCAACGGCTCAGCAGATCAAGTCGAACTATGCCAGTGTGCGGCTGAAAGACATGCAGCGCGCCGTGCAGAACTTTGCCCGCGATTTGATTAAGATCATGGGGGAGATTATCTGTGAGCATTTTTCGCTCGACACGATCAAGGTAATGTCCGGGGTCGACCTGTTGACTGAGCAGGACAAAATGATGCTCCAGCAGCAGATTCAGGCCGCTCAAGCATTCCAGCAGCGCTCTCAGCAGTTGCAACAGATGGTGCAAAATGGTCAGATCGATCCGCAGCGTGCGCAGATGATGGCAGGCCAACCTCCACAGCCATCTGATCCGCAGAAGCTCAAACTGTTGCAGCAGCCCAGCTGGGAGCAAATTGAGGCGCTGCTACGCGATAATGCGCATCGCTCTTTCCGCATTGACATTGAAACCGATTCCACGATTGCTCAGGATGAGCAGCAGGAGCGCACCAGCCGCCTGGAATTCGCTGAAGTCGTAGGAAAGCTCCTGCAAGGCGCCGAGCAGGCCATGCAGAACGCGCCCGAGTTGGCACCGGCCATGGCAGAGACATTCATGTTCGTGCTGCGCTCTTACCGCGTCGGTCGGCCGACTGAATCGGCATTTCAAGAGGCGATGGATAAGCTTGTGGCAAAAGCTAACCAGCCGCAGCCGCCGAAGCCTGATCCTTCTGTGCAAGTGGCGCAGATTAAAGCGCAGACCGATCAGCAGAAGCGCCAGCAGGAATCGCAGCTTGAGCAACAGCGCCAACAAGGCGAGCAGCAGCTGGCAATGTTCCAGGCCAAGCTTGACGCTTGGGTGGCCCAACAACAGCAGCAAGCCCAGCAGGAGCAGGCCCAGGCTCAGGCAAAAATGGAAGCGCACTACAAAGCCATTGAGCAGGCCCAGGAGCAGCGCAACGAACAACTGCGCATGGTGATGGAAGAACGCGCCGCTCAGGCTGACCGAAATATGCAGGTCATCTTGCAGCACCTAAAAGGCGCCGCCGCTATCGAGGTGGCAGAGATTGGCGCAAGCGCCACGTTGGACGCCGCCCAAATGAACTCCGCACGCGCGGCAGAAGGAGATTCAAATGTCTGAACTCGCACCAGTCCCAGACAAGTACAAAGCTGCCGCGATCGGCATTGTGGCGCCCGAATTAGGCATAGTGGATACTGGCCCAGCGACTCAGCCGGTGCTGACTTCTCCCTACATTCTGGCTCAGTCGGCTGTTCCGGTCATTCTGCTGTCGGCGGCCACCAACATTTCCGCGACCGGCGCGATCACTGGCCTTACTGCGTTGCCGTACCAGCCGAGCGGTATAGTGCGCGTATACTGTTTCGCTCAAGCCGGTCTGGCTGCGAATCTGTATTACGCTACCTTTAGCAGCACCACGGCATGCCAGCTGTATTTGGATGCCGCCGCGACCATCACTCCGTCCGGGATCGCGCCGAGTGCTTATACCAGTGGTACGGCACAGGTGACGCTGGCCTCCGTGCCAATCCCAGGGGGATCCATGGGCGGCAATGGGGCGCTCCGTGTTACTTACTTGGTAGGGCGCAACGCAGGCGGCACAAGCTCTGTCAATCACGGCTTTTACGTGTCAGGGACTGAAATCGCCTCGAATATTTCGTTCTCAACTGCGAATGCGGGCACCGGGGTCTTGAAAACACTACGTAATCGTGGCTCTCAAAATATACAAGTCGCGCCAGGCTACTCAAATGACGGAAGCCCTTCTGCCAGTGCTCCTGGGCGCTTCAATATTGATTTCAGCACCGACAAGGTTGCACAAATTAATGGGCAACTTGTGTCAACAGCAGACCTATTAATCCTCGAAGGTTATACCTTTGAAGTGCTGCCCAAGGCCTAACATGCCCATCTATCGCCTGATATGTGATACCTGCGGCGAGGAGCAAGACATTTACCGCTCAGTGGCGCGCATGAATGAAGACTTGCCGCAATGCTGCGGCGAGCTGATGCATCGCAAAATCTGCGCTCCAGCAGTGATTGCCGATATCGCGCCATACCAGGCAATGGGCATTGATGTGGCAACCGGCACCGCGCCGATGATTACCAGCCGCAGCAGCCACCGCGAATACCTCAAACGAAACGGCTACGTGGAAGTCGGCAACGAAATGCCCGACACCAGTAAACGCGAGGTCAAAGGCGACTTTAATGTGCGCCAGGAACTGAAAAAGGCAGTGCAAGAAGTACTTCCAAAGTACAAGAATTGACAACCAAGCCGCGTAGAGCGGCTTTTTTATTGGAGGCTTTGCCTGATGGATACCAATGATGCAGTAATCGAGAGCCAAACCGGCCAAGAAGCCGAAAGCTCCAGCGATGACCTGCGTAGCGCGATTGATGCAGCCCGCAAGGAAGTTGCCGAACGCCAGCGGGATGAACAAGGGCGTTTCGCCAAGGCAGACCAAGAACAGCAGCAAGAGCAAGTCTCATCGGCAAATCCAGCAGAAAAGCAGACTCCTGAGAAAAAAGTCAATCAACAGCAACAGCAGCAAGAGCAGCCGCAAACCGGTGCAACGCAGCAGGTTGAGCAGATCAAGGCACCCGATGCATGGTCTCCAGCAGCCAAGGCCAAGTTCGCTGAGTTGCCTGCCGATATTCAGGCAGAGATCAACCGTCGCGAAGCCGAGGTGCATAAGGGCTTTACCGCGCAGGACGATCAGCGCAAGGCAGGCAAAGCTTTCAATGATCTGGTGACCCCATATCTACCTATGATCCGGGCGGAAGGTGGTGACCCTCTTAGCGCAGTGCAGAGTCTGCTGCAAACCGCATACACGCTTCGTGCCGCTGGCCCGGAACAGAAAGAACAAATGTTCATCCAGCTGGCCAACCAGTTCGGTGTAAACATGCAAGGAATTTTCAACCGCCTTAGCCAAGGTGCCCAGCAAACTCCGCCGCAAGTCGCTCAGCTGCAACAGCAGCTTCAGCAACTCCAGCAGCAGATTAGCCAGGGCAGCCAAAACGCTGAGGCGCAAGCAGAAGCACAGCTGAAAGCCGAAATCGAACGCTTCGCCTCTGATCCGAAGAACACCTACTTCTCAAATGTGCGCTCTGAAATGGCCGCGCTGATGAGTGCAGGGCGGGCCAAGGATTTGCAGGAAGCCTACGACATGGCCTGCTGGGCGCGTCCCGATATCCGTCCACTTTTGATGCAGCAGTCTGTTCAACAGACTGAACAGCAAAAGCAGGCAGAGGCCCGGGCAAAAGCAGAAAAGGCCCGCGCTGCGGGTGTTTCGGTCACTGGCGCACCGGCTGGATCTGCCATGCCTGGAACTGTTGACCCAAATGCCTCCCTGCGTGACCAACTGCGTGCCGCATTGCGCGAACACAGTGGCCGCCTCTAACTTTACGTCATAGGAGCAGAGCATGTCTCTCATCAACCCATCCACCGCGATGACTGAAATTGTCACCACCACGCTGCGTAATCGAACCGGGAAACTGGCCGATAACGTGTCCAAAAACAACGCACTGCTGAACCGCATTAAGAAAAAGGGCAAGGTCAAGCTTGTCAACGGCGGCCGTACTATCGTGCAAGAAATGGAATACGCCGAAAACGGCACGTTCAAGCGTTACTCGGGCTACGAGGCGCTGAACATTTCGCCATCCGATGTGTTCACCTCTTCCGAGTACAACTACGCCCAGGCGGCGGTAGCAATCTCGATCTCGGGCCTGGAAGAAATCCAAAACTCGGGCGAAGAACAGATCATCGACCTGCTGGAATCGCGCATCGGCAACGCTGAACGTACCCTGGTCAACAACATCGCTCTCGACTGCTACAGCGATGGCACCGCTGACGGCGGCCGTCAAATCGGTGGCCTGCAGCTGCTGATCTCGTCTTCGCCTACCACTGGCACCATCGGCGGCATTGACCGCTCGGCTTGGTCGTTCTGGCGCAACCAGAAATTCTCGGGCGTCACTGACGGCGGCTCGTCTGTGACAGCAGCCAATATTCAGTCCTACATGAACCGTCTGTTTGTGAAGCTGGTTCGCGGCGCAGATCAGCCTGATCTGATCGTAGCTGACAACAACTACTACCGCCTGTATCTGGAAAGCCTGCAAGCCATCCAGCGCATCACATCAGAAGACTCGGCCATGGCGGGCTTCAACGCCCTGAAGTATATGAACGCCGATGTCGTATTGGATGGTGGTTATGGCGGCGGCGCGCCGACGAACTCGATGTATTTCCTGAATACGGATTACATCTACTTCCGCCCGGCTGCTGCGCGTAACTTCGTGCCGATTGGCGACGACCGTTACGCCGTCAATCAGGATGCCATGGTCAAGCTAATCGGCTTCGCCGGCAACATGACTATGTCCAATGCCTTCCTGCAGGGCGTGCTGGTCGCCTAAGCGGTCGCAAACCCTTAACTTTAAGGAGCAAGAAAATGGCTTTCTCATTTCAAGATAACCTGCTTGGCGCAGTCGATCCGTACACGGTCGATAACGCAGGCGGGGGCGCCTACTCGCTGGTAGGAACGTCTACAGGTAAGATGGGTCGCTATGCTTATCCGTCCGTCTTTGCAGACATGGTGGACCCGGTATTCGGGGGCGGAATTGCAACATTCGCCCAAGTTGCGCCCATCACGGCGCAAACGATCAGCTCGATCACTATCTCCGGCAGCACGGCGACTATGACTACCGGCTCTGCACACAACTTGTCGGTTGGCTCGGTGATCCAAATCGCTGGTGCTTTGCCGATTGGTTACAACGGCATCTTTACCGTGGCCACCGTTCCCTCGACGACCACTCTGACCTTCTCGGTAGCGACGTTCACTGATCCTCGGTGGAATCCGAACAATCCGAATGTGATTAACCCGACCAATCCGAACATCCCCACCGTCAGCGCTACTACCGTCGGCACGTATGTTCCTGGTATCGGTGCTGGCCAGGTTGTGCAGTTCGTGCATGCCAAGGACACGTTTGGCAATTTGATCCTGCAAGCGCAGGTCTGGACCGGCGCAGCAAACTCGGGCCTTTCCCTGGGCGTGGCGCTGTCCAATGCCCTAGCCACCACCACCAGTTCTATCCCAAGCAATCCGTTTGGCGGCCAATATGCCTGGTTCCAGATCGGCGGCGCGATGGTCTGCTATACCGCTGGAGCTCCCGCCATCGGCAATCAGACTTACTGGGCAGTCAGCGGCGGTTCCTCGACTGGCGGCGCGGTGACGCCAAGCGCGGTTGCCTCCAAGCAGATGCAGGGTACGCAATATGCTTCTGCAGCTGGCGCAACCTTTGGTTCCGGCACGTCCGGCACCATCACGCTACCTGCTAACGTCGCCGTGATCTGGGGTACGTTCCCACTCGCTCAGGGCGCGATTACCTAAGTTTTCCCCAGCAGTAGCCACTTTGGCCCCGCTTCGGCGGGGTTCTTTTTTTAAGGAATAGCGAAATGTCAGAATTTGCAACCGCCACCGTGCATAAAAGCGGAAATCAGCTCCATGTGACACACGGCGATGACAAAGGTCTGTATGTCGAATTCATAATGGAACCCATTCTTCAGGGTCATGAATCCGATCAGGCTGGTCATCCTGTCTACAAGGACATCCCGCATGTGAGCATTCTTTTCCCTGGTGACAATACCAAGAAAGTGTATCGCCCTGTCGATATGAAAGGCAGCGATACGAAGCCATCCGACCCGCAGCGCTGGCCGCAGCAATGGGCCGCATTCCAACAGCAGGCTATTCAGGTGCAGACTGGCATGCCGCTGACCGAATGGGGGCCCATGACTCGTTCGATGGCGCTCACCTTAAAAGGCCTTGGCATTCACACTGTCGAACAGCTAGCAGAAATGGCTGACCATGCTCTGAGCTTCATGGGCGCGCGTGAAATGCGCGACAAAGCGCAAATCTGGTTGGTGGAAAGCAAAAAAGGCGTTGCTGCAATGGCGCTTCAACAAGAGAACGAGCATCTGCGCTCGGAAATCGAAACCCTCAAGCGCCAATTTGCTGAGCTTTCCGCCAGCAAGCGCAAACCGAAAGAGGAATAAATCATGAGCAATCGCACCACCAAAATGGTCGGCGCTGGCGTGCCACCATCCGCCGCGCAGCAAATCGCTGGCGCTGATGTAGCAACCGGCCTTGTTGCTACTGGCAGCACTCAGGCAACTGCATTGGCTGCTACGGCTGATACCAACGTCTTCGCAACCGTTGCGGCTTCCACTGGTACTGTGATCTTCCAAGGCCCAGCAGCAGGTCCTGGCGACACGCAGTTCTTCTTCAATGGTGGCGCTAATGCTTTGTCGGTCTATCCACCTGTTAGCGGCCAGATCAACGCTCTGGGTGCTAATACGGCATTCAGCCTGGCAGCTGGCAAATCGCTTGAAGTTCGCTGCGTCAGCTCCACTCAGTTCTACACTATCCTGAGCGCATAACATGGCCAAGCTGACAATCCTGCAAATGATGACGGCCGCGCTTGGTGAGATGGGCTTGCCAGCGCCAGCATCCGTCGTCAATTCGCAGGACAGCACCGCTGTGCAGATGCTGGCGCTGGCCAACCGCGAAGCCAAGGAGTGCCGCGCGCGCACCAACGGTTCCGGCGGCTGGGGCCAGCTGCGCAAGGAGAACGTGTTTCAGGTGCAGAGTACGGGCGTCATACCCGGCTGCTCGTACAGCAAAAACGGCAATGTGATCACCATTGGCACGCCCCCGACCCAGGCGCCAAAGGTAGGTTGGGTGCTGTCCACGTCAGGCGGCTCCAATGCCACCGGCTTCTCCTATCCGACCTACGTCACCGCCGTGAACGGGTCCAGCATCACTGTCAGTAATACCGCCAGCATGGACAACAGCAATGTTGCCATGGCGTTCGGCCAAGAGTCCTACCCGCTGCCGAGCGATTACGATTATATGATCGCTGGCACGCCTTGGGATCGCGGCTTCCGCTGGCCGCTACTTGGACCGCTGACGCCGCAGGAATGGCAGTCGCTGAAGTCCGGCCTATCGCCGACCGGGCCGCGCCGGCGCTTCCGCATCATGCTGGGCGCGTTCTATCTTGACCCGATTCCGTACGACAGCAACCTGCTGGTGTACGAGTATTATTCGACCGCCTTCGCAACGGGTGCGGACGGCTCAGCAAAGACGGCCTTTACCGCCGACACCGATATCTATGTGCTGCCGGATGACACCATGATCCTCGGGATGCTGTGGCGTTATAAGCGCGCCAAAGGCTTGGACTATTCCGAGGAATATGCGCTTTACGAATCAGTGCTGACGCGCGAGCTTGGCCGCGATGCCTCGGCCCCTGCGCTGCAACTTGACCATAGCGCCTCGGGCATCCGCCTGCTGTCCACGCAGCAAATTCCCGATACGGGATATGGGATCACGTAATGGCAAATCGTCCCAAGCAACGGCAGCAGATCGCCATTGAGCGGTCCATTCCTGCTCCTGTCGGTGGTCTAAATGCGCGCGATGCGCTGGCACAGATGCCCGAAACAGACGCGCCAGTGCTGGACAACTGGTTCCCGAGCCCGTCGAATGTCGCCGTGCGTAATGGCTATTCGGCATGGGTGCAGCAGGCCGGCTTCAATGTGAAGACGCTGATGTGCTACTCCCCGCCCAGCGGCGTGCGCAAGCTGTTCGCCGCCGCCAACGGGAATATCTATGATGTGACCTCCGCCGGCGCGCTGCCAGCTCCCTCTGTCTCCGGGCAGACCAGCGACTGGTGGCAGCACCTAAACGTGCAGGCCGGCGGCGGCCAGTACCTTATGTGCGCCAATGGCGCGGACAGCATCCAGCTGTTCAACGGAACCACTTGGCAGACGGTGACTGGCGTGAGCGCGCCCATCGCGATCACCGGCATCACCACGTCGAACATCATCCATCTGAACAATTTCAAGGGCCGCGTGTTCCTGATCGAGAAGAACTCGATGCGCGCCTGGTTCCTTCCCTTGAACTCGATAGGCGGCGCGGCATCGCAGCTCGATTTCAGCATGTACACGAAGCTGGGCGGCTACCTGATGGCGATGATTACTTGGACCGTGGACAATGCTGGCGGGATTGATGAGCGCGCGGCCTTCATCACCAGCGAAGGCGAGGTACTTCTATTCACCGGCACCGATCCGTCCTATGCTTCTAGCTGGTTCCTACAGGGCTCCTTCCGGATCGGGCGACCAGTTGGAAGGCGTTGCTATGCGCGCATTGGCTCCGATGTGGCCGTGATCAGTGCCGACGGCGTCTATCCGATGTCGCAGGCACTGCTGACCGATCGCTCGCAGCGCAACGACGCGCTCTCGGACAAGATCGTGAACCTAGTGAATACCGACGTCCAGCTCTACTCCGGGAATCAGGGCTGGCAGCTGATCCTGCACCCCATCGGCAACAAGTTCATCGTGAATGTGCCGGCCACTACCGGCACCTATCAGTATGTGCAAAACACCGTGCACGGCGCATGGTGCCGCTTCACCGGCTGGCTGGCCAGCTGCTTCGAATTGTTTGGCGATCAGCTGATGATGGGCACGCCGGCGGGCGTCTTCTGG
>NZ_JAFAND010000149.1 GCF_019232825.1 Paludibacterium sp. | reverse complement strand
ACTCCCCACCCGCCATCAACACTCCAGCAAACCGATGCGGCGCGCCCAGGTGGATAGCTCGGCGGCATTGTGCGCGTCGAGTTTGCGCATCAAATTGAAGCGGTGCGTCTCCACCGTTTTGATGCTGACGGACAACTGCTCGGCAATCTCGCGGTTGCGGCGCCCCTCGGCAATCAGCTTGAGCACTTGCCGCTCGCGCAGCGTCAACCGCGCCGGCAGTTCATTGCATTCTTGCGCCGGTCGCCAAGAGAGCGGCTCGCCGCCCAGCGCCGGATCGACATAACGCCGGCCGGCGGCCACCTGGGCCAAGCCATCCAGCAGCACCTGCCGATGGCTGCGCTTGAACACGTAGCCCATGGCGCCCGCCGCCAATGCTTCGCGGCAGCGGTGCTCGCCCGCCGAGGCGGAAAACACCAGAATACGCAGCGCCGGCCAGCGCCGTCGCAGTTGACGAATGACGTCGATACCGTCCATGCCGGGCAAGCTGAGATCCAACAACACCAGATCCGGCGTCAAACGCAAGCAGGCCTGATAGACCTGGCAGCCATCGGCAACCACGCCCGTTACCTGAAAACGGGCTTGCCGCTCAAGCAAGAAACGCACGCCATCGGCCAGCAGACCGTGATCCTCGACAATCAGCACACGCATAGGCGCAGCAACATTCATCCGACTTTTCCGTTTGATGGCGGGAAACCATGACGCGACGGATTCTATCGTCGCAAACGATAAGAAAAATCGGCCGGTTCCTAAAGCCTTGTCATTCGCTGTAGCGGTCGCGCAATTCGGCCAGCGCGGACAACACACGTTCGCGGTGTTCATCGTCGACGAAAGCGCGCGTCGGCATCACCTGGATGAGCTGATACAGCGTGCGCGCGAGCGGATAGCGGTAGGTCGGCGCCGTTTGGGGCAGCGTCTGCGCCACCAATGCCGCATCGGTCCACAATTGCTCCGACAGCCGCACCGCAAAATCGAGCAGCCACTCGCCATCGACCGCCGGGCAGGCCAGCCGCGCGGCGGCGGTGTGGCAATGGCCTTCCAGGCCCAAGAGCTGCAACAACCGTTGTAAATCGCCGATCACGGCGGCGAGGTGGCTGCCGACAATCGGCGCGCCGCTGACTGACAGCTCGAAGGCCAGTACCTGAATCATGGCGCAAAGCCGCTGCCGGCGCGTGTCGCGCTCGCCGAGATCGGCGAGCCATGCCGACAGCGGCCGCCGCGTCTCGTTGGCGCAAAGGTAAAGCCGATGCAGATCCTGGCGTAGCCCCGGTGTGCGCACGCCCAAGTGCAAAGCGCCGAACAACGCCAGCGCGATATCCTCCTCATCCAGCAACGCGCTCAGCGCGGCCTCGAGCCGGCCTTTCTGTTGTGAGGTCAGCCCGCCGCGCGCCAGCGCGGCGGCCAGCATCAACGCCTTGCGGCCCCGGTCGTTGGTGTATTGCGCCAACGCCGCCTGCAAGTTGGGCACATGCAGCCAGCTGTCGGCGTCGGCCAGCAATCCGTCGAGCACAGCGGGCTCCACGGACGACAATTCGGCCACCAATTTCCACGTCGCCACTTTGGCGCGCCGGTGATCGGCGCTCACGCGGCGCGCGATCTCGCTGCCGCGGCGCGCGCCCAGGGCGAAGCCGACATCCTCCGCCGTTTCCGATAACGCATCGCTCTGAAACGCCGCCAATGCCGCGGCGGCTTGCGCCGACACCGGTTCACCCTCCGCCGGCGCCATGGCGGCGGAGGCCGGCGGCGAGCCGCTACCGCGCATCGGCGGCAAATTAGCCAGGGAAGCGGTTTCAAACATGCGTCGTCTCCTCGCGTGATCCTTGTTCCTCGGACAGCTGCCGCAACAGGCGATCACGGTAGTCCGGCCAATCGAGCCATACCTTCACCAATCCGTTGTCCAAAATCGCCTGGCCTTCGGTCAAAGCGGCGTCGGCCTCCACGCTCACCGCCGGCAGATGGGCAAACAGCGCCGTCACCGACGGCCGTTGCGATGCCGGCACCCACAAGCGCACACGCCCCGCCGGCAGCAGTTCCAGCACCTGCCGCTCCAGACGTCCTTGCAGCACCGCGGCGAGATCGCTCTCCCCCAGCAAAGCGCGCAGAACGCGCGCAAGCAGGGGCCGCCAGCGCTGCATCAGCGAACGCGCCAGCGCCCGCTCCAGTTCCGCTTCCTGCACGGTCCATTCCACCGCGGCCGCTACGGCCTCGTGGTGCGCCTGCTGTCGAATCGCGTCGCATTCGGCGTGCGCTTGCGCCAGGAGCGCGGCGCGAGAGGCGTCGGCTTCGCGCGCCATCTCCCGCCGCATGACCGATGCCTCGGCATGCAAGTCTCTCAGCGACGCCTGCGCCGCCTCAAGCGCCGATGCCAACGCCAACGGATCGGCCAGCGCCGAGGCGGGCAGCCAACCGCCTTGCGGCCAGGCGAATGGCACCGATCGAAACGCCAGTTGCAATGGATTGGCGGTCACAGCCATCGCGCCAATTTCGTCAGCACCGGCCGCACCGGCGCATCCGGCACCGGCTGCGCCGCAGGCGGCCACAGCAAGCGGCATAGCGCCAGCGTGGGCTCGGCTGCACACGCAAGCCATGCGGCGCCGGTCTGCCGTGCCGCCGCGGGCAACAGCGCGGGCGCGAGCACGGCGGTTCGCGGCGGCGCGGCGGGCAACAGGGCCAGCAATTGCGTTTGCTGCGCCAAGGTCAACGCGGGCGACAGCGTCTGGCGGAATGGGCGCAGCAGCAAATACTCCGGACATTGCAACGCCCACAACCCCAGCGCCAGACACCAGCTGTCGCGCCTGGCCGCGTCGGTCAGCAGTCGGTCGGCCAACGCGTCATCGGCCGGCGGCGCACCGGCGTGGCCCAAGCGCGCGGCAATGAGTCGATCAAGCTCGGGCCGCAGCGCGGCATGCGCCTGATAGGCCGGCTGCCAGGCAGCCAAATCCAAGAGGCGCCACCAGCCGGGCGCCATATGTCTTCCCGGTTGCCACCACAATGCCAGACTGGCGCTCGGCGACGTCATGACGCCCGCCTGCTGCGCCAAAGCAGCGCGCCGGCGCCGATGGCCAGCGAAGCCAATGCCACGAGTGCCGCGACCACCGGCCAACGCAAGAACGCCGTGGGCTCAGGCGGGTCGCTCAGGCGCAGCAGTGTCCGTTGCAGCACCAAGCTGACCCGTTCGGGCGCCATGCCGGGAATGCCATCGCTGACCAACGCGCGGATTTCCGACTCGCGCGCTTCCAGATTCACCGTCGGGCTGTATTTGATGAACACCGCCGCCGACATCGGTGCCGCGGCGGCATCATCGCCGGCGTTTTTGGGCGCGACCGACACTTCGGCCGAAATCACGCCCTCGATATTGGCCAGCATTTTTTCCATCTGCTGGCTTTTGACGTAGCGCAGCTTGGCGGCCTCTTGTTCGGGCGAGGTCACCAGCTGCCCGCTGGGGAACAAGTCTTCAATGCCGGCGAGCCGCTTGCCCGGCAGGCCGTTCTGACGCAGCAACTCGACCGCGTCGACAAAGCGCGCCTCGTCGACGCGCAGCGTGATGCCGTCCTTCTCGCGCTGCTTATCCACCGGAATGCGGTACGAAAGCAAAAGCGCCATCATCCGGTTGGCCTCGACTTCATCCAGCCGGCTGTATAGATCGGTCTTGCAGCCAACCAACGTCAGTAACAGCAACAAGCCGAGCCATCGACGCCCTGTCATTGCATATTGACCAGTTTGTTGACCGCCTGGGTGAGCAGGCCAGCGACTTTGGCCGTCCAGTCCGTGCTCAACGCCGTGCGCGACAACTGCTTCTGCGCCTGTAACAAGTCCGATGGCGCGGACAGCGGATCGCTGCCCGCCATCATCGCGGCAAAGCGCTCGATCGTCGCCGGATCTGGCGGCGGCGCCACGCCGCTTTCCGGCTGGGTGCGCGCGTTCGCGAGCGGTGCGATCGGATCAATCGTCATCGCTGCCCTCCTCACCGGCGCGCCGTTGGGCGCGCGGCGCCGCATCGCGCAGCCACTGCCGCATCGGTGCGCACACCGACGGGTCCATGCCGTCGAACTGGCGCAGCGCGCCCGCGCGGTCGCCCAGGCCAAAGAGCAGTATGGCCTGACTGCCGGCTAGCAATTCCGGATCGTCCAGCCAATCGGGCAAGGCCGCCAGAATGGCACGCATCTCTCCTCGCAGGCCATGGTTGACCGCGGCAAAGCCCGCTTCAAGCACCAGGCGGCGCAATGCCGCATCACCTTGATCGCCGTGCATCATCCCCCTCACATCTTGGCCAGAATGCCGGTCATCATGTCTTTCATGGTCTTCATCACCGTACTTTCGTAATTGACCATCATCGCGTACTGCTGCAGCGCGTACTGCATCTGCAGCATGGCGGTCGGGTTATTGGTGGTATTGGTGCTCATCACGGCCTGCAGCGCATTCTCCGTCTGCATCACCTGACTGTTCATCTGACTGACGATGGCATCAAGATTCATGTGTCGCCTCTCCATGCGCGCCGCGCGTTGCGGGCCCGCCCATGTGGAGTCTCGCGGCGCGCTTCGCTGGGCGAAAGTTGAAACCGGCGGCGGAAACTCTCGGAAAAATGGGCGTGATTGGTAAAACCGGACTCAATGGCCACATCGATCACCTTCTTGTGCGTGGTTAGCAGCAGTTGGCGCGCATGTTCCAATCGCTGCGACAACAGCCAGTGTTTGGCCGACACGCCGAATTTCTCCTTGAATAGCTGATTGAACTTGCGCGGCGGCAATCCCAAGGTATCGGCGTAGCGTTGCACCGGCCAGGCTTTCAGCCGGTGGCGATGGATGAATTCAAACATATCGCCGTCGCTCGAAATCGCTTGCCGCAACAAGGCGGCGCAGACGCCGCCATCCACCGTCAGGCAATACATGAACGCGAAATGCAGCATGGCTTCCGGACTCATGTGGGCCAGGCGGCGCATGGCCGACAGCATGACCGGTTCGGCCGCCACCGAGTGCAGGGTATGCAACGTGGACATGTCGAGCGTTACCGGTGGCAACAGATGATGAATATCGCGGTAAATCGACTGTAGTTCCGCGCTCAGAAAGCAGTAACAAGCGTCGGCCGGCCCAACGCGCACCTGTTCCGCCGACGTCAGCAGCAGACTCACTCCCGCGCCGTTGACGGCATGATGCCGATCGGCGATCAGCACCCGTCCGGGACCGGCACTCAGGATGATGAATAAACGCAGCATCCCCGCCTCCTCGCATTCTTAGGACCCTCTGAACATCATCGCGGGCCCGTGCGACGCTTCCTATCGGGTCAGGACCTGAGTTGGCGCTGCCGCAGCCAAATGATGTCGATCACCGCCATGGCGGCCAGGCAGGCCGCGCGCCGGCGCATCACCGCGGCATGTTCGCCCGCGGGTAGCGGCGCGCGCGCCTGGCGGCCGAGCGCATTGGCCGCCTCGGACAACCGGGTCAGCCATGCGCGACGCTGCAGACCATGGTGATCGGCAGCCAGCGCGTCCTCCAGGGCGGTCAGCGTCATCATCGGGCATCCCTTCATGCGTGAACCGGCAAGAACACCAACGTATCGCGCCCCGCCAGCGACACGCCGCCGGGGTGGATGGCGATGATGCGCATCCCCTGCCCGACGCTCGCGCCTACCAAGAGACGCATGCCGTTGGCAAGGGTCAAATAGGGCGACGCGAGATTGCCGTCGACGCCAGCGATCTCGGCGGGTAAATAGTCTCGCGCCACGGCAGTGCTGGGCGCATTGACCAGACGCGCCGGTAGCGTCAACGCCCCCTGCCGCGCCATGTCGTCCAACAGCGCGCGCAGCGACGCGCTCTGCGCCGGACCTAACTCGCCCGACAGCACCCAGCTTTGGCGGCCATGGCGAACACTCAGACCATCGAGCAGGGACGCGACGCGTAGCCGTGCCAGCAGCCTTTCGAACTCGCGCCCCGGCAGATCGACGATTTGCCAGCCGGACAAGCCCGGCAAGCGGTCGAGCGCATCGGTCAAGGCGGCAAAGCGGGCATCGTTGCGGACTTCGCCTTGGATGCAAGCTTGACGGCCCGTGCCGATCGTCACGGTCACGTCGGCATAGCCATAGCTCTGCAGCAACGCCAGCACGCCGTTGCGCACCTCGTCGTCGCATTGCGCCAGCCATTGGTAATGCACGCCAGCACGCTCCAGCTGCGTGCGCAAATCCGCCACTTCGGCGCTATCCGCGCAACGGCCGGACAGCCGCAAAACCCCGTCCGGCAACCATGCCATCTGTAACTCCGGGAAGGGCCGCATCGCGGCCGGCAGCCAGGAGCGCAACGGCGGCGGCGCGGCGGGCGCCGGCCACCACCAGGCGAGGCCAGCGGCGCCCGCCAACACGATCAGCAGCGCCGCCAGCAGCCAGCGGCCCCGGCGTGCCGTGGCGCGCGGCACGGGAGACAAGACGGGGAGGTCGGTCTCGCCCTGCCCCAACACGGCGTGGAGTCCGGCCAAATCGATGAAGCGGCCCAGCGGCAACCTCCCGGCGTCGACGACCCTGCCGTCGACCCAGCATGGCAGGCCCGGCATCAAGCACACACCGTCCTCGTCGACGTGGAGCGTCGCCACGCCGCCGCCCTCAAGCGCCAGAGCCAAGTCGGCATCCTCGCCGCCAAGCGTGAACGCGCCGGAGGGCAACGACAGCGTGCGCCCCGCCAGGGGCCCGTTGAGCAGCCTGATCTTGAAGCCGTCGGCCATGGATCAACCCGATACCGGCACGCTCAGCGGGCGTGGTTCGGCCTTGATGAGAAATAGGCGCACCACACGGCGCCCATCGTTGGCGGTGCTGCGGAACAAGCGTCCCACCAAGGGCAAGTCGCCCAACAGCGGCACCTTGCGCTCGCCCTGACGGTCTTCGTCGCGAACGAAGCCGCCCAACAGCAGTGCCTGCCCCGTCAGCAACGTGGCCTGGGTGGCGATTTCCGCGCTTTGCACTTGCGGCAGCGGGTCGGCCTCGTCGACGCCGGGTAATTGACGGCCATCCTGGATATTGAGCGTCAGCAACACCTTGTCCGCCTTGCCGGCCTCGTCGATCAAACGCGGCGTCACGCGCATCAGCGCGCCCGTCGACACCGAAGCCAGCTGCGGATTGGTATCGCTGGGTAGTTTGGTATAGAAGGTGATGTTGTTGTCGAGCACCGCTTGCACGTTATCCAGCGTCACCACCGATGGCCGCGAGACGATGCGCGCGCGCGCGTTTTGCTCCAACGCGTTGATGCGCACTAAAAAGGTGTCGGAATTGGAAATCAGCGAGGAGAAGCTGCCCTGGCCGAGACCGGTGTTGGTATTGAGCGCGACCTTGGCGCCGCCCACCTGCGCGCCGCCGCTCCAGTCCACGCCCAGCCGGTCGATATCGGCGGCGTCGACGTCGATGATGACCACCGAAATATCGATCAGCGTCGGCCGCTGATCGAGCCGGGCGATCAGATCGGGATACAGGCTTTGATTTTTGGCCAAATCGCGGATCAATACGGCGTTCTGCCGCGTATCGGCCGCGAACACCGGCAGGCCGTTTTCCGCGGTCGCCGCCGGCGCGCCCGGGCCGGCCGGCGCGCGGCTACGCACCATCTCGCGCAGCACCGAAACGAGTCCCGGCACCACCACGGTCTGATTGCGGTAGCTATAGCTGGTATCGGCGGCATTGGCATAACGCAGCGGATAAAGCCGCACGGTCTCGCGGCTCTGCGCCTCAACCCGGTGCTGCTCGTCCAGTTGGCGCGCCAACGCGTTCAGGCGCGACAGACAGACCGGCACGCCGGAAATCTGCAGCGCATTGGCGGCGCTGACCGCCTGGGCCTGGCACGCGGGCGGGTCAATCAGACCACTTTCCCGGATCATCGCCGCCAAGGACGGCGCCGGCAGCGAGGCCGGCGTCAACAAGGCGCGGTCGAACTCCTGGGCCTTGTACAAATACAGTACCAGCCCGTCGTAATACGGCAGCAGCTGGTACAGCCGGGTCAAGGTGCGCAGCGCTTCACCCGGCTGGCGCTCTTCCAACCGCCCGGCAAAGGTGTCGTTGATCGCCGGACTGACCACCACCGACAGGCCATAATTCGCGCCGAGATTCACCAACACCGTCGACAGCGGCATGCGCGGGCTGGCCACGAAAAACGGCGGCCCTTGCCAAGGCACGGGCTTGGCGCCGGCCGCGGCGGCCAGGCCGAGCAGGAAGCCGAAACACACCCAGCGGCCATTCATGCCAGACGTCCGATGGCGGGCATGCCCGGGCCGGCGGCAGACGGCCGGTAGGCCAGCAAACTGGCCAGCGTAAGTTGCTGTTTGAGCAGCAGGTCAAACTCCACCTCGGTCAACCGCGGCAAAAAACGGCGCAACAGCCACAGCCGCCCGTCGTCCAGATAGAGACCATCGTCGCAGGCCTCGGACGTCGCCGCCAGCACAAGGCAGATCTCGGCCGCGCGCTCAGGCGGACGCTCGATCGTCAGCGCCACCGTCAGACCGCCGTCAAAACGACGCGCGCGGCACTGACAGCCGCCCAGCCGCCCGCACAGGGCGATGCCGGCCAGCGTCCAATGCGGCGCGGTCAGCCGCGCCGCCAGGTCTTGCAATGCGGTTGCGGGATCAAGAAAACGGTTCATGCACAGCATGGTGACGCCGCTGTCGGCATCGACCTATCGGGCATTAACCTGAATTTGCGCGCCGGCGTACGGCGGCAGGGGAAAGAACAATCGCGTCGGGCAGAGCGGCAATCCGCCCATGAACACGAATGCCAAGGCAAAATCGCCGCTCACTAGGCCATGATGGCCGCGAAGCCAACCGATCGAGGGAAAAGTGTAACAGCCGCACCGCTTAGCACCGATTATTAATGCAAACTAAATAAGCGTGAAACGATTAATTAGTATTAATTAATTTGTTGATACAGACCAAATCCCCGCTAAGCCGGGTATGTCACGATGGCTATTAAAGTGCCCGGTTTTTTTGCGCGTTTTTTTGGGGGAGCCGCCCTGCGGCCTTACTTGGCGGACGGAGCGTTGCCCGGCTGCCCGGAGGGAGTCCATTCATGTTTTTATCTGCTCGCAAGCTAACGCAATACCTGAATCCGCTATCGCATGCCACCCGCGACGGCGTCGACTTGACCGTGACGCTGAATGAACAAAGCAGTCTCAGCTGGGTCGGCCGCCTCATCAAGAATTTGCTCGACCGCTTTCATGGCGCGTTGATGAAAATCGCCCGCACCACGATTCAACTCTCTCAGCAGGCACCGGAACTCGCCAAGCTGTCGACGATGCTGAAAGAACGCGCGCAAGCCCAACAGGCCAGCGCGGAAAACATCGCCGCCGCGAGCCAGACGCTGGCCGCCACGGTCGAGTCGATCACCGCCAGCGCCAGCGAAGCCTCAGCCTTCTCGCGCCAGGTTGCCGAAGCCGCCGAAAGCGCCAACGTCAACGACCTGCAAAGCCGCAACCAGATTCAGGCCATCGGCGAGAGCACCTCGGCGTTGGAACAGCAGATGGGGCTATTGAAGGACAGCTCCGCCTCGATCGGCGAAGTGGTCGAACTGATCAAGAACATCGCCGACCGCACGCGGCTGTTGTCGCTCAACGCCGCCATCGAGGCGGCGCGCGCCGGCGAGCAAGGGCGCGGTTTCGCCGTGGTCGCCGACGAAGTGCGCAAGCTCGCCGACCAGACCATGACGGCCACGCAGAACGTAGAAGGGCTGCTGGCTAAAATCCAGGAACAAGTCGCGTCGTCGAGCGACACCATGACGGCGATGTCGCAGCAGGTGCAGGCCGGCATCACCGTGTCGCAGCAGGCGGGCGCCTCGATCGAGGCCGCGTCGCGCGACATCAACACGCTGATCGCGCACGTGCAGGTCATCGCCGACGCCAGCGCCTCGCAAAACGACAAGGTGCGCGCGATCACCGATCAGATCGGCGCGGTGGTGGAAAGCTCGCAGCAGCAACTGGAAGGCTCGCAGGCGCTGGCGGCCAGCGCCACCCAGATGAGCGCCCAATGCGACACGCTGCTGACCGAGGTGGGCGAGTTCCGCTTTACCGGCCATAAGCGCATGCGCCAAGTGGCGGAAGAGGAAATCGCCAAGTGGCGTTTGACTCGCCTGGATCGCGGCGACCTGGAAGGGAAACTGGCGGGGCTGTGTCAACGCCTGCCCGCGCTGGAGATCTGCTACGCCACGGACAAGAACGGCGTGCAGCTCACTGCGGACGTCTCGACCAAAGGACTCGACCCCGACTCGCTCGGCTTCAATTGCAGCCAACGGCGCTGGTTTCAGGAGGCCACGCGGCGCCGGTCGCTGTTCGTGTCCGACATCTACCGCTCGATCGTCACCGGCAACTACGGCTTCACCATCGCCGCGCCGCTATTCGACCCGGCGGGGGAACTCCTCGGCGTGCTGGGCGCGGACGTCCGCTTCGATCATATTCTCGACAGCTGATCGCCTTCGGCGCGGATCCATTGCGCCAACTGCAGCGTGGCGGGCCCGGCAACGGCCGGGTCGGCCACGATCAAATAAACCGGCATCTTGCGCATCCCCCCACTCGACAACGGTAGCGGCATGAGCCGCCCATCGGCCAGCGCCGAGGCGATACCGCTCGTCGGCAGCCAAGCGTAGGCCAAGCCCGACAGCACCGCCGCCAGCGAGGTTTCCTGTTTACTCACGGTCCAGCGCTGCCGCGCGCCCAGCCAGCCGGCATCGCGCGGCGCCGTCCCGCCCGAATCACGGACCACCACTTGGGTGTGCCCCGCCAGATCGTCGGCGTCAATGGCGCGCTCCAGCGAGAAGAGCGGATGCGAAGGCGCCGCCACGGCCTGAAACGCCGCATCGAACAGCCAATCGCCCAGAAAGCCGCTCGGCACCCGCGTGGCGATCGCCAAATCCACCTGCCCGCCATAGAGCGCGTCGTCCGCGCCCGACATCACTACTTCGTGCAGTTGAAGACGGGTATCGCCACAGCCGGCGGCAAATTGCCGCAAGATCCGCAACAATGCCGCCGAGGGAAAGAGGCTATCCACCGCCAACCGGACCTCGCTCTCCCATCCGTCGCGCAATCTCATCGCCCGCGCCTCCAGCCGCTCCAGGCCGGACAACCATTGACGCGCATCGCGCAATAGCGCGGCGCCATCGGGCGTCAAGACCATGCGGCGGCCTTCCGGCACCAAGATCGCCACCCCCAGCTGTTGCTGCAGGGTGGCGACCGCATGGCTAATCGAGGACTGGCTGCGGTGCAAGGCGCTGGCCGCCTGGGCAAAACCGCCCAAATCGACCACCGCTTGCAGCATGCGCCACTGCGCGGCGCGCGTCTTGGGCAGATTCATATCGATTTATTCGAAGTTTAAAAGCGAATATTTGCGCTTTTTTATCGATTATTCAAGGTAAATAATGAAGCACAAACTAAGGAGCAAACCATGACAAACCAATTCCTGTCGCGCGAAGTTGAAAGCCTTCACACCGGCATGCCTGTCTCCGACGGCGCCGGGGTTAGACTGCAGCGCGTACTGACGCAAACGCTGCAACACCGTCTGGACCCCTTTCTGATGCTCGACGAATTCGGCTCGGATCGCCCGGACGACTACATCGCCGGTTTCCCGGACCATCCGCACCGTGGTTTCGAGACTGTGACCTATATGCTTGAGGGCCGCATGCGTCATCGAGACAGCGTCGGCAACGAGGGCGTACTGGGACCGGGTGACGTGCAGTGGATGACGGCCGGGCGCGGCGTCGTGCATTCGGAAATGCCGGAGCAGGAGGAGGGCCGGATGCGCGGCTTCCAATTATGGGTCAATCTGCCTGCGCGCGACAAAATGACCGAGCCCCGTTATCGCGGCATTGCCGCCGCGGATATCCCGCGCTTCTCGCCGAAGCACGGGATCGACATTCGCGTGATTGCAGGCGAACTGGCCGGCTATCAGGGGGCCATCCGCGGCATCGCCACCGATCCGTTGTATCTGGATGTTGCGCTGGATGGCGACACGGCCGTCGACCTGCCCATTGCCGAGGGTTATCACGCCTTCGTCTATGTCTACGAAGGCGCCGCGAACATCGGCACCAGCGGGCGAGCCATCGAGAAGGGACAGTTGGCGGTGCTCGACGGCGCGCCGGAACACGCCGGCGTCACCGTTCGCACGCAAACCGGCGCCCGGCTGCTCGTGATTGCCGGACGCCCGATCAATGAACCGATCGCGCAGTGGGGGCCGTTCGTGATGAACACGCGCGAGGAACTGGAGCAGGCGTTCCACGACTACCACAACGGTTTGCTATGACCGCGTGGCTAATGCCTGCCGGGCGTGTCGCACGGCAGGCATTAGGCCAGCCCGTTCATGCGGGCATATTCGGCCAGATCGAGCGTCGTCTTGAGGTTCAGTTTGGTCAACAGCCGCATCTTGTAGGTACTGACGGTCTTGGGGCTGATGCACAGCGCCACGGCAATTTCCTTATTGCGGCTGCCGCCGGCGATGAAGCGCAATACGGCCAGCTCGCGCCGGCTCAACACCGGGACGTCCTGCTGCGCCTGATGGCTGCCGACCGGGAAACAGCGATAACCGGAACGGACCAATTGCACGGCGTACAAGATTTCCTGCATCGAGCTGGCCTTGCTGATATAGCCGCATGCGCCTTGCTCGGCAGCACGGGTGATATAGATTTTTTCTTCCCGTGAGCTGAGTACCAACACCCTGATCTTCTTGTCGACCAAGCAGATCTGGCGGATCAGACCGAGACCGTCGAAGGAAGACAAAGCCAAATCCAGGATCACCAGATCCGGAACATGCTGTCTTACGCACGCCAGCGCCTCGGCGCCACCGCTCTCCCCGACCACGCGACAGCGGCCATCCTGTTCCAGATAAGTTTTTAACGCCATGCGAATGGGAGGGTGGTCGTCGATCACCACAACTGTGCTCATCATCTGTTCTGCCCCGCTCATGTTTTTGGTGCGTGCAGGGTACTCAAACAACCTGAGCAAATCTTGATGACAGCCGATCAACGGCAAAAAAACACCCCCGTTTCCGGGGGTGCTGTCAGCGTGTCGATCATTCGCGTCAGAAGAGCTGGTCCTTGACCTTCTCCACCGCGTCGGCGGGCGGCGGCGTCTCCTGGTTCTGCTGATCCGGCCCGCTCTGCGCATCGGAGGCGTCGGGCGCCACCGGCACCGTGCCGCGGTTGTTGATCTTAATGTCGGGGTTCGGCGTCTGGAACTCGTCGTAATAGTATTCGTCGCCGCCACGCATACCCGCGCCCGGCTTGACCGTAATCCCTGCCGGCATGGGCAGCTCGATTTCCGGCTCCTTCTTCAGCGCGTTGGCCATGTAGTTGATCCAGATCGGCAACGCCGCCGTGCCGCCATAACCGTAGCGTCCGAGACTCTTAGGCTGATCGTAGCCAACCCAGGTCGCGGCAACGAGGCCCGGATTGAATCCGACGAACCAGGCATCCTTGAAATCGCTGGTGGTGCCGGTTTTGCCGGCGATATCGGTCCGGCCGAGCACCAGGGCCCGCGTGCCCGTACCATAGCGGATCACGTCTTTCATCATATTGGTCATAATGAAAGCGTTGCGCGGATCGATGACCGGCGCGCCGCCTTGGCCGGCAACCACCGGCTGTGTCTTGGCCAGCACCCGTCCCGAGGCGTCCTCGATGCGATCGATGAAGTAGGCGTGGGTGCGATAGCCGCCGTTCGCCAGCGTGGCATAGGCTTCCGCCATCTGTAGCGGCGTCACCGACCCGGCCCCCAGCGCCATCGGCAGATAGGCGGGGTGTTGCTTAGGCGAAAAACCGAAACGCTGGATATACTGCTGCGCATAATCGGTGCCGATCGCCTGCAGAATCCGCACCGAGACCAGGTTGCGCGACAGCGCCAACGCATGGTGCATGGTGATCATGCCCAAGAATTTGCCGTCATCGTTCTGCGGCGTCCACATCTTGCCGGAGCCATCCTGCGGGTCAAAGCTGAACGGCGCGTCGTTGATCATGGTCGAGGCGGTCAAGCCGCGGTCGATCGCCGCCGAATAGATGAACGGTTTAAAGGTCGATCCCGGCTGGCGCCAAGCCTGGGTTACGTGATTAAAGCTGCGGCGGTTGAAGTCGAAGCCCCCCACCAGCGACTTGATGGCGCCGGTGCGCGTATCGAGCGAGACAAAGCCCCCTTCGATATCCGGCAGCTGCACGATTTCCCAATAGCCCTTCTCATTCGCCCGCAGACGAATCACGGCGCCAGGACGGATCTGCTGCTGAGCCGGGCCTCGCGCGCCGAGCGAGCGGCGGGCGAAATCCAAGCCGGCGCCATTGACAATGGCGATCTTGCCGCCGCGCATATAAGCACGCACTTCGTTCTGGCTTGCCGACTGCACGACGGCCGGCAACATGTCGCCGCTGTCGTGAATTTCGCTCAGGGCGTCATCCAGCGCCATACTGAGATCTTCGCCCTGAAGGTTGTTCATGTCGATAAAGCTCTCCGGCCCGCGGTAGCCATGCTTGCGGTCGAAGTCGATCAAGCCCGCGCGCAGGGCGTCATAGGCCCACTGCTGATGGTGGCTATCGATCGTGGTATAGACGCGGTACCCCTCGGTATAGGCGTTCTCGCGGAAACGGTCGTACATGGCCTGTCGCACCATTTCGGCCACGTATTGAGCGGGGAACCCGTTATTGTCGGCCTGGCTGGCGAGGACCAGCTTTTGCGCCATGGCCTGCTCGTATTGCGGTTCGGTGATGAAATTCAATTCCTTCATCCGGCGCAGCACATACTGCTGCCGCAAACGGGCCCGGTCCGGATTGACGATGGGGTTGTACGCCGAAGGCGCCTTAGGCAAGCCGGCCAGCATCGCCATTTCCGCAACAGTCAGATCTTGCAGATTTTTCCCAAAATAGGCCTGGGCCGCTGCACCAAAGCCGTAGGCGCGTTGCCCGAGATAGATCTGGTTTACATACAGTTCGAGGATTTGATCTTTCGACAGCGCATGCTCGATCTTGAACGCCAACAACGCTTCGTTGAACTTCCGGGTAAAGGTTTTCTCCGGCGACAGGAAAAAATTCTTCGCGACCTGCATCGTCAAGGTACTGGCGCCTGAGCGGGCATGCCCGGTCAAAACGTTACCGATGGCCGCACGCAGCACGCCGGTATAGTCAACCCCGCTGTGCTGGTAAAAATTCGCATCTTCGGCCGCCAACAGTGCATTGATCATCTGCTGCGGCACCTCGTGAATACGCAGAAACGACCGACGTTCCTCGCCGAATTCTCCTATCAATACGTTGTCCGCGGAGTAGACCCGCAACGGGATCTTCGGCCGGTAGTCGGTCAGCACGTCCAGGCTGGGCAGACGGGGGTAGGTTATGA
This sequence comes from Paludibacterium sp., assembly GCF_019232825.1. Classification (GTDB taxonomy): domain Bacteria; phylum Pseudomonadota; class Gammaproteobacteria; order Burkholderiales; family Chromobacteriaceae; genus Paludibacterium. The sequence continues at coordinate 7,383 of NZ_JAFAND010000149.1, read as the reverse complement.
TGATTGCTATCGCCAAGGCGCCGGCAGACAACACCACCCCACCTAGAAACAGCCCTGCCAGAATCGCAAAAATTCGTTTGACCATGGTTTTCCAGTATTTCGCTGAAACACGGATTATACGACGTGTGGCGACCTAAAGATAAAAAGCTGGAGAAATCACGGATTTGCGGACCTCGGCAAGCGGAGGGTCAAGACCATGTGGCTACGCAAACTTGCGGACTGGGCCGCGAGCACGGCGGCCCCGCCGCCGATCGGACTCGAATTGCGGCCGGACCGTTTCGCGCTGCTGCATGTGGATCGCCCCGCGGCGGGGCCGCCACACATCTTGGGACACGCCCGCCATCGTCTGCCGTCATCGGATCCCGGCGCGGCCGCCGCCGTGCTACATGACGCCTGGGCACGGCTAGCCCTGCCCAACCACCGGGTGGTGGTGTCGTTGCCCAGTCCGCCGGCACGTTTCACGCTACTCCCCACGGCTGCCTGGATGAAAAGCGGCGCAGCCGCCATCTGGCCCGACATCACAGCCGGTCAATGGACCTGCGTAGCACGGCTTTTGCCTGGCCAGCCGGCCAGGGTGCTGGTCGGCGCAGTGCCCAACGAGGCGCTTGAAAGCGCCTTGACACTGCTCGATCTCGCCGGTCTCGCCGCGGCGCAAGTGCAGATCGACGTCCTGGCGCTGCTGACCGCCTATCGCCATACCCCGGCATGGACCGGCGACACGCCGCTCGCACGGCTGTTGATTCATGCCGATGACGACGGCTATCGCTGGTACCGGCTGTCGCCCACAGACGGACTTCCCGAGGCAACCGGAGAGGCGACGCATGAGACGGGCGGCTTCGCGGCGCTGGCCGACCAGCACCCTGAGCGCGTCTTTCTCGCCGGACCGGCCGCCAGAGTCCGCACGCTGTTGACCGATTTACAGGCGACGCTTCAGGACGTGCGGTTTTGCTCGAACCCCTTCGCCGGCTTGCCGCTGACGCATGATCAGGATCGGCGATCGTTGACGGCGCAAGCCCCCGAGCTGTCCGTCGCATTGGGCCTTGCGCTGGGAGCCCATCGATGAGTCAAGGCGGCGATCTTGGCAACGCCTGGGCCCTGCTCGATCTGGCAGAACCGCGGCGCATGGCGCGGCTGCGGCGTGTGCGGCGCTTCTGGCTGCTGCTGGCGATCCCGCAGTGCCTTGCAGTGAGCGGGATGATGATGGTCCGCGCGATCTCGCCGGCGCCACGCGTCGAGATCGTCCAACCGCCAGGCCCTCCGCCCGACAACATGGAAGGCGCGGCACGGCTGCGGCACTGGCAGAAACGACGGGAAGAAACCATCGCGCTTTTTGCCATGCTGTCTCATCAGCTCCCCGAGGGCCTCGCGCTGACCTCACTGAAACAACGCGAAGCGCAGCTCACGCTGACCGGCATGGCCAATCGCCTGGAGGCTTTGCCCCTGCTGGAACAGACATTGACGCGTCAGAGCGGCTACCCCTACAGGCTGCGCCGCGAAGCATCCGGCGGGTTCGCCATGGCGCGCCCTGTGCAGCACTTCCTGCTGGAGCTCTCCAAGCACGCGCCCAAACAGGAGGAAGGCCCGCCATGACGCTTTTCATCACTTGGCGCCGCCGGCTGCACGCGGCGTCCGACCTCCCCGTTCATTGGCAGATCGGCGTGAGCGTCATTGCCGCCGTGTTGACTCTGGCTACGGGAGGATTTCACCTCTTCGCCGAACAGCCCCGCCACGCCGGCAATGACCACGGCGCCGCGCCAGTGGACGTATCGCCTCTGACGGGGCTTGCGGCAGAGTGCGATCTCTCCCCGATCCGGCACATCGCGACGCGCCTCCACCTCGCGCCGCTCTTGGGTCCGCCGGCGGACGACACGCCCTATGGCATGTTGATCGAAGCCTCCGCACAGTTATTGACCTCCGGCTCCTTCGAGCAACTACACGACTTTGTCGACGCACTGAGCCGCCACCCGACCCCCTTCGCGCTCGCCGACGTGCATCTCTCTCCAGCAAAAGCGCGCAGATTGGATCTGCACGCCCGTGTCATCTGCCTGCGCTCGGCGCCTCAAGAGGATTCCCCATGACGCCCCCCTCCTGCCCGTGGCTCGTTCCGCTTTCTTTTGTTGTCATCGCCTATGCCCTCCCGGCCATAGGCGATCCATTCGACCCCCAGCGACTGATCTCCGGCAAAAACCTGCCGGCGCGACCACCTCAGGACCTAGGCTTTTATGAGCCATCCCAACTCATATTGGTCGGTACGTTGAGTCAGGGAGGCGCTCGACAGGCGTTGCTGCAGGATCCACAGCGACGTGTCTACCGCGTCGCCAGCGGGCGCCTGATCGGCCACACCGGCTGGCGTGTGGTGCACGTCGGCGAAACGCGGGTGACCTTAGCCCCGCCGTCGAGTGACGCAAGCGGCGCGGCGCACCCCGTTCACCTCTCCCTGGAGCAGCCATGACGCCAAGCCGGCCAATCGGCATATTGCGGTTGTCTTTGAGCCTACTCGCCACCGCGGCGACCGCCGAAGAAACCAAAACACTGTCGCTTAACTTGCAGAATATGGACGTGCGCGCCGCGCTGTATGCGTTGGCGGACTTCGCCGGGAAGGACATGATCGTCAACGATTCGGTCCAGGGACAGATCAGTCTCAGGCTCAACGAAATTCCCTGGGATCAGGCCATCGATTTGATCGTGCAAACCAAGGGTTTAGAAAAGCAAATGATCGGCAACGTCATGCATATCGCCAAGCAGGAGACGCTCTTGGGCCGCGACAAGCAATCTTTTGAAGCCGGTCAGCAGCGCAAGGCCATGACCGCCGCCCTGTTGCATCCCTTCCCCTTGCGCCACCGGCCCGTCGCGGAGATCCGTCAGCTGCTGGAGGAAGGACGCTGGTTCAGCGACAAGGGAGGCGTGCTGGCCGACCCGGTCAGCAATACGCTGTTCGTCCACGACACGCCGGAAAACGGCGCCCGGATACGACAATTCATCGAGTTGGCCGACCGGCCGCAACATCAAGTGATGATCGAGGCGCGCATCGTCGAAGCCAACGATTTCTTCAGCCGAGAATTGGGCAGCAAGCTGCACTTCGCGCGCATGCCAACCGCACGACCGGGACAAGGCGCGGACGGCGAAGTCATCGGCTGGCGCGGCAACGCGCAACGCCATGGAGAAACCGACACCTACGGTCTCCCCATTGGCGTCAATCTGCCGGTGCAAACGGCATTCGGCTCCATTGCCGCGCTGTTCAGGGCCGGTGCCAGTACCTTGATCAGTCTGGAGTTGCAAGCCATGCAGGCCGAGGGGCAAGGCAAAGTGATATCCAGCCCCCGGCTGTTGACCGCCGACCGCAGCGAAGCAACCATTGAAGAGGGTCATGAGCTTCCCTATCCGCGCGCCTCATCCCGCGGCCGCCTGTCTGTCGATTTCAAGAAAACGGCTTTGAGCTTGAAGGTCAAACCGGTCGTCGCGCCCGATGCCCGCAGCCTATGGCTCGATATCGAGATCAGCAAGGACTCGCCTAATTTCAAGCAGTTGGTCAACGATGCGCCTTCGGTGGACACCAAGCGCATCCGCACGCGGGTGCATATCGAGAATGGCGGCACCGTCGTTCTGGGCGGCATCTACATCGACGAGCAGCATCACCAGTATCATCGCGTGCCGCTTCTTGGCGATATCCCCATTTTGGGGGCGCTGTTCAGCCGGCAGAGCAAGCGCCATCAACGGCGAGAATTGCTGGTATTCATCACGCCGCAAATCGTCTCCCGCGCCTAATGACAAGAAAATACTTGTTGCCAGAATGTCCAAAGACAGATTGTCATACCATCAGATAGAATGGTTGCCATGGAAAAATTGGCTGGCAATTTCTTTCTGGTCGGGCTCATGGGCGCCGGCAAGACCACCGTCGGGCGGGCGTTGGCGCGCAAAACAGACAAGACCTTTTACGACTCCGACCAAGAGATCGAGGCACGCACCGGCGTGCGTGTGGCCACGATTTTCGACATCGAGGGCGAAACCCGCTTTCGCGAACGCGAGGCCTCCGTCATTGCCGACCTGGTTCAGCTCGACAATATCGTGCTGGCAACCGGTGGCGGCGCGGTATTGAACGCGCAGAACCGCAGCCTGCTGTCGCAACGGGGCACGGTCATTTATTTGCGCGCCAATATCGACGATCTGCTGGCGCGCACGCAGCTCGACCGCAACCGTCCGCTATTGCGCACGGCCGATCCCCGGGCAAAGCTGACGAGCTTATTTTCCGAGCGCGACCCGCTTTACCGCCAGATCGCCGATCTGATCGTCGACACCACACAGCAAAACGTCAACACCTTGGTCGGCCAGTTGGAAGAGCAACTTCACGCGCTATGCAGAAAGCATTGACATGATCACGCTGAACCTCACGCTACCCGATACCAGTTACCCCATTCATATCGGCCAGGGACTGCTGGATCAGGTGGATCTGCTGCTGCCATTCTTGTCCAGCGGCAAGGTCGCCATCGTGACCAATGAAGTGGTGGCGCCGCTGTATCTGGCGCGTCTTGCCGATCCCCTGCGGGCGCGCGGTATCGATGTGGTGTCGATCGTGCTGCCCGATGGCGAGGATCACAAAGACTGGCAAACGCTGAATCGCATTTTTGACGTGCTTCTGACCGAGCGCTGCGAACGCAGCACCCCGCTGATCGCCCTAGGTGGCGGCGTGACCGGCGACATGACCGGCTTCGCCGCCGCCTGCTATCAACGCGGCATGCCGTTCATCCAGATTCCCACCACGCTGTTGGCGCAAGTCGACTCGTCCGTCGGCGGCAAAACCGCCATCAACCATCCGTTGGGCAAGAATATGGTGGGCGCCTTCTATCAGCCGCGCGCGGTCATTGCCGACATGCGCCTGCTCGACACCTTGCCCGATCGTGAACTCAGCGCGGGGCTGGCTGAAATCATCAAGTATGGACTCCTGGGCGACGCGGACTTTTTCTCCTGGCTGGAAGCGCATATGGCCGAACTGCGTCACCGCGACATGTCGGCATTGCAGTATGCGGTTCAGCGCAGCTGTGAGATGAAAGCCGAGATCGTCGCGCAGGACGAAAAAGAGACCGGGGTACGAGCGCTGCTGAACCTCGGGCATACCTTTGGCCATGCCATCGAAACCGGCCTTGGTTATGGTGCTTGGCTGCACGGAGAGGCCGTGGCCGCCGGCATGGTGCTGGCCGCCTCGGCGTCGCACGCCTTGGGTTGGCTCACGCATGACGATCTGGCCCGTATCCGCGCCCTGATCGCTGCGGCCGGGCTGCCGACCCAAGCGCCCGACCTGGGCATCGCACAGTGGCAAACGCTGATGACGCATGACAAGAAAGTTCAACAGGGCAAAGTCCGATTGGTATTGTTGCAACACATTGGCCAAGCGGTCATCGTCGATGATTTGCCGCAAGACATTTTGCAACGCGTTCTCACCGGCGCGGACATCCAATCTTCCTCGCACTGATATTATTCGTTGCTGTCACACCGGTACGCCAGCACCGGCAAGCACTCATTCCAATGTCAAGTCACCCCACCCCGCCAGCCTATGCATCAAGCATGGCTAGCGGGGCCGGCATTTGTGCTAAGTCTGTGACCCCATTGTTTTTTTCCCGACGTACCCCCCCTTGTGCTAAGGATTTCTACGGATTGCTTGTTCGATTTATTCGTCAGAATAATCGGGAACAAAACATAACAAAGCACGAGGGATTAGCATGATGTTGCTTACAGCAATGGCCAGCAGCCTAATGGTCATGTTGGCCTATTATGGTGCGAAGAAACTGTGGCGAGCGGCCCGGTACACCAAGCCGCGACACCGGGGCATCGACCCGGTCGGCGAGGCGGAGGTTTTCCTTGCCTACGGCCGGACCAAGGACGCCGTACGGGTCCTGCGCGACGCGATGCGCGACGAGCCGGACAATCTGGCGGTCAAGGTCACGCTGTTGCGCGCTTACTCGACGGACGGCAATGTGCGCGCCTACAGTACGCTCGCCCGTGACGTACAAACCTCGCTACAAGGTCAGGCGGTCTGGAACACCATCCAGCGCAATGGCCGCGACATGGACCCCGCCAACCCGTTGTTCAATACTTAACCGATTTGCTTGACGTCAGTAGTGGCAGTACCCGACACCGGCTTCGGCCGGTGTCGGTTTTAATGACGCCGCGGGGTTCATGCGCGGGGGCGAATACGCTAGAATCGCAGTCACCCTGGCATCGATTTTTTACTGCCGTTCGGCATGCGCGCGGCGCCCGCCGGAACGGCCCGTCCACGAAAGTTGTAACGACTCCCCACATGACCGCCCCTATCGCCCCCCCTGGACGCATTTTGCTTATCAAGCTGCGCCACCATGGAGACGTCTTGCTGACCACGCCGGTAATCAGCACCCTGAAACACCACTATCCGGATGCGGAGGTCGACGTCCTGGTCTATCAGGAAACGGCACCCATGCTCTCCCGCCATCCCGACGTAAGCCAATTGCATTGCCTGGAACGCGGACGGCGCGGCTGGCGCAAACTGGCCCACCTCGTCGGTCTATACCGACGCTTGGCGGCGCGACGCTACGACTGGGTCATTGATCTATCCGATCAATGGAACGGCGCCCTGCTCACTCGCCTGCTCAAACCGCGCGAAGCCGTCGGTCTCGACTACCCCAAACGGCGCAACAAATACTGGCGCCGTTGCTTTACCCGCCTCGCACCGATGGCCGAGCGCAACACACTGCATACCGTCGAACAAAATCTGGTGGCATTGGAAATATTGGGCGTACAACCGACGGATGACAGTCGACGCTGTACGATGGCCTACAGCCAGGAAGACCGGGAGCAGGTCCGCAGCCAACTCGCCTCCCTGGGTGTTCACGGCGCCTACATCGTCGCACATCCGCCCGCGCGCTGGTTCTTCAAATGCTGGGAAGACGAACGCTTTGCCGCGGTCATTCAATCATTGGCCGACGATGGCTGGCCGGTCATCGTCACAGGCGGCGCATCGGACCAAGAAATGACACTGGTCGGCAATGTCATGAGCCATGTCCAATCGCCCCGCGTGCATTCGCTGGCAGGCCAACTGTCGCTCAACACGCTGGCGGCACTGATCGACGGCGCGCGCTTGTTTATTGGCGTCGATTCCGTGCCGATGCATATGGCGGCCGCGCTGCAAACGGATTGCATCGCCCTTTTCGGACCAAGCAAGCTCAACGAATGGTCACCCTGGATGGCACGGTCGATCGTACTCCATGCGGCCGACTACGCGCCGCTGCCGGACCCGGACACCGTCGACACGTCGACCGACGAGCGCTATTTATCCGCCATCCCGGTCGATGACGTCCTATCGGCGGCACAGCGGCTGTTGCGACCGTCGGATGCCACCCAGCGGCGTGGCTGACC
>NZ_JAFAND010000111.1 GCF_019232825.1 Paludibacterium sp. | reverse complement strand
ATTTTTTATTGAGAATGATTATCATGCACAAAAAATAAATTGGCAATCTGTCTTGCCCCAATTGCAAACCATGCAATGACGGGTTCAGATTGCGTAGGAATGCGGCGTTACCGCCTGATAGCGATGCCTGGGAAAACATGGCAGCGGCCGATAGCGAGGCATGATGCGGCACGACAAGGACTGCAACCCAGCGCGTTGCAACGCGAACGCACGCTCCCCGATTCGGCGGCGGCAGGCAGGCCTGCCCCGCGCGAATTGGCCATTTCGCATCTAATCAACACATTTTTTTAGAATTTATGGTCCCTCCCCCGCTTTAACGATGGATCTGACAGAATAGTTTTGCTACGCTGAGATAAAAGGGACCGTACAACGAGGGGGGCGCGATCATGAAACATCTCTGGCGTGATTTCTGGGCGGCACTGCAAGAAGCCGTACGAAGCTACTTCGCTCCACGGCTGGACGATCCACGGTTGATCAGGATCGAATGCCGTCAGGACGATGTGTACCGGCGCCACAGCCGCCGTCGCTACTAGCAGTCGTGTCGTTCTTCGCGGCACCAACACGATAGGCAGCCCCTTCGGGCTGCCTATGTCGTCATCAAGCCCATGTTCAACCCGAAAGCAACAGTCGCGGCGGTTTGTTTGACCTTGTCGTTAGGCGGGCTCGCCATGCCGTCCTCGGCCGCCGGCTGGGACATCGACCGGGCGATGGATGAGTCCACGGCACGGGCGATGTTGAACCGCTTTGGCTATGGCGCCGATCAGGCCAGCCTGACTCAAGCTTTGCAGCAAACGCCGCGCCAATATCTGCTGCGCGCGATTCATGGCGGCAGCGCGCTGCCGCCGGCGATTCAGGCGCAAATCGACGCATTGCCGATCGCCGTGCCTCTCGACAAGATCTGGCCCGACTATGGCCCCGGCGGCGCCGTGCGTCAGGCGAGCCAGGACGAGACGTCGAAGAAGGCGCTGCAACAGGTGGAGCATGGTTACCTCGACGCCGCCGTCCAGGCGCGCATGCTGACACTCGCCAACGCCGACAATCAGGGTCACGAGGCCCTGCTGTCCTTCTGGCTCAATCATTTTTCGATCTACGGACCCAAGGGTTTGGACCCGCTGCTCGCCTGGGACTATACCCGCGCCCTCGAACGGGCGATGGCCGACGATTCGTTCGAGTCGCTGCTGCGCGCCAGCTTCTTCCATCCGGCCATGCAGGTCTACCTCGACAACGACCAATCCACCTCGCCCGAATCGGAGACGGGGCTGATGGCCGAACAGCGCGGCAAACCGGTCGGCATCAACGAGAATCTCGCGCGCGAGGTGATGGAGCTGCATACCCTGGGCGTCGGCGCCGGCTACAGCCAGCAAGACGTTCAGCAATTGGCCCGCATCATCACCGGCGCGGGGCTCTACTCGCCGCGCATGCAGCAGCGGGCGCTCGATCGCGCCGGCGCGCAACGCGACGGCCAATTTCTGTTCGATCCGCGCCGTCACGACTTTGGCCTCAAGCTGTTTCTCGGCCAAGCATTTCCGCCCGGGCACGGGCTGGATGAAATCGACCGCGCGCTGCATCTGCTGGCCATCCACCCGGCGACTGCCCACCATGTTTCGCTTCAGCTGGCGCAGCGCTTCCTCTCGGACACCCCGCCCCAAAGCGTGATCGATGCCATGACCCGGGCCTATGAACAATCCGGTGGACGCCTATCGGCTACCCTGCTGCCGCTGATCGCCTCGCCGGCGTTTGCCGCCTCGCTGCAAACGCCGGGCAAGTTCAAGGAGCCGCTCGATTACATCGTCTCGACCGCCCGCGCCGCTTGCTCTGGCCAAGCGATTGGCAATGGCCAGCTGCTCTCCGCGGCGGCGCGCGACATGGGCGAGGCGCCCTACTTGCACAGCACCCCGGACGGCTATGGCGTGCGCGAGGCGGACTGGTTGTCGCCCCCCGCCATGGCCAAGCGCATCCGTTTCGCCATGGGCATCGCCGCGGGCCGCACGCCCCTGGCGCGGGCCGATGCGGTCCCTGACAAACCCGCCCAAGACGCCTCGGCGCCGCAGAAACCCGCCTGGGCCACGGGCGAGGCCTGCGCGCCGGACTTGGCCACGGTCTACCGGCTGGTCGGCCCCCTGTCGCCCAATACAACCGCCGCCGCGGCACAGCTGCAGGGCAAGGCACTGATTGGGTTCACCCTGGCCAGTCCGGAATTCATGAGGAGATAGCGGCCATGATCGACCGGCGTGCGTTCATCAAGGGGCTGGCCGTCTCGGCGGCGGCGTTCTGCGCCCTCCCATTGAACCGGGTCTGGGCCTACCCGCTGCCGCCGGGTCATCAGCGGCTGATCGTGCTGTTTTTGCGTGGCGGACTCGACGGGCTGTACGCCATCGCCCCGGTCGACGACCCGCTGCTGGCCTCGCGCCGTCCCACCCTCTCCACCACCGTGCACGATCAAGGCATTCGCCTTGCCGGCACCGGCTTTGCGGCGCACCCGAGTTGCGCCGGGCTCGCCACGCTGTTTGCCGCGGGGGAATTGTCTTTCGCGCCCTGCGCCGGCTCGACCGACACCAGCCGCAGCCACTTCCAGGCACAGGATTTGTTCGAACTCGGCACCGGCAACATCCATGGGCCATCCGGCTTCATGGCGCGCGCCGCCACCGCACTGGGCGGCGCGGGCAGCGCCATCAGCTTCACCCAGGAGGTGCCGCTGTCGTTCCAAGGGCTGAACGTGCCCCCGGCGGTGGCGCCGCTATCCGGCAGCGGACTCAAGCTACCCCAAGGCAAATTGCTGGACGCCATTCGCCAAGCCCATGCCGGATTGACCACCGGCGAGGCGCTCGAACAGGCGATCGCCACCGAAACCGCGATCGAATCGACCGTCGGCATGGATGTCACCGCCGCGCGCGGCGCCCCGGCGGTCAACGGCTTTCCTGGTCTTGCCCAGCATATGGGCAGGCTGTTGGTCAGCCAGCCTCAGTTGGGCCTGGTCTTTTTCGACCTGGGCGGCTTCGACACCCATGTCAGCCAGGACGGCATACTCAGCCGTTCACTGGAGAATTTTTCCACGGGTCTGCTGGCCTTGAAAGACGCGCTGGGCACGGAGGAATGGCGCCGGACGCGGGTGGCGGTCATGACCGAATTCGGCCGCACCGTGCGCGAGAACGGCACCAAGGGCACCGACCACGGCCATGGCGGCCTCGCCTTGCTGGCAGGCGGCGCCGTCCGGGGCGGACGACAGCTTGGCGGCTTCAACGGGCTGGACGATGCGTCGCTGAATCAGAACCGCGATCTGCCGGTCGAGGTCGATTGGCGCGATTTGCTGAGCAGCGCCATGCGCGACGCTTATGGTTTCGACAAGGCGGCATTGAACCGGATTTTCCCCGGCCGGCCCGGCAAAAACTGG
>NZ_JAFAND010000132.1 GCF_019232825.1 Paludibacterium sp. | reverse complement strand
ACAGATCGCATACGCCATGCACGGCCGGCGGCAGGTAAATGTCGAGAAAATCGCGCGCCGTGGCCGGGTCGGTCAGGAACTGTTTGAAGACGGCGTCGTGTGGGGTGGAGATGGGCATGGGCCGATGATAGCGGCCCATGGCTTGGCGAGCACGTCAGCGCGGTTGGCTAAGACATTGAATAGTAAAAACGGCAGCCGAGGCTGCCGTTTTTACTTGGGGCGTTTCGCCTACGCGGCCATCACCGCCTCGACCTCGGCCACCGTCTTGGGGATCGGCGCGCCCAGTACGCGGCTGCCGCTATCGGTCACCAGCACGTTGTCCTCGATGCGGATGCCGCCGAAATCGCGGTATTCGTCGAATTTGTCGTAATCGATCAAATCGGCGAACTTGCCTTCGCGCCGCCAGGCGTCGATCAGTTCCGGGATGAAATAGATACCCGGCTCGACCGTGATCACCATGCCCGGCTTGAGCGCCTTGCCCATGCGCAGATAGCCCAGACCGAACAGCTCACTGCGCTGCTGATGCTCGTCGTAGCCGACCAGGTTCTCGCCCAGGTTTTCCATGTCGTGCACATCCAGCCCGATCTGATGCCCCAGTCCATGCGGGAAAGCGATGGCATAGGCGCCGGACTCGACCACCTGTTCCACCGTGCCCTTGAAGAAGCCCAACGGCAGCATGCGCGCCACCATCGTGCGCGCCGACAGCTTGTGCACGTCGAAATACTTGACGCCCGGGCGCATGGCGGCGATCGCCTCCAACTGCATGGCCAGTACGGTTTCGTACAGCGCGCGCTGGCGTTCGCTGAACTTGCCGCCGACCGGAATGGTGCGGGTAATGTCGCTGGCGTAGCCGGTATCGGCGCTGGCGCCGGTGTCGTTGACCACCAGATCGCCCGCCTGCAGCACCTGATCATGACGATGGTTGTGCAGCACCTCGCCGCGGCGCGAGAAAATCGACGGATAAGCCAACTGCCAGTCGCGGCTGCGCATGATGCCTTCCATCGCGCCCACGGCCTGGTATTCGACCGCGCCCGGCCGCGCCGCTTTCATCGCGGCGATGTGCATTTCGCGCGTCACTTCCAGCGCGCGCTCGATCTCGGCCACTTCTTCCGGTCCCTTGATTTCGCGCAGCGCCACGATGCCGCGCGCCAGCGGCTGCGACGCCCCGCGCTTGACCGCGTCGGCGGTGCGGCCGAGCAGCCGCGCCAACTCCAGCACGGTTTCGGCGCGATACGGCGTCAGATAGTGCACCGCTACACCGTTGAGCAGCGCCTCGCGCAGCACTTCCTCCAGCGCGGCGTACGGCCGGGTTTGGCTGACGCCGGCTCGGGCGGCGCGCTCGGCAAGCGTCGGTAGCGGGCCGGTCCAGACGATATCATCGACGTCGACGTCGTCGCCGAACAGCGTCGCCTTGCCGCTGCGGGTATCGATCACCCCTGCCAGGCCAGGGTCGTTCAACCCGAACAGGTAGCGGAACGTACTGTCCTGCACGAACGGATAGGGATTGTGCAGGTAATTCATCGGCGCATCCACGTTACCGATGAACAACAGCAAGCCCGGTTGGGCACCAGCCAGCAACTGGCTGCGGCGTTGTTGGTAGACCTCGGCGGCAAACATCGTATCGAACCTTTAGCGTTATTTCGGGAAAGAGGACGATGCACAATGTACACCCGGGCGGCATAGCGCGCCAACCGGCGGCTCACCCGGCCGCCCGCGCCAGACGCCACAGCCGGCGCCAATGCAGATGTTGCAGCGCATAGGCCGCCACGCCGGCGACGATGCCCCAGAACGCCGCGCCCAATCCAAGGAAATGCATGCCCGACGCCGTGAGCAGGAAGGTGATCAGCGCGGCTTCGCGCTGGCGCTCATCATGCACGGCGCCGGCGAGCCCGTTGCCGATCGCGCCGAACAGCGCGACGCCGGACAGGGCCGCCACCCAGGTCTTGGGCACGGCGGCGAACAATAACGCCAACGTGCCGCTGGCGAGGCCCACCAACATATAGAGCAGCCCGCAGGCCACTCCGGCGATATAACGCCGCGTCGGATCAGGATGCGCTTCCGGACCGGTGCAGATAGCGGCGGTAATCGCCGCCGGATTGACGCCGTGCCCGCCGAACGGCGCCAAAAGGAGCGAGACCAGCGCGTTGCCCGCCACCACCGGCCTGGCCGGCAAGGTATAGCCCGACGCGTTCAACACCGCCATGCCGGGCAGATACTGTCCGGTCAGCGCCACCAGCGCCAGCGGCACGCCCAAGTTCAGCGCGGTCCCCCACGACCACACCGGCGCCACCCACACAGGCGTGGTCCATGCCAACGGTGACGATGGCCAATGCAAGCGCCCTTGGCCGGCCAGCAGCGCCAAGCCAAGCAGCAGCGCCGCCAGCACGGCGTAGCGCGGCTTGATTCGCCGCATGGCCAGATAGGCCGCCAGCATCGCCAGCACCAGCAGCGGATCGGCGTTGATGGAGGTAAACAATTCCGCGCCGAAGCGGAACAGGATGCCGGCGAGCATCGCGGCGGAGATACTGGCTGGCAAGCGGCGCATCAGCAGGTCGAACACCCCGCTGATGCCGATGACGCCGACGATCAGCGCGGCGGTCAGATAGGCGGCCACCGCTTGGCCCGGCGTGTGGCCCGGCAACATGGAAACCAGCAGCGCGGCGCCCGGCGTCGACCAGGCGGCGACCACCGGCGCGCGATAGCGCAAGCTCAGCGTGAGCCCGATCAGGCCGCTGCCGAAAGCGATCGCGCCGAGCCAGGAGGAGATCAGCGCGGGGCTGAAGCCGGCGGCATGCGCAGCCTGAAACACCAGTACCGACGGGCCGGCCAGCGACACCACCACGGCGATGGCGCCCGCCAGCACGGCGGACAGCGAACAATCGGCCCACAATTGGGTAAACGGCTTCATCAGTAGCCTCCCGGTTGATAGAACGCCTCCACCTTAGCGCGCCCCGCCACCATCGGCCTGATACAGCCTTGGCAAGGAAGCCATGACAGATTAGGCTAAAACAATCTGTTGTATATAACAGGAACATTATGGCTCTTCCCCGTTACCGTGATATTGCCGAACAGCTGCTAGCCGCGATCGCCCGCGGCGACTATCCCCCGGGAGGCCGGCTGCCGTCGGTGCGGCAACTGGCCGCTGCTTTCGCCGTCAACAATCTGACGGCGCTGCAAGCCTACCGCTGGCTGGAACAGCAGCAGCGGGTCGAGGCGCGCGAGCGTAGCGGCTTCTATGCCGTGCAGCCGGAGGAACGGCCTCGAGCGGCCGAGCCGCCTGCGCCGCCGCCGGGCACCTGGGTGCACGTCGACGACCATGTCGCCAACCTGCTGTCGCTGTCGGGTTCGAACATCGCCACACAATTGCACATGGCAGAGTGCGACGACAGCCTGTATCCATCGGAAGAACTGGCGCGCCGCCTGCGCCAGAAGCTTCTGCGCCAGCCGGCGCTGGTGGGCGCGCACTTGCCCAATCTGGAGCGGCACGCGTTGTTTCGCGGCCTACGCCAGCTCGCCGACGGCTGTCAGATGAGCCTTGCAGCGGATGAGCTGACGGTGACCAACGGTTGTACCGAGGCGATTCAATTGGCGTTGCGCAGCTTGACCCGGCCGGGCGACGTGGTGGCGGTGGAAACGCCGGTTTATTTCGGCTTGCTGCAAACCATTGAAAGCCTGGGGCTGCGCGTGCTGGAGATTCCCTGCACGCCGAACGAGGGCCTGTCGTTGGAGGCATTGGCGTTCGCCTTGCGCCAGGGACCGCCGGTACGTTGTCTGGTGGTGGTCGCCAACTTCCAAAACCCGACCGGCGCGCTGATGCCGGACGACAACAAGCGTAGGCTGGTGGAGATGATGCGGCGTCACGCCATACCCATCATCGAGGACGATGTGTTCGGGGATCTCTATTTCGGCGCCGAACGCCCCAAGCCGCTCAAGGCATGGGACCGCGACGGCAACGTCATCTACTGCGCCTCGTTCACCAAATCGTTTGCGCCGGCGCTGCGCTTGGGCTGGTTCTCCGGTGGTAGCCATCACCGGCGGATGGAACGACTTAAAATCAGCAACAGCTACGTCACTTCTTCGTTGCTACAGGCAACCATGGCGGAATGTCTGAACGACGGCATGTATGCGCGCCAGGTGGTGCAGTTGCGCAAAGCGCTCAAGACTCAAGCGCATCGTCTGCAGGCCGCCGTGTTGGCGGCCTTCCCGCTCGGCACGCGCGTGATCGCGCCGCAAGGCGGCATGCTGCTGTGGGTCGAATGCCCAGAACCGGTCGACACCCTGCAGCTATTGCAGCAGGCGCTGGCCGCCTCGATCAGCTTCGCGCCGGGCTTGGTATTCTCCGCCGAGCCGCGTTTCAGCCAGCACTTGCGGCTATCGGCTGGCATGCCGTGGACGCCGCAGCTGGAAACGGCCATCGACAGGCTGGGCCATATGGCAAAAGATCTACAGCGCAGATGATTGTTTTAGGCAACAAAAACCGGCGCGGTGCGCCGGCCGGTTGACGCGTTCGACACGCGTTACAGCGCTTTGATCTTCTCCAGTTCGGCCGGGGTGTATTTCTTCTCGGTCGACTTGGTCATGTCGGTCATCAGCGACTGAAACACGTCGTGCGCCGACTGCACCGCGGTCAACACGTTGCCGTTGCTCCACTGGTTCGCCTCGGCAAGCGCAGCCTGCGGGTTTTGCGCATACAGCTTCTTCAACTGATGGTCGACCATCGACTGATGCTGCAGGAACGCGCCTTCAAGGTGGTTTTGCCAGCCGGCCAGCACAGGGCCGTATTTACCGGGGTTGGTCTGCGCGAGCGTCGCATCGGCGCGGAAAGCCCAGTATGCCGACTGACCTTCATACACGTCGGTACCCGCGCGCAACGCGCTCGGCACATCCTTCATCGCGTTTTCGTACATCGGCATGAACACCGCGGCGCCCGGACTGCCGAATGCCTGCCAAGTCAATACTTGCAGTTCTTTCGGCATATCGGCGCGCAGTTCGAACACGTGCGTCTCGATCGTGCGGTCCACCCCCATCGGACGGTCGGCGTCTTTGACCTGCGCGAGTTCGGTACCCTGGAAGTTGGCGCGCAGCACCCTGCCGATATCCGCGACGGAAACCTTGCGGTCCGGCGTCAGGAACAGCGGATATTGCTGCTCGCGCACCTTCTGCGCCAGCGACGGCGTCAGCATATGCTGGCCTAGCCATTCGCGGTCGACGTTGTAGCGGTCGCCGACGGAACCGAAGGCCTTGGCGAAATTGAAGCGCTTGCTATCGACGTGATCCAGCAGTTTGTTCTTGGCGACGAAATCGGCCAAGCCGGGACTCGACAGCACGTTTTCGTGATCGGCGAGATTGACGTCGTGGATGCGCATGCCGTTGGCAACGAACAGATACTTATCCTGGGGCACGCGCACGGCGATCCAATGATGGCCTGAACCGATTTCCATATACCAAGCTTCCTTGGTATCGGCCAACAGGATGCCGTTGCCTTCGCCGGCGCCCTGCTCGGTCACCGTCTTGCCCAATAGTTCAACCGCCTCGCGCGCACTTTTGGCCATCGGCAGTACGAAGGACGGGATATCGGCTTCGATCACGCCACTGTCGACCAGCGGGTCGGCCTTCTTGGCGGCATCGTTGATGTCCATGCTGTTGGTGGCCGAAACGGCGACGTTGAATTCGTTGACGCCGCGTTCCTCATAGGGTCCGTCGGCGGCGGTCGTGTCGCCGTTCCAGTCCATCAGCCCGGTGTAACGCAGCATGGTTTGCGGCGCCGTCACTTTCAGACCGTTCTTGAAGCTGATCATCTCGCCCTTGTCGGTGTCGCGCCGCGGATGAATGACCAGTTTTTTGTTCCAGTTGTTGATGGTGTAGTCTTCGTTGCGCGAAATGATGACCGCGCCGTCGGCGGAGGCATTCTTGCCAACCACGACGCTGGAGCAGGCAATGGCGTAATCCGTGGCGAATGCCGCCAACAGTGCGGCGCCGAGAACGGAAAGGGAAAGTTTGGCTTGCATATTATTCGTCTCCAAAACCCGAAACGGGGTGCGGAGCTATGCTAATCGGGCGGCGCGCGACGCGGCGCGGCAACCTGAGGCGCGGTTGACCAAGGTCAACCGGTGTAAGTGAGGTGAAACATTGCCGCAACAACCGCCATAAGAAGCATTTATAACCCAGATTACCAGCGTATACGGCAATGCTGTGTCAAACTGGCCAGCGTCCAAGCCGGCCCAATCATCAAAAACCGCAAGTCCTCGAAAAACGATGGCTTGCGCCCCTCGATGCGGTGACCTGCGAACTGACCGATCCAGGCCAGCACGAACAGCACGGCGCTCAGCGACAGCAGATCCAGTCCTGCGTGGCGCAAGCCATAGAGCACGCTCAGCATCACCAGACAGAGCGCCAACATCGCCAATGCCATGCGCAGCGATAGCCGGGCGTAGAACAACACGCCCGCGGCAACCAGCAGCCAGGCTGCGTTGAGCGGCAGAGGCAAAGCCGATAGAAAGCCGAGGATCGAGAATAAAATCAAAGGGATGCAAATCTTGTGAATCGCAACATTCTTGGGATTGCGATGGCTTTCACCATAAGCATCGAGCCATTGCTGCAAAGTGATCATGTTTTTTCCCCGCCACGGCGCACAAATATTTGATTTGCATATCAATTTGCTTTGTATAGACCATTAATTGATCTAGCACAAACCTCTGCTTGTCTGCCGTGTTGACCCCAGGGGCAAATCGCTAAGATGCTCCAATGGAAGAGTCATTACCACTGGCTGACCGCGAAGCGCGTCAGCCGCGCTATCAGCGCATCAAAGACTACATTCTCGACGGTATCGCCAAGCACACGTTTCAGCCTGGCTGCAAGATTCCGCCGGAAATCGAACTGGCCGAACACTTCGGCGTATCGCGCATGACCGTCAATAAAGCCATCCGCGATCTGGCCGAAGCGGGCATTCTGTTGCGTTTCGCCGGAGACGGCACCTATGTGGCGGAACGCAAGGCCGAAGCACCGCTGCTGGACGTCAACAACATCGCCCAAGAGATCGCTTCGCGCAGCCATACCCATAGCATCACCCTGTACACCTTGCGCGCCGAACCGGCGACCGAGGACGTCGCCTTGCAGTTGGGCGTGCACGTTGGTGCCACGATCTACCATTCGCTGCTGGTGCATCGCGAAGACGGCGTACCGGTGCAACTGGAAGATCGTTTCGTCAATCCAGCGTGGGTACCCGACTATCTAGGGCAGGATTTTACCCAGCTCACACCCAACCATTATCTGATGCAGCATGCCCCGTTGACCGATATCGAACATACCGTCGAAGCCGTCATGCCGCTGCGCGAGGAGCAGGCCATGCTGGAAATTCCGGCAACCGAGCCTTGCCTGCTGGTTTTCCGGCGCACCTGGTCGCATCGCAACCTAGTCAGCTTCGCCCGGCTGGTTCACCCCGGCACGCGTTACAAGTTGCGCTCGCAAACCCAGCTAGACTAGGGCCTGTCTGCAAACTATTTGTGAACTGCGCTGGCCTGGTAAATGGCCAGATGCTAGGCGGGAGGCGCCGGCCTTAGTCATTCTAAGGCCAAGCCACCCAACGACGCAGATGGCCGTTTACCAGGCCAGCCCTTCGGGGCCGGTATCCGCCGGCGCATCGCGTTGTCGCTTGCCCCTTGCAGTGAATGACACTGCGGCGGGACGCGCTTCTAGCGCTGCATCCCGCTGATGCCGGCCGCAGCCGCAAATAGTTTGCAGACAGGCCCTAGTGCTCCGCCCGTAGCGGCGGCAGGCGTTTGAGCACGGTGTTGGCTTTGACGATGCTGGTCGAGGTGGTGGCCAGCTCGTTGAAGCCGTCGAGCTGTTCGTCCAGCTCGGCAATATCGCTGAGCAGCAAACGGGCGATGAAACAGTCGTCGCCGGTCACCTTGTCGCACTCGACGATTTGCGGCGTGGCGACGATGCGCGCTTCCAGCGCTTTCAGCTGCCCCGGCAGCGGGCGCAAACGCACCAGTGCCTGCAGGCTGTAACCCCATTGCCGATAGTCGATCACCGGCGCATAGCCGGTGATCGCGCCTTGTTCCTCCAGTCTTTTCAACCGTTCCGACACGCTCGGCCCGGACATTTTCAGATGCCGCGCCAATTCGGCGACGCTCTGGCGCGCGTCGGCTTGCAAACGCTGTGTCAGCTGCACGTCGACCCAATCTTTCATGCGATTTCTCCTATGAAGGCGTTATTTTATTTTTTTATAAAAAATGAAGCCATAAGGCAAAATCAGCCTTTCTTTGTGCATGTATATCACGCTGCCGGCCCATTAGTCTGTTTGCATGTCGATCAATGGGAGTGGACACATGCAAGAACACGAAATTCGGCGCGGCGCAGTGCAAATGGCGCTGGCCATGCTGTTGTCGGGCACGCTGGGCTGGTTTGTGCTGCAGTCCGGGCAAGGGGTGTGGAACGTGGTGTTCGCGCGCTGCGTGATCGGCACATTGGGGTTGGGGCTTTATTCGGCTTGGCGTCTAGGTAGTCGGTCCTGGGGTTTTACGCGCATCAGCCTGCTCTGGTGCGCCGCGGGAGGCGTGGCGCTGGTGGGGAATTGGCTATTGTTGTTTTCCGCCTACCGCTTTTGCGGCATGGGGCTCGCCACCGTGGTGTATCACACGCAGCCCTTTTGGCTGGTGTTGCTAGGCCGCTTCTGGCTGGGCGAGCGCTTGTCCGCACGG
>NZ_JAFAND010000128.1 GCF_019232825.1 Paludibacterium sp. | reverse complement strand
GGGAAGCACGTTGATGTCGCCATCACGGGCATAGTCAAGACCGTGATCCAGTAGTCGTTCCAGTTCGTCATAATGCGGCTCTGCGGGATTCAGCAAAAGCTTGATCTTGGCGCGAACCCGTTCAGCCTCCGCCACTAATTGGTTTTGAGTCAACGCATGTTGCTGCGTCTCTTGCAACACGTAACTACTGTCTGCATGTTGACGGAGTGCGGGCTCCCTACCTAGCTTCAGTTGATGCAAGTCCCACAGTCGCTTCAGACACCCGATGTACTCAGCCAGGCTATCCCGTAATGCATCTATCCATGCTTGGCGGCTTGCCGCGCGCTGCCCTACATTGGCTTGCTCACGCAATTCCTTGGCATGCTTACGGTTACTACGATCAGTAAGACAAGCGCCAGCCAACACCACTAGCACGTAAGCACCCGGCCAAGACCGTCTTGCCGGGTGTTGTCATTTGAAGCAGGGGATACGCTCAGGCTGCGCCAGGTGTTTTCGGCGCGAGGTTCCAGGGCAGCAGTTCGCTGACCCGGTTGATGGGATGATCGGCAATCGCATGGAGGACTTGGCGTAGATACGCCTCGGGATTGAGACCGTTCAATTTCGCGGTTTCGATCAAGCTGTACATCGCCGCAGCACGCTCACCACCGGCGTCCGAACCGGCAAATAGGTAGTTCTTTCGCCCCAAGGCGACACCACGCAGTGCACGTTCGGCCGCATTGTTGTCGATTTCCAAACGACCATCGTCCGCATAGCGCACCAGCGCCTGCCAGCGATTCAATGCATATAGGATCGCGGCCGTCGTTTCCGATTTGCGCGACAGCGTTTCCAGTTGCCGTTGCATCCAGGCATGAAGCTCGTCCAGGATGGGCCGGCTTTGTTGTTGGCGAACGGTTCGGCGTTGTGCGGGTGGACTGCCTCGAATCTGAGCCTCCACCGCATACAGTTGCGCGATGCGTGCCAAGACTTCGGTTGTTAGTGCCGTCGGGCGGTGTTCATGCAGTTCCTGGAACTTACGCCGCGCGTGCGCCCAACACGCCACTTCCACTACCTCGCCACCTTCGTACAGCTTGCCAAAGCCGGCGTAGCCGTCCGCTTGCAGGTGGCCGTGGAACGATTGCAGATGCGTGCGCGGGTGTTCGCCTTGGCGATCCGGGGTGTAGGCAAACCAGGCCGCGGGCGGCGTGGCATCGCCGGATGGACGACCGTCGCGCACATACACCCACAGACGGCCGGTCTTGGTTCGCCCCTTGCCCGGCGCCAACACCGGCACCGGCGTATCGTCAGCGTGCACTTTGTCGCTGTCCATGACATGTCGACGCAGCGCGTCCACCAACGGATTCAGCAACCAACGGCAATGGCCGACCCAGTCCGCCAGGGTGCTGTCGTCCAGTTCGACGCCTTCGCGCTCGTAAATCTGGCTTTGCCGGTACAACGGCAGATGGTCGGCGAACTTGCTGACCAATACATGCGCCAACAGGCCCGCGCCGGCGTAGCTGCGCGCAATCGGACGCGACACGGCGGGCGCCTGTGCCATACCGTCGCAGCCGCAGCAGGCCATCTTAGGGCGAACATGGCGAATGACGCGGAAGCTGGCCGGCACGTATTCCAGTACTTCCGACACGTCTTCGCCGATCTGGCGCCAGTCACCGCCACACTGAGGACAGTGGGTATCGTCGGGTAGATGGGTATGCGTGTCGCGCGGCAGATGATCCGGCAAAGGGCGACGAGCGTGACGTTGGGTGGTGGATTTGGGGGTGGGCGGTGTCGGTGCGACCGCTTCCGCCTCGGCGACTTGCAGCTCCTCCAGCTCCAGTTGCAATTGGTCGATCTGCCGTTCGAGCTTCTCGGAGCGGCGACCGAATAGCATACGACGCAGCTTGGCGATCAGCAGTTTGAGGCGCTCGATTTCGTGCGAACGCGAGGACACATCGGACTGGAGTTGATGGATCAGCGCCTTGAGCGCATCGATATCGTTGGGGAGCGTTGCAGTAGTCAGCATGCCAAGCATGCTGCCGCAAGCCAGCCGCAATGGGCACTGTCCGCTTAGACAGTCGTTGGCGCCCAGGTGCGCTGCGGGCGGCGCCAATCGATGCCTTCCAACAGCATGGCCAACTGCGCGGCAGTCAGGTGAATGGCACCGTTCTCGGCTGCTGGCCAGACGAAGCGGCCATGTTCCAGGCGTTTGGCGAACAAGCACAGTCCGTCCCCCGACCACCACAGGACTTTGAGGCGGTCGCCGCGTCGCCCGCGAAACACAAAGACATGACCGGAGAATGGGTTCTGTTGCAGGGTGCTTTGCACGATGGCGGCCAAGCCGTCGAAACCACGTCGCATGTCGGTGTGACCGGCAACCAGCCAGACCTGGGTGCCGGCAGGCAGACTCAGCATGCGCTCAACGCCTCGATGACCAGGCGCAAGGTGTTCGGGTCTGGCCGGCCACAAATCCGCAGCCTGCCCTTGGGCAGAATGAGCTCCAGTTGTGCGGCATCGGGTTCTGTCGTCGCTGGTTCCGGTAACACGCGAACCGGCAGTAGCGCTTGGGATGGGGCCGGCCCAAGCTTGCCTTGCCGATACAGGTGGCGCCAGTTGAAGAGCTGATTGGCGTTGAGGCCGTTCTCGCGCGCGACCCGGGCGATGGAGGCGCCGGGCGCGAAGCTGGCCTCCACAATCTGCAGTTTGAATGCCAGCGGATAGCGCCGTCGCCGTGAAGGCGAAGACAAGTCGATAGCAGTGATGTCGTTCACGATCTTAAGTGTCCATCTCATGGTGTAGATGGACATCTATTTTTATCGACTCACGAAAGATATCCAGACGGTGTTGGCCGGATGCTTACTATATTGTTGTGCCAGGATCCATTCCTCCCACTCAGGCCGCCACCAATAACCGCCTCACTAACAAAAAGCCCCGACGTCCCCCCGGTATTGAGTAGCACGTGACTTTAGAGTCCAATCCACCATGACACGGAGATTGGATATGAAGAAGCGATTCACCGAAGAACAGATCATCGGATTTCTG
>NZ_JAFAND010000064.1 GCF_019232825.1 Paludibacterium sp. | reverse complement strand
TTGTCGACCTAAATGCTCCCGAGGATGGCGGGGCCGAGCTATCCCAATGGCCGCTGCCACTCATCAAAGCTGAAGCGATTCATCAGCATCGACTTTGGGACGCAGCGCGCCCATTGAGTCGAGCGGAGCAGGATGATCTAAGGTCGGTATGGGCCACTTTGCGAAAGGAAAACGCACCTCTCCGGGTTTTGACGAAAGCCTTAAGAATTGTGTCGGCCAAAATCGATTATTTTGATGAGCAGTTGCTCGCTTGCGCCGAGGAAAAGTGGAGGCCAGCCGCTTACGTTCTCGGCATGTGCCTCGGAGAGCAGCTTTTCGAGCGCATATTTCAGACGGGCGACCGACTGCTCGCGTCGCGTATATCGCCACTTTCGAAGGCCGGAAAGCTTGAGGTGAAGGGCGACCCTTATCGGTTGAAATCCTGCCGGGTTCGCCGGAACCCAATTCCGGCATACTGAGGCAAGGGCCGCTTAGGGTCGAGCCTGTGTGAAAACGCGACCCGCCCCACAGCACACAATAAAATCCATCATTCCCGGGCGGAGGGAGCCAAGCGACCGCAGACCCGGGAACCCAGCCGCACTACGCTTTACGCTGGGTTTTCAAATAGATGCGTCCAGGTCAGAGCGGCTGGCTTCCCGGTTCTCCAGCGTGCTTGCGCACGCTTCCGCCCGGGAATGACGGATAAAAAGGGGGAAATGTGTGGATCGGATGCGACCACCAGGCGGAGCTCGGCGACGATCTCAGCGGCTTCCATCGAGCCTTCGCAAGCCTTTGGGAGCGATGGCGACGATGAGAAACCCTAGGGTGCCCATCACCGCGCACATTGTCAGGACGAGCGTGCGGATCAGCGGGTCGTGATGGAGATAACTCCATACGGCCATACCCGCGCAACAAAGGATGATCCCGATCGTCGAGACGATTCCGACCCAGCCGATCAACTGGCCGATCCGATCCACAAAGCTGAGTCCGGCGCGATTTGATGCGCGAGTCATGGCCAGCCCTCGTTCGACTAATGACGATAGCATCACTGTCGCGCCCTATCCCGGACAATTCCGTCGAAAGCGCTCAGAACAATCCCAGCCCCTTGAAGCTGGCCACGCCGTCGCGGCCTGCCTCGACCTGCGTCATGTCGATGTCGGCCCGGCTGAGGCGGGGATCGCCCGAGGGGTGGTTGTGCACCAGGATCACCGCCGAGGCCGCCAGCTCCAGCGCCCGGCGCGTCACCTCGCGCGGATAGACCGGCGCGTGGTCGACCGCGCCGCGGTTCATCACCTCGTCGGCGGTCAGCTGGTTCTTCTTGTCGAGGAAGAAGCCGCTCGTTCCGGAACTATCCCGCAAGCGGACGCGCCGATGTCCGCTGAGGGGGTGGCTTTCGGACATTGAGCGCAGCCCCTGTTTCGGACATGCTTTTCCTGCCGCGGGAGGGCGACCCGGCTCGGGAGGGGCTTCATGCTGCAGCGGTTGACGTGGCTCTGCAGGGGGCCGGCGGTGATCTTCGCGACGCTGTTCCTGCTAGCCGGCGCCTATTTCGGTTCAAGCCGGGATTTTGGGACGTTTCTGTCCGCGATTCCGGTAATGGCGCCCCTGTTCCTCAGCGCCCTCGCCGCCACGCTGTAGGCCAATCGCAGGAAGATCGAGCGCAGTCGCGCTGTGGTTGCGTCGGTGCTGATGTGCCTGACGCCGGTGGCCTACCTTTGCTCTTACAGCGCGGCCCAACGGATCCGCTTCCTGCGCTGGGCGCCCGCGCACTATCGCCAATTGGAGCAGGCGTCGACGAAGGACGGGATCATCATGGGCTCGTGCATTTAAAATGCGTTGGATGATTTGTTTTTATGCGTGAACTTTCCAGCAATCGACATTGGGCGCCAGCCACCCATATGCCCTCAAGTCTGTGGGGGCGGTTCATGGGCAAGCGCGGCCCGTGCGAATGCCGGAGGGTGAGACTCAGGCGACTCGGTAGATACAATCGAATCAAAACGAAAACGGAGTTCGTCATGCATATCATATATGTCCACGGCTTCAACAGTACAGGAACTGGCAGCGACAAATACCTGATGCTGGTTGACAGGTTCGGAAAAGATCACGTTTCGACCCTCGATCTTCCGTATGCGCCCATGCAAGCCATTGCGGCTCTCGAAGACCTCATCGCCGAGATCAATAAGAATGATGACAACATCATTTTAGTCGGCACATCGCTCGGCGGCTTCTACGCCACATAT
>NZ_JAFAND010000096.1 GCF_019232825.1 Paludibacterium sp. | reverse complement strand
GCGTTCGTTGTCATGCAACGGGTGATCATCCAATTGAAACCACTGACCGGCTTGTAGGCCACGCATCGAACCGCTGCCGCGATAGGTTTGCGCCTGCGCATCCAGCGCTTGCTGGCGCAAGCGCGCGTAATGGGCTAATTGATCGCTGTCGCCGGCGTAATACAGCGTTTGCGGCTCGTAGTACTCCAGCGTGCTTTGCGCCGCCCTTGCCGATGGGCCGGGATCGAGACTGCTCGGCTCGTTGGCTTGCAAAGCGCTGACCGGCTTGTAGTCGAAGCTGGTCATGCTGACTTTGCCCGGCATGATTTGCTGGGCCTGGGCCCAATCGGTCATGCCGTCCTCGGTTTCGGTCGCGTCGGCACGGTGAAAACGCACCCGCTGTTGGCTCGCCTGCGGCAGGCTGTACGGGTCGTCGAACACCGTCAGCTGCACTTGCGGCGGCGAGGTGTCGTGATGTTCGAAGCGCCAGGCCAACCCTTCCTCATGCATCAGCCGGGTGAGGAAGGTCAGATCGCTTTCGCGGTACTGCACGGTATAGCTGCGAATCCCATGCTGACCGCTCAAGTTGAACGTCAGCGTCTGCAAGCGGGCGAACACCGGGTTGTCGCGCTGATGCTCGGCCAGCACCTGCTTGACGATATCGGGCACCGACAGGTCTTGAAACACCCGGCTGGTGACGCGGTGGGTCAACAGCGCCAGCGGCGGCTCGATGGTCAGCCGGTAGCGGCTGAAGCCGCCGTCGGCGCCCAGGCGTTGCGCCTGGGTGATGACGCCGGCGCGCACCACGTCTTGGCCGTTCTGATCGCGGATCGCCAGGCGGGCGCTTTGGCCCAACAGCGGCGCCAGGTCGAGCGAGGCGTCGGGCGACAGGCAGTCGACGGTGTAGCGGTAGCAGGCCGAGACGGCTTCGCTGCCGTCGACGGTTTGCGGCAGCAGCCGTCCGTCCCATTGGTGGCTGTCGCCAAGGTCGAGGGTGATCAGGCGGTTAGCTTGTTGAAAGGCGGAGGCGAAAGCGGCGAGTAGATCGGCAAAGTCCATGCAGGGAGAGAACGGCAAGATGATTTAAAATGCAGCATGAGACAGTAACAAATCGTGATAGTTGCGGCAAGGTTGGTTGGCTGTCCGAAAGGACAGGTTTGGGCACGGGGCTGTTTCCGTGCGTTGCTGCGCGAACGCACGCAACGATAGAGCGCGCGCTACTCGTCGGCATATAGCCAAGTTCGGGGAGCCTACGCTCCCCGCCTCGGTTAGCGCCTTACTCGGCGGTTAAGATCACGCACCCCGCCACCCGCCGGGTACGCACGGCCTCTGGCAAGTAAAGCCACGAGCGCTCCGCATCGACGCGCAGCGACGACCACGGCAGACGGCTGTCGATCACCAAACGGAAAACGTCGGGGTCGGTATGGCCGTTGCGTGGCGGGCAGAGCTTCGAGATCAGCGAGAACAGCGGCAGTTGCTGGAGGTCGTGGTTTGAACGGATGGACGGGGTTGCAGTACGATGGCAAGTAGCCATATCAACTCTCCTTTGGTTAAGGTGTGATGAGTTGTTGTGGTTAGCGGGTTCGGGGGATTGCCGTCCTCCGGGCCCGCGCCTCTGCGGCGGATGCCGCAAGCCCCCACCTTATCCAGCCAACGCGGCTTAGACAAGCTCGCGTGACCGTCAGGAAAATCTGAAAATAGGCCCTATACCAGCCGGTGTTCGATGGCGTAGCGCACCATGTCGGCCACCGAATGCGCCTGCAGCTTCTGCATCAGCCGCACCTTGTGCGTGCTGACCGTCTTGGCGCTGATCGCCAGCTGTTGGGCGATGTCGTTGACGTTGGCGCCGCGCACCAGCCGTTCGAACACCTGATACTCGCGCTCCGACAAAAGCGTGTGCGGCGGGCGCTCGTCGGCGAGCCCGCCTTCGAACACCATGCGGTCGGCCAATGACGGTTCGAGATAGCGGCCGCCGGCGGCGACTTTACGGATGGCCGCCAACAACAGCGCCGGGTCGCTGTCCTTGGTGGCGTAGCCGGCGGCGCCGGCCTTGAGCGCGCGCGCCACGATCTGCACTTCATCGTGCATCGACAGCATCAGAATCGCCGGCGCGGGCTCCAGCGCGCGCAGGCGGGCGATGGCCTCCAGGCCGTTGGTGCCGGGCATGGAAATATCCAGCAGCAGCACATCGCAGGGCGTGGTGCGCAATTGCGTCATCAGCGCGGCGATGTGGGTGGCTTCGCCCACCACTTGCAGATCTGGCGCCATCGACACCAGTTGTTTGATGCCCTCGCGCACGATGGCGTGGTCTTCGGCGATCACGACCCGGATCATGGTTGTTCCTCTCTCAATCGCACCACCAGCGTGGTGCCGTGGCCGGGATTGCTGTCGATTTCCAATTCGCCGCCCATCAGCAGCACGCGCTCGCGCATGCCGACCAGGCCGAAAGAGCGCCGCCCCGCCGGCTGGCTGCCGGGTTGAAAGCCCTTGCCGTCGTCGGCGATGCTCAGGCTGATCTGTTGGTCGCGCGCGGACAGCCCGATGCTGACGGTGCTGGCCTCGGCGTGGCGCAGCACATTGGTCAGCGCTTCCTGCAGAATGCGGAACAGGCCAGTGGCCTGGGCGTCGGCGAGATGCAACGGCGTTTCCGGCACCGACACCAGGCAGGGGATGCCGCTGCGTTGCTCGAAGCGGCGCGCCTGCCACTCGATGGCCGAGCCGAGCCCGGCGTCGAGCACCGGCGGGCGCAGGGCGCTGGCGACGTCGCGCACGATCTGGAAGGTGTTTTCGATCTGTTTTTTCATATTGCCCAAGCGCTCGGCCAATTTGTCGTCCAGGTGGGCAAAGCCTAATTCGCACATCGAGGTTTCCAGCCGCAGCACGGTGAGAATCTGTCCGAGCTCGTCGTGCACTTCGCGGGCGATGCGGGTCTTTTCTTCCTCGCGCACCGATTCCAAGTGGGCCGCCAGGCTGCGCAGCTGGCTGCGCGACTCGGCCAGTTGCAGTTCATGCTGTTTGCTCTGGCTGATATCCCAGACGATGCCGTCCCAGGCGAGGCCGCCATCGTCGTCGGCGCGCACGCTGGCGCGCAGATCGACCCAGACCGGATGGCCGTCGCGGTGGCTTAGCCTGCCTTGCCAAGCCCAATCGCGCGCTTCGGCGACAGCTTGCTCCCTGGCGGCGAGATAGCCCGGCAGGTCGTCGCCGAACACCGCCTGGCGCCAGCCTTGCGGCCAGGAGCGCACCACATCGGGCTCGTAACCCAGCATCGGCTGGCTGGCGTCGCTGACGAAGCTCAGCCGCGCGGACGCGCCGTCTCGCGGCATCTGCAGCCGGAACACCATGCCGGGCACGTTGGACGCCATGCTCTTATAGCGCGCTTCGCTTTCCGCCAGCGCGGCGCGCGCCCGGTGGCGTTCGGTGATGTCGTTGAGGTAGACCACCAGATATTCGGTGGCGCCGAATTGCAGGAAGCTCAGCGATACCGATACCGTCAGCGACTGGCCGTCGGTGCGGCGGCATTGGGTTTCGAAGCTCTGGATTTCCTGCCGGGTGCGCAGCCGGTTCCAGGCATCCAGCCAAGTGTGGTTGTCGAGCAGCGGTTCGAGTTCGGCCAGGCGGCGCGCGAGCAGGTCGTCGCCCTCATCGCCGAGCAGGCCAGCGGCCGTGCGGTTGGCATAGCGGATACGGCTATCCCAGCTGACCCATAGAATTCCGACGGTGCTGTTGTCGATGGAAAACTGTGCGAGCCGCAGGTCCGATTCGGCGGCGCTGCGGCTCTCCAGCTCTTGCCAGGCGGCCAACAGCCGCGCCGCGGCGCGCCGGTTGTCCCGCCGGGAAATGAGCCACAGCGCCACGAGCGCGCAAAACGCCAGCGCCAGCGCGAGAAAGAGTCGCTGCCAAAACGCCACCGAATCGATCAGGCGCGGGTAGTTGGGGCGCAGCCAATCGGCCTGCAGCCGCGCCATCGGTTCCGGCGGCAGTTGCGAGATCGCCTGGTCGATAAGCGGCGGCAAGGCCGGCCAGTCCTTGCGCACGGCGACACGCAGCAGATGGGTGTAGCCGATGTCGCCGACCACCGCCAGGCTGACGAAGGCCGGTTCTTTCAGTAGCGTGGCCAGCCGCGCCTCGTCGACGATGGCGTATTCCGCCTGCTGTTGGATGACTGCCAGCAGTGCTTGGCGGTCGGAGGCTTGCGGCAGGCGGGTCAGTTCGGGGTAGTTGCGTTCGACGAAGCTCCAGGCATCGCTGCCGCGGTCGATGGCCAGCCGCTCGGACAAGGACAGCCGGTCCAGCTCCACCACGTCGGCGCTTTCGGCGCGAAAACCCACGAGCTTGCTCGGAATGCGCAGATAGGGCAGCGAGAACAGCCAGTGATGCAGGCTGGACGGCGTTTGCCGCATGCCTGGCGCCACGTCGACCTCGCCGCGGTCAGCCGCGGCGTCGAGCGCGGCGAGGGTAGGATAGACCCGCCAAGAGAGGCGCGCGCCGGTTTGGTTCGCCAGCAGATTCATGAAGGCGATGTCGGCGCCTTCCAGCCAAGGGCCGCGCGTACTTTGTTCGACATAGGGCGCCTGCAGCACCACGCCCACTCGCCAGTCGCGATGGCTGTCAAGCCAAGGCGCGGCAACCGCCGGCAGCATCAGCGCCCAGGCCAACGCGCCCGTGAGGGCTAAGCGCCAGTCAACGGCGCGTCTGAGTCGAATGGTCCAGCGTTCCAGCGTCACACCCTCTCGCAGCGGTCATCATGAGTGTTCCACTGTACCCACTGCGGTCAAAATAATAAACACAAACGCATAATGTCCCGCCGCTTCTTTTCGTCTGCCCCCATTCCTTGGGTCAGTTTTGACCAAACCGCCCGGTTGGACGATTGATCCATTTTCCTTGCGCCATTAAGTTACGTCATTCTTTTTGCATGGCAACAATTTAAATTTATGACTTTTGAATTGCGTGTGGCGATGGTGTCATGAAGCATTTCGCGGATATCTGTATTGTCGGCGCCGGCATTGGCGGGCTCTATTGCGCCACGCAGCTGGCCGAGGCGCCGGCGTGCCGAGGCTTGTCGATTCGGGTGTTCGATCTCTTCGACGAGGTGGGGGGGCGCATCCGTTCTCGCGTGGCGGCCAGCGGGCCGGTGGTCGATATGGGTGCGGAACGGTTCTGCCCGCCACGCCATCCCGGCGTGCAACGGCTGATGCGGCGCTACGGGCAAACCTGCGTGCCGTATCCGTTTGCCGCCGCCCATGGCGACCCGTCGGCGACACGCGCGCTACGCGCGTTGTGGCGCGATTTGCCGGCGCTGCGGCATGGGCCGTTTTTGGCCGAGCTCAGCCGCCGTCATGGGCGGGAAACGGCGTTCGCGATGATTCGCGCGCTCGGCTACGATGCCTTGCTGCAACCCACGGTTTCGACCGCCATGGCTCACGACATCGTCGGTTCCCATCCGGAAACCCAAGCGTTGGCGGGGTTGGGGGGCAACCGTTGGTTTTGCGCCGAAGCGGGGCTGCAGCGGTTGATGCGGGCCATGCAGCTGCATGCGCAGGCCGCGGGGATCGCCTTCTGCCTACGCCATCGCCTGCTGGCGGTGACGAGGACGCCGCGCGGTTACTGCCTGAATCTGAGCGATGGCCACGAGCGCGCGCAGACTTACGAGGCGCGCCACGTGCTATTGGCGCTGCCGCCATCGGCGTTGCACTTGCTCAATCTCGATTTCCCCCAGGCATGGGGGCCGGCCCGCTTCGGTTCCCTGCCGCTGTTCAAGGGTTTCTTGTTCTTCGATGAACCGTGGTGGCTTGCGCGCGGACTCGGCGACCAGATGCGGGTCGTCGACAATCCGCTGCGCAAGGTGTACTTCCGTGGCGACCGCTATCTGTTTTTTTACACCGACAGCGACAGCGCCGGGTTTTGGCGCAGTTGCCTGGCCGACGGTGAAAAATGCTATCAAACCACGGTGCGGCGGCATTTGGCCGACGCGCTCGGTTTGGCGGCCACAGCCATTCCGCCCCCGAACGATTACTTGCAACAGTATTGGTCGCATGGGGTCGAATTCACCCAGCCGATGGGGGCGCGGCCGCCGTTGGCATTGCAGCATGCCGATGGCGGGCTTATCGCGTGCTCCGATGCCTATACGGCGCAGGGCGGTTGGATGGAGGGCAGCCTGCAAAGCGCCGACGAGGCCTGCCGCCTCTTGCTGGCCAGGTTGTCCGAAACCTCTCGTCGCGTCGTGATCAAGCAATGAGCGTGCTGGATTTTCCCCGTCTGTTCTTCCGCGGCGCCGCCCGCGCCCATGTGCCGACCGCCAATCGCAACACGCACGGTCAGATCGACATGGCCAGCAACACGGTGCGCATGGCGGGCGAGCCGGTACCGGCCGACTTGCCGCCGCCGGTGTTCCACCAGTATTTGCGCGAACTGGCGCCGCGTTTCGACCTCGACGGACGCCCCGCCGCCGACGGCGTGTTCAGCGAGGCCGCCGGGCATAACGCCAGCGGCAATAGTCACTTCTCTTGGGAGGCCGTGACGGTGAGCGCGGTGCAGCGCGCGGATGGCGCGCCGGATCGAGACGACGCGCTGGTGGGGGCTGGGCTGTCGTTGTGGGGGCACTACAACGATTATTTGCGCACCACCTTCAACCGCGCCCGTTGGGTGGATCTCGACCCGACGCGGCCTGATACCGCGCAGATCTACGCCGGTCAGCTGGTCATTTCGCCGCCCGGCGCAGCGGCCCACGCCCCCTGGCTGCTGTCGGCCATGCTGGGACCGGCGCCCCATCCCGCGCGTTGGGTGCGCGGCGGCCACATTGTCGATCTGCCGCCGCATTTCATGCGCGACGCGTTCGCCCGCGCCCATCTGTTTCAGTTCTCGCTCGCGGCAAGCGATATCCAATTCGCCGACGGCTGCGAGCGCTACGACGCGCTGTCGGCATTGCGGCGCGCGTTCGACGATGAGGCCGTGCAAGGGCTGACCGTGCAGTACGCGCTGTTCAACATGGCGCCGCCAACGGGGCCGGACATGCCGTCGTTCTTTACCCTGGCCGGCGTCATCGGTCTTTGGCGCCGGCAGGAGCTCGCCACCTATCCTGCCGGGCGTTTGCTCGTGCCGCGTGACGCGGCGCTCGGACCGATGACCGTGCGCGTCGGCGAGACGCGCGTGTCGTTCAATATGCCGACCGCTATTCCCTTTGCCTCGCGCGCGGCGGCCGTGGCTGGCTGCTTGACGCCGGCGCTCGGCCCCGTGTTGCCGCTCGGGGTGTTGATCTTGCGCGACGAGGCCGGCCAGGTGATCGCGCGCGTGCCGCCTGTCGACTATCAAGATTATTGGCGTCATCACGGGGTGCTGGACGTGGCGCGGCTGGCTGCCCCGGCGGGAGCGCTTCGCCTCGTCAGCGAGCTGGCGCGCTGGGACGAGCAGGAGTGGGTGGCGCAAACGGACGCGGGCCACCGCTATCTCGAAGCGCCGGACCGGCGCCGGGATCGATCTTTCCCGCAGACGCTGGCGATACGCTGCTATTGGCGCGGCATGGCGCATGCCGCGCCGGCGCTGCCCATGCGGATGACGGGAGAGGGGCGGGCGGAGGCCTCGCTGCGGCCAGACGGCGACGCGCTCGCGCTGACGGTCGCGGGCGTGCGGTCTGGCGCGGTGCGGCTGTTGCTTGGCGAGGGGGGCGATTGGGTGGCGCTGCGCGTGCTGCCGGACGATTGGCACTTGGACGACGTGCCGGACGAGGATGTCGATTTCGCTTTTCTCTACCGCCACGTGTTGGGCTATTACGAGCTGATCTATCCCTTCATGGCGGACAAGGTATTCAGCCTGGCCGATCGCGGCAAGTGCGAAACCTATGCGCGCTTGATGTGGCAGATGTGCGATCCGCAAAACCGCGACAAGAGCTACTACATGCCGAGTACGCGCGAGCTGTCGCTGCCCAAGGCCAAGCTGTTTCTCAAATATCTGACGCGGATCGAGGCCGGGCAGGCGCTGCCGGCGGTGACGCCGGCGCCGCCCTGCATCGCCGACCGCGCCGGGCTCGTGCAGGCGCTACGCACGGCGGTGGATCTGGAGCTGTCGATCATGCTGCAGTATGCGTTCGCCGCCTATTCGATACCCGCCTATGCGCAAGGCCAGCGGCTAGTGGCCAGCGGGCAATGGTGCGAAGCGGCGTTGGCGCTGGCTTGCGGCGGCGCCGACCGCCGGCGCGACGGCGGCTTGCGCGGCACGCTTTTGGCCATCGCGCATGAGGAGATGATTCATTATCTGGTGGTCAACAATCTGCTCATGGCGTTGGGCGAGCCATTCCATCCGGGGTGCGCGCTGGTTGGCGACGCGGCGCGGCGCGCGTTCGGGCTCGACACCGAATTCGCCTTCGAAGCTTTTTCTGCGCCGGTGCTGGCGCGCTTCGTGCGGTGGGAGTGGCCGGATTTTTTGCCGGCGCCAGGCCCTTCCGTGGCGGCGTTTTATGTCGCGATCCGCCGCGCGCTGACCGAGTTGCCCGATCTGTTCTCCGACGCGGGCGGCAAGCGCGGCGGCGAGCACCATCTGTTTTTGAACGAGCCGGTCAATCAGGCCTATCCGGCCTATCAGCTGGAAGTGACCGACCGCGCGAGCGCCTTGTTCGCCCTCGACTTCGTCACTGCTCAAGGCGAGGGCGCCGCCTTGGATTCACCGCAATTCGTCCATTCGCATTTTCACCGTCTGCGCGCCATGAGCACCCGCCTGCATCAATTGCCGCGGCCGTTCGAGCCCGGCTGGCCGGTGCTGAAAAACCCGTCGCTGCGGCCGCGCGCCGACTGCACGCCGGTGACCGACGCGGGCGCGCGGGCGCTGATGCGGCTTTACCAGGAGGGTTATGCGCTGATGATGCAAATGATGACGCTGCATTTCGCCCAGCGGCCGTTGGGGAGTCTGCGCCGCTCACGGCTGATGAATGCGGCCATCGATGTGATGACCGGCTGGCTGCGGCCGTTGTCGCTGGCGCTGGTTGCGCGGCCGTCCGGCGTTCCCGGCCGTCTGGCCGGCCCGCCGGTGCCTGAACCCGTGACCATGGACGTGCCGGACGATTACGCCGCCGGGTGCCGCGTGCTGGCGGCGCGCTGCCGGGCGCTGTTCGAGCGCGCGGACGGGGTGGCCGACGCCGCGCCACGGGCGATTTTGGCGTTTTATGCCCGCCAGATGAACGATCTGGCGGATGGCAAGCTGACACGAGAGGCCTGACATGCAGAGAGTGATCATCGTCGGCGGGGGGCTGGCTGGCGGCTTGGCCGCCATCTACCTGGCCAGGCGCGGCTATGAGGTGCACGTGGTGGAAAAGCGGGATGATCCTTGCCGCGATCAGGATGCCGACATCGAGCCCCTTAGCGCCCGCGCCATTGGCGTGAGCATGACCGTGCGGGGCATCCAGGCCGTGCTGGCCGCCGGTATCGCACGCGATGCGTTGGCGCAATGCGGCGAGCGCATCGTCGGCATGGCGTTCTCGGTAGGCGGCGGATATCGGCTGCGCGAGCTGCGAGCGCAAACCGATTATGCGCCGCTGTCGCTCAACCGGGCGGCGTTTCAGCGCTTGCTGAGCGCTCATGCGGCCAAGCTTGGCGTGATTCACCACTTCGCGCAGAAGTGTCTCCACGTCGATTTGGCGGCGAAATCCGTGCTGATGGCGGGCCCGGATGGGGCGCTGTGGCGCTTGAGCGGCGACTGGCTCATCGGCGCCGACGGCGCGCATTCCGCCGTGCGCCAAGCGATGCAGCAGGCGCTGTCGCGGTTCGAGTTTCAGCAGACATTTTTCCGTCACGGCTACAAAACCCTGGTGCTGCCCGATGCCGAGGCGCTGGGGTTTCGCAAGGATCTGCTTTATTTCTTCGGCATGGATTCCCGAGGGCTGTTCGCCGGCCGGGCGGCGACGATTCCAGGCGGCAGCATCAGCTTCTCGCTGTGCCTGCCTTATCAGGGAGAGATCAGCCTGGCAACGCGCGACCGCGTGGCGTTGCGGGGGTTTTTCCGCCGCTATTTCGCCGCTTTGCCGCAGGCCGCGCGCGACGAGATGCTGGCGCAATTCCTCGCCAAACCTAGCAATGACCTGATCAATGTCCGCTCGAGCACTTTCCATTACAAGCAGCATGCCGTGTTGCTGGGCGACGCGGCGCACGCCACCGCGCCGTTTCTGGGCCAGGGCATGAACATGGCGCTGGAGGACGCGCGCATCCTCGCCAGGCTCCTGGACGAGCACGGCCGCGACTTGTCGCGCGTGCTGCCGTTGTTCACCCGCCAGCGCAAAGTGCAGGCCGACGCGATGCAGGACATGGCGCGCGCCAATTACGACGTGTTGAGCGCCGCGAGTCCGCTGTTTTTCCTGCGCGCCCGCTATACGCGCTATATGCACGAGAAATTTCCACGCCATTACCCGCCGGACATGGCGGACAAACTGTATTTCACGCTGGAGCCCTATGACGCGCTGGCGCGCATGCAACGCAAACAAAACGTCTGGTACAAAATCGGGAGGGTCAACTAATGCACATACTGGTGATCGGCGCCGGTCCGGCGGGACTGATCTTCGCCAGCCAAATGAAACGGGCCCGGCCTGGCTGGCGCATCCGCATCCTGGAGAAGCTCGATCAGCAGGCGGAGACCGGCTGGGGCGTGGTGCTGCCCGGACGGGCCGGGCAGCATCCGGCCAACGTGCTGTCGTATCTGGACGCGCCGGACGGGCTGCAGCCGCAATACCTGTCCGAATTTTTGCTGGCCCGGCGCGGTGTTTCCTGCCGCATGCCGATCGGCGTGCCGATGTGCGGCGTGGGCCGTCAGGGTGTGGTGCAAGCACTGCGCGCCCAGTGCCAGGCGCTCGGCGTCGAGTTGCGCTACCGTCAGGCGCCGGAGATGCCGGCCGTGATCGATAGCGGCGAGTTCGATTTGGTGGTGCTGGCCAATGGCGTCGGCCATCAGGCCGATCCATGCGCCGGGCGGTTGCGTCCACGGGCCGAGTTCGGTCGCAACCATTATCTGTGGTGCGGCACAACCCGCCTATTCGACCAAATGAGCCTGATGTTCCAGCCGCATGCCGCGGGGGGCTTCGTCGCCCATGCGTATCGCTATTCGGCGGGGATGAGCACCTTCATCGTCGAGTGCGGCGAGGATACCTATGTCCGCGCGGGGCTCGACCACATGTCCGCGCGCGAAGCGGCGGCATTTCTCTCCGGCGTGTTTCAAGGTGTGTTGCACGGCCAGCCGCTGTTGATGCAGGCGGAGCAAGGGTGGCGCCGTTTCTTGACGCTCAGCCGCGACGCCGCCTGCGACGGCGGGGTGGTCCTGCTGGGTGACGCCTTGCAATCCGGCCATTTTTCCATCGGCCACGGCACCACGATGGCGGTGGCGACGGCGCAGGGGCTGGTGAAAGCGCTCTGCGCCGACGCCGATGTGGACGCCGCGCTGGCGGTCTACGGCGAGCAGGTGTTGCCGCTGGCGGCGTTGTTCAAGGCGCATGCCGATTGCAGCCGGCAATGGTTTGAGACCGTCGACGAGCGGATGCACTGGGACCTGTTGGCGCTGGCGCGGCATTTCGAGGCGCGGCGTCAGGCGCTGCCGTCGCTGGCGGAGGCGGTCGCGCGCACGCTTGCCGACGCGCTCGACCGTTAGGGGACGGCATGCGCGCAGCGATTCCCCCGCTCTTGCCGCCGCAATGGAGCGGCGCCTATGTGTCGTACTGGTTCCCGATGTTGCCGGACGATCAGATCAGTTCCGGTTTCTGCTGGTTCGACTACACGCGCAACCTCTGCCGCATCGACGGGCTATTCAACCCCTGGCCGGAACGCGAGACCGGCTACCGGCTGTGGATGTCGGAAATCGGCGATGCCACGCATGGCCGCAGCCATAAGCGCAAGGTGGCATATAGCCGCGAGCGCACGCCGGAGGGCGATTGTCTTGCCGCCAGGCTGCTGGCGGAAGAGATCAGCCCGCTCGATGCGTTGTACTTGCCGCAAGGCGTGCTGCGCGAGTACGGGGCGCGCCACGCGGGCACGCACCAGGTGCTGGGCCGGCCGGCCGACGCCTGGACGTACGAGCGGCCGGGCAAGGGGCCTTCGACGCTGTACGTTCAGACCGGCTCGCGCCAGTTGTTGCGCATGGTGACGGGAGAGGCCGGCGTGCGCGCGTCGATACGGGATTTTCCCAATCTGTGCACGCGGCCGATCCCCGGCTGGGTGTTCGCCACAGACGCGGCGGGCGCCGCGGTTTTTGCGTCCGACAGCGCCGGCATGGATAATGGAAGCTCCTCGTCTTGATGGTTGTTGCCGTGAATCCCATTGTCACCACCGATATCGACCGCGCCTGCGCGCGCCTGCGCCAGGGGCAATTGGTCGCTATCCCCACCGAAACCGTTTATGGCCTGGCGGCCGATGCCTGCAATCTCGATGCGGTGCAAAAAGTGTTTCAACTCAAGCGCCGCCCCGCCAGCAATCCGCTGATCGTGCATCTGGCCGATGTCGCCCAGTCCGTTCACTGGGTCAAGGCGGTGCCGGATGCGGCCATGCGGTTGATGAAGACGTTCTGGCCCGGCCCGCTGACGTTGGTGTTGCCGGCGGCCGATCATGTGTCGCGGATGGTGACCGCGGGCCAGGCCAGCGTGGCGCTACGCGTGCCCGCGCACCCGCTGGCACGCGAGCTGATCACCCGCTTCGGCGGCGGCTTGGTCGCACCGTCCGCCAACCGCTACATGTCGATCAGCCCGACCTCGGCCGAACACGTGGCGCGCCAGTTCGCCGGGGAGGATCTGCTGATTCTGGATGGCGGTGTCTGCCCGGTGGGCCTGGAGTCGACCATCGTCGGCATGCTGCCTGACGAGCCGCCGCGGTTGTTGCGTCACGGCATGCTGTCCGCCGCCGAGCTGGAGGCGGTGCTCGGCTGTCAATTGTCGGTGGGCGCCAAGGGGGATTTGCGCGTGCCGGGGCAGCATCACCGCCACTATGCGCCGCACACGCCGGCGTGGCGGTTCGCCGCGCCGCCGCAAGAGGCGTTGCAAGACGCCGGCACCGCCTGGCTGTGGTGCGGCGGCGCGGTCAAAAGCGCGGGGCCCGCGCTGGACCTGGGGCCGGAACCCAAGGCGTATGCGCGCGCGCTGTACGACGCGCTCTACCAGCTCGACCGTCTCGGCGCCGAGCGGCTCTTGATCCAGACGCCGCCGGACCTGCCCGCCTGGGCGGCGGTGCACGACCGCCTGAACCGCGCGAGTCAGCCGCTGTAGCCGCCTTCCTGGCGCTCGTTCCGCGAGGTGCTACAGTCGTAGAGTGCGTCCGCGAAGCGACGCAAGCGACGAGAGGAGAAGACCCGCATGAATGCCAAAGACGGCGCCAAGGCGATTGCCGCCCTGAACCGCATCATGGAATTGGAATTGGCCGGCGTGGTGCGCTACACCCACTACGCGCTGATGGTTTACGGCTATAACCGCATCCCGATCGTATCCTGGCTCAAGGGCAACGCCACCGAGAGTCTCGATCACGCCCGCCGTGCCGGCGAGCTGGTTACCCTGCTTGGCGGCCATCCGTCGCTGAAGATCGGCGCCTTGCTGGAAACCGAGCGCCACGACATCGGCGACATTTTGCGCGAAAGCCTGGACCACGAGCAAAACGCGCTCGACGCCTACTATGCGCTGCTCAAGATCAGCGAGGGCAAGTCGGTGCTGCTGGAGGAGTACGCGCGCGACATGATCGTGCAGGAGGAGCTGCATCTGGACGAGGTCAACAAGATGCTGCGCCCTCCCGGCGCGTTGAAGCCTTTTTCCTCCTAGGCGCGCACGCGCTTCTGCCGCCGCCGCAGCTGGAAGTTGAGGAAGTGCCGCCCCAGCGCGGGCGAAATCAGCGGCAGGCCGACCCATTTCTTTTGACCGGCATCGATCGGCAACTTGCGCAGCGTCGAGAACGTGAGTTCGCCGTCGGTCTTCAAGCTCGCCAACAGTCGCTGGTAGAGGAATTCATCCAGCGACTGGTCGCGAATCAGATCCTTGAACCCCTCTCGACCGAGGAACCGCGCCGCCAGTTGCTGAAATACCGTGCGCTCGGCGGGCCACAACCCGTGTTGCTGCAGCGTGTCCTTGATATGTTGCGTGACGGTGATGCGGTCTTCCACCAGACTCGGCGCGTATTGCGCTCTCAGTCCGCGTTGACGTCGGCGACAACCGTAGAGCGCGAGCGGCACGATCTGCACCTTGGTCGCCTGCGCCATCAGCCGCACCGAAAACTCCAGATCCTCGTAAATCAAGCCCTCGGCGAAACGCAATTCGCCCAGCCGTTCGCGGCGGTACAGCCGGCACACCACGCTTGCCGGCAAGTCGCCCGCCAACAAGCCCCGTAGCGCGTCCGGCCCCGACATGCCCTTGCCCGCGACCGTATAGGTCGGCGGGAAGTTGCAGGGCGTACCGTCGGCGAAGGGATGCATATGGCACTGCGCCACGTCGGCGCCGGCATTTTCGGCGGCGTTGACCAGGGTATGCAGGAAAGCGGGATGCAACAGATCGTCGGCATCGACGAAGGCGACGAAACGGCCGCGCGCTTGCGCGAGCCCGGTGTTGCGCGCGGCGCCGACGCCGCCGCGTTCGCGCCGCGCGTAGCGCAGGCGGGTGTCGGCCGCGATCAGCGAGCGCAGTCGCACCGGGGTTTCGTCGCTGCTGCCGTCGTCGACGATGATCAGTTCGAAATTGGTGAACGTCTGCGCCGTGATCGAGCGCAGCGTGGTTTCCAGGTAACTGAGATCGTTGTAGCTGGGCAGGATGATGGAAACGATGGGCAGCATGGAAGCGGTGCAAAAATGAGATGATTATCCATGCTCATCGGGTTGCAAACAAGGATGGCTGTGGATTTTGTCATGGCTGGATTCCCCGCTGTTCAGCGTTTTCAGTTCCACGACCTGATCGCAAAATGCCAAGCAGATAGGAGAGTGGCTAGAAAGCAGTATGGTCAACCCGCTTTGGCGCAGCCGATTCAAGAGTGTTTGTTCCGTCTGCACATCGAGCGCTGCGGTCGGCTCGTCAAGCACCAGCACTTGTGGTTTGCGCACCAGGGCACGAGCAATGGCGAGCCGCATGATCTCGCCGCCGGATAGGTTGGCGCCCGCTTGCACCACTTCGAAGTCGAGCCCGCCTGGCTTATTGGCGATTACCCCGTCTAGGCATGCTAAATAGCAGGCGTGCTGTAGCGCCTGTTCATGTTCCTGCTCCGATATGCCATACAAGATATTTGCACGAAGGGTGCCGGCCAGGACTTGAGGATGTTGGCGAACGCCAACGACGAGTGTGCGCCAGTGCTGGTCCTCCGTTGCCGCAGCATCAAGGGTACCCAGCAAGATGCGACCGCGGTAACTGCTCATTTTTGTGAGCGCATCGAGCACGCTGCTTTTGCCGCTACCCGATGGACCCGAGAGCGCAAGCCAGGCGCCGGGTGAGAGTGTGAAGTTGACCGGGAGGCTGCGTTCCATTGTATGCAGCGGCTGCAGGTCATGTACTTGCAGCGGTACGCTCGTGGAGACCGGGGGAAGTGAGGTAGTGGCGTGGGGCAGGTTTTGAGCGGTGAGCCAACGCGCCCCCTCTTCTAGTGCTACCAGGTTTTTCTGAATGTCAAATACGTTAACGGCAAGCCAGGTCATCGGTATGGTGAACTGGAGCATATAGGCATTGACCATGACGAAATCACCGATGCTGCCTTGACCTGCGGCAATGGTGTTGGCCGAAACCAATAACCCGGCCAACAGCCCAGCGCCGATCAGAAGAATCTTGCCTGCGTACAACAGGCCAAGACGACGGTTGCCATTGATGACTTCTTGCTGCCAGCGGTCGAAGTGCTTTTGAGAGTCAACCAGCGACTGATCATGGGCGTTCAGTAGTTGCTGTGTCGGCGTGAAGGTCAGCCGCTCTACCAGAAATGCGCCCAGTCGATTGCCTGCCTGATTGATTTGGACCGTCACAGTTCGGGCAGTACGTGCCGCCATGAGTGATGCAACAAAGAACACCGATAGGGTCGTGAATAGGATCAATGCGATGTGCCAGGATTGGCTGACAGCTAATACCCATGCGGCCCCTATTAGCTCGATTAGCGCGGGTAGGAACGCCCATGCAACACCATAGGTGATGCTTCCCGCGCTGGCGGCTGAACGCTGGAGCACGGTGAGTACTTCGCCTGGTGCTTCGTCGAGCGGATGGTCGCGCCAGGGGCGGCGGATATGTTGATTGAAGAGTGCCAGCGAGAGGCCTCGCTCAAACGAGGCCGATAGGATCGTCGCCAGAATGCTCTTCCAGAAACAAGCAGCCTGGGCGGCGCTCCAGGCGAGGGCGTAGACGACAATACGCCACTGTGCATCCGGGCCAGGCAAGGAGTCCAGTGCTTGCTTCAAGAGCCACGGCGTAGCGATATTGACTAGGCTGATCAAGGCGACCAGCGATGACATAGTCACGATCTGTCGTACTGCATATGGATGAAAGCGTGTCAGAGCATGAAACACCAGATGATAGTTATGCCAATGGGTGAAGACATTCATCAGGGCAGATTCACCAATATATGCATTGCCTGGTTCAAATCTGGCCGGTCCAGCAGAACTTGCCCGTCGACATTGAGCCAGGCATGAGCGAGAAACGGATCAAGTTGAAAGCCAATGCGAAATTGAAAGGGGAGTGCGTGGCGCGCCAACAGTACGGCAGTCACCAGGGCGTTTTCAAGACAGGCTGTCCTAAAAGGCAGTGACCGGCTGCAATGGCGCACTTTGTTGGCGATGTGGCCGCTTACTTCGACATCAGCCGTGCGAGTCGCATTGCGTGCGAACTGGCTGATATTTTGGAGAAGACGGTTCAGACCAAATAATCGTATTTGCAGCGTGACT
Organism: Paludibacterium sp.; assembly: GCF_019232825.1. Classification (GTDB taxonomy): domain Bacteria; phylum Pseudomonadota; class Gammaproteobacteria; order Burkholderiales; family Chromobacteriaceae; genus Paludibacterium. The sequence goes on along the minus strand of NZ_JAFAND010000096.1, from coordinate 10,958 downwards.
ACTGTGAAATATCCCATAACGCATACGCGTTGGTACGGCGGAATCGTTAGTGGTTCCTCAGAGGATTGCCATTCATGTAGCCCTATGCCGACAGGATGCCCGCTGGTCTGCCTGATCGCAACGGGATGATCACATCTACGCAGTACTTTCCGGCTGAGTGCAACTGCAATTGTTTCCGATAAAGCAGATTCCGGTGTTTGCTGCGTTAATGCCTGAAGCAAGGAAGTACTGACAGGGGGGGCTATGAAGATGTAGCGGTCTCGTCGCGCGTCCAACAGGATTAGTTGCTCTCCAACGAATAGATGGTGGATGTGATCGCAAAATCTGAAATAGGTTGAATTCATTCCACTTCCTGTCGTGCGCGATGGATGAATACCTCGATGGCCAGGGCGTGCATGACTGCTGGCGAAACCCCTCCGATACCAAGACACTGGCGCCGCAGATCGTGCTCCAACTCACGCCATTGCACCATGCCGCTTTTCACCAAGTAACCTTCTCTTAGTCGCTCCGCGACTGCGGCATGCTGCCGCTGCAGCGAACGCAGCACCGAGGCGGTAGTGTGTCCTTTACTTTGCCTGCTGAGGCCAGGTTCGTGATAGCGGGCATTGAGTGCCTGGCGCAACAGTTGTCGGCTACCCTGAGCGTTGAACCCCTGCCAAGCTGGAAGTGCGTTTGCTGCGCGGATAAGCGCTTCATCGAAAAATGGAAACAATAGCTGGGCATGCCGGTCCCGGAGCCTAGGATGCGACAGTTCTTGCGCCAGTTGATAAAACAGTCGGCAACGGACTTGCTCAATTGGGGTTAACCTGTCAAAAGCTAGAAGATCGCGGTAGCTCTGTACTTTTTTTGCCATTTGAGCCAGAGCCAGAGAAAGCCAGCTTTGAGTGGAAAATTCTTTCATTCTTTGCCAATAAGTAGGCTCATCGGCACGGTGGCATATCTGTCGCAGCCACATCCGTGCCCATTGCGCCAAGGCAAGTGGGTAAGGCAAGCATTGCAATGCGGCCAAGCGCTGCAACGTAGCGTGGCGTTGTCCGCGGGGCGCTGCCAATACGCAGGCCCATGTTGGATTTGCTAGGAAGATATGGTCGCCGCCATGGCCGTTCAAATAAAATGCAAGCGCGTCCTTTTGCCCATATTCCAATAGCCTTTCTTCATATCTAACCATGAGATACATATTTGATGGGGCATGCGCAGGCATTGGCGGATCGAGCGCCATCGGATCGAACTCAGCTAGATCGATGATGTGGTGACGCAGTCCATAGCGACGGCAGCAATCGTCGGCATACCATCGGTCGTCTGGCGCATAAGCCTGGCTATCCCATGCCGTTGCTGTAATAAAGGGCATATCAAGTGCGCGCGCGCTTAGGAGTATGGCGGTAGAGTCCAACCCTCCGGAGAATTCTAGTAGGGCACTCTTATTTCCTAGCTGGTGTTGCAGGCTCTGGCAGAGCATATCTGCCAAAGGAGGTGTCTCATCGGTGTTGGGTGTCAAACAGGCCAGCGCATGGCTCATATCGGAGAATAAGGTTCCGTCGCTGAACGTGATGCGAAGGCGCTCGCCGTTGAGTACTTGTGAGATGCCCTGGATAGGAGTTTGCCGTGTCTGTGCTTCTTCCTGATAAAGGAAATAGGCAAGGTAATGATCATCCCACTCGTAGAAGCCGCCGCTTCGTTGCAGAGTCGACAATTGATCACTGACGAGTAGTGATTCCTCATGGCGGCAGAAGAATAGCGGCCAGCGACTATCAATACGCTTGAACAGTGTGATGGATTGGGGTGTCAGGTAAATCTGGTCTCCGCTGTTCAACATCAGTGTCTGATCGTCAACGTGTAGGTATGTACCGGAGGGTGCATAGAGTGTCACGCCAGTAGTCGGGTTGTGATGCGGTATGGGTTTGCCCTCAGGAAAGGAAAACAGCAGGAGGATGCGTCGAATACGTCGTTGCATAGCAATGTTCAGTGCGAATATGTAGGCGCGTCCGCTCCGGCTGGAGCGGATCGGTTGGACGAGATTTATGGCCTGTAAACCCAGCCAGACATCTCTACGGTAGAGCTGGACGTTGAGCCATGGGTATTGCGGGACGCATTAACTTCTGCTCCCAAAATGCCGAGGGTAATCGTGTAACGATTGGCGAAAAACCGTTTCATAAGAGGTTCTCTCCTGTGTGATACGCCACGGGGATGGGCGCTCACGACTAGAGTGGTTTTAGTGTGAGTTGGTTGCACGCGGGGGCTCGCCATTCTTACTTGACGTCGAGGCCTTGGTCCGGAATAGAGCCTTACGGCCCATACTTTTCCTTCAGGAAAATGTTCGGCTCATGGGCTGTACACTGGTTCCTGTGCTGTCAGCTATACACAAAAAATGCGGGTTGATACGGGGGCTCATGAGTTAACTAGCTTCTCTGGTCTCCCCTGATTTTTCCCCATTAAAGATATTGCGCTAGCGGCCAGTTGTGAGGGCCCCATCTGACTTGCCAACTTATCAGACATGTCAAGAGACAAACCTTACAGGTGCAACAGCTTTTTTACGCCGTTTTTATATGCCGGTGGGTAATGTTCGATCCTGAACTATCAGCGGATGCGCCGTGGGCGTGGACCGCTAAGCAAACTACTAAGGAGATCGTCATGGATCTGGCCTATGTGGGTCTGGCGCTAGGATTCGCGCTGTTGACCTTCCTGTTGATCGAGGGCTGTGCGCGGCTGGGAGGCAAATCATGAGCCTCATCTACGTGCTGAGCGCCGTCGCGGCCGTCGGGTTGTTGGTGTATCTGATTTATGCGCTAGTGAAACCGGAGAATTTCTAACATGACGCCTGATGCCCTGATTTTGCTGGGGACTTTTCTCGTCGCGCTGCTGTTGCTGTCGTATCCGCTCGGCGGTTACATGGCGCGTATCGTCAAAGGGGATATCCCAGGTCCGGCGCGGTTTCTCGTGCCGGTGGAGCATGCCGTTTACCGCCTGTGCGGGGTCGATCCGAAAGAGGAGTCCGGCTGGAAGCCGTACACCTTCGGCTTGATCCTGTTCAGCTTTGTCGGTGTGCTGTTCGTCTATCTGCTGCAGCGTGTGCAAGGCTATCTGCCGTTGAACCCGCAAGGCATGACCGCCGTGTCGCCCGACTCGGCCTTCAATACCGCCGTCTCGTTCGTCACCAATACCAACTGGCAGGGCTATGCCGGCGAAACCACGATGAGCTATCTGACGCAGATGGCGGCGCTGACGGTGCAGAACTTCCTCTCGGCTGCCAGCGGCATTGCCGTGGTGATCGCGCTGATTCGCGGCTTCGCCCGTCATAGCGCGGCGGTGATCGGCAATCTGTGGGCCGATCTGACGCGTATCACGCTGTATATCCTGCTGCCGCTGTCGATCGTGCTCGGCCTGCTGTTCGTCGGCCAAGGCGCGATTCAGAACCTGAGCCCGTACAAGGATGTCGCCACCGTACAGGCCACGCAGTATCAGGTGCCGCGCGTCGACAAGGCCGGCAACCCGGTCAAGGATGCCGCGGGCAAGCCGATCATCGATACGCTGACCACCAAGACGCAAACGCTGGCCATGGGCCCGGTGGCGTCTCAGGAAGCGATCAAGATGCTCGGCACCAACGGCGGCGGCTTCTACAACGCCAACTCGGCGCATCCGTATGAGAACCCGACCCCGTTGGCCAACTTCCTGCAGATGCTGGCGATCTTCCTGATCCCGGCCGGGCTGTGCTTCACCTTCGGCGCCATGGTGGGCGACAAGCGCCAGGGCTGGGCGGTGATCGCCGCCATGGCGGTGCTATTCGTCTCGCTGACTTGCGTCGGCCTATGGGCCGAACAGAAGGGCGTGCCGGCATTGTCGCATCTGAACGTCGACCAGCAGGCGTCGACCTTGCAAGCGGGCGGCAACATGGAGGGCAAGGAAACCCGCTTCGGCATCAACAGCACCATGCTGTTCGTCGCCGTCACCACCTCGGCCTCGTGCGGCGCGGTCAATGCCATGCATGATTCGCTCACGCCGCTGGGCGGCCTGGTGCCGACCTTCCTGATGCAGCTGGGCGAAGTGGTGTTCGGCGGCGTCGGCTCCGGTCTGTACGGCATGCTGATCTTCGCCATCCTGGCGGTATTCATCGCCGGGCTGATGGTGGGGCGCACGCCGGAGTACTTGGGCAAGAAGATCGAAATCTTCGAGATGAAGATGACCGCGCTGACCATTCTGGTGACGCCGACCTTGGTGCTGGTGCTGACCGCCATCGCCGTGATGACCGACGGCGGCCGCGCCGCCATCGCCAATCCGGGCGCGCACGGCTTCAGCGAGCTGCTCTACACCTTCACTTCGGCCGCCAACAACAATGGCAGCGCGTTTGCCGGCGTGTCGGTCAATACCCCCTGGTACAACATCATGACCGGTATCGCCATGTGGTTCGGCCGTTTCTTCATGATCGTGCCGATCTTGGCCATCGCCGGTTCGCTCGGGGCGAAGAAGCGCCTGCAGGTGACTTCCGGCACGCTGCCGACCCACGGTCCGCTGTTCGTGGTGCTGCTCATCGGCGTGGTGCTTCTAGTGGGCGCGCTGAACTATGTGCCGGCGCTGGCGTTGGGCCCGGTGGCCGAGCATTTGCAAATGATCCTGGCGCACTGAGAACCGACAGGAGAGACGGAATATGAGCCAATCCAAACGTTTATCGATGTTCGATCCGACGCTGGTCAAGCCGGCGCTGATCGACTCGTTCAAGAAACTGACGCCGCGCAATCAGTGGCGCAACCCGGTGATGTTCGTGGTGTTCGTCGGCAGCATTTTGACCACGCTGCTGTTGATCCCCGCGGCCCAGGGCAAGGGCGAGGCCTCGTTCGGCTTCATCCTGGCCATTACCCTGTGGCTGTGGTTCACGCTGTTGTTCGCCAACTTCGCCGAGGCGCTGGCCGAGGGCCGCAGCAAGGCGCAGGCGGCGAGCTTGCGCAGCGCCAAGAAGAACGTGGTGGCCAAGAAGCTGGCCGGCGAGAAATACGGCGCCAAGGTGACCGTGGTCGACGGTTCCAGTCTGCGTAAGGGCGACGTGGTGCTGGTCGAGGCCGGCGACACCATCCCGGTGGATGGCGAAGTGATCGAAGGCGTTGCCTCGGTGGACGAGTCGGCCATCACCGGCGAATCGGCCCCGGTGATCCGCGAGTTCGGCGGCGACTTTTCCTCGGTGACCGGCGGCACCCGCGTGCTGTCCGACTGGATCGTGGTGCGCATCTCCGCCAACCCGGGCGAGACCTTCCTCGACCGCATGATCGCCATGGTGGAGGGCGCCAAGCGCCAGAAGACGCCGAACGAGATCGCGCTGACCATTCTGCTCGTGGCGCTGACCATCGTGTTCCTGATCGTGACCGTCACGCTGCTGCCGTACTCGCTGTTCAGCGTCAGCGTGGCGCACGCCGGCACGCCGATCACCATCACCGTTTTGGTGGCGCTGCTGGTGTGTCTGATCCCGACCACCATCGGCGGCCTGCTGTCCGCCATCGGCGTGGCCGGCATGAGCCGCATGATGCAGGCCAACGTCATCGCCACCTCCGGGCGCGCGGTGGAAGCCGCCGGCGACGTCGACGTGCTGCTGCTGGACAAGACCGGCACCATCACGCTCGGCAACCGTCAAGCGTCGACTTTCCTGCCGGCGATGGGCGTGAGCGTGGAAATGCTGGCCGACGCGGCGCAGTTGGCGTCGCTGGCCGACGAAACGCCGGAAGGCCGCAGCATCGTGGTGCTGGCCAAGCAGCAGTTCAACCTGCGCCAGCGCCCCTTGAAAGAGCATGAAGCGACCTTCATCCCGTTCTCGGCCACCACGCGCATGTCCGGGGTCGATTACGACGGCCGCCAGATCCGCAAGGGCGCGATCGACGCCATCCGCAAGCATGTGCAGGCCGAGGGCGGCACCTTCCCCGAGGACGTGGGCCGCATGGCCGACGAGGTGGCGCGCCGCGGCAGCACGCCGCTGTTGGTGGCCGAAGGCAATCGCGTGCTGGGCGTGATCGAACTCAAGGACATCGTCAAGGGCGGCATCAAGGAGCGTTTCGCCGAGCTGCGCCAGATGGGTATCAAGACGGTGATGATCACCGGCGACAACCCGCTGACCGCCGCCGCCATCGCCGCCGAGGCGGGAGTGGACGACTTCCTGGCCGAAGCGACGCCGGAGAACAAGCTGTCGCTGATTCGCAAGCATCAGGCCGAGGGCAAGCTCGTGGCCATGACCGGCGACGGCACCAACGACGCGCCGGCGCTGGCCCAGGCCGACGTGGCCGTGGCGATGAACACCGGCACGCAGGCCGCCAAGGAAGCCGGCAACATGGTCGACTTGGACTCCAATCCGACCAAGCTGATCGAGATCGTCGAGATCGGCAAGCAGATGCTGATGACGCGCGGCTCGTTGACCACGTTCTCGATCGCCAACGACGTGGCCAAGTATTTCGCCATCATCCCGGCGGCGTTCGCCTCGACCTATCCGCAATTGAACGCCTTGAACGTCATGCATCTGAACAGCCCCAATTCGGCCATCCTGTCGGCGGTGATCTTCAACGCCCTGGTGATCGTGGCGCTGATCCCGCTGGCGCTCAAAGGGGTGAAATACAAGGCCCAGGCGGCCGCGCAGCTGTTGCGCGACAACCTGCTGATTTACGGTCTCGGCGGCATTATCGTGCCCTTCGTCGGCATCAAGGTGATCGACATGATCCTTGGTGTCTTCAACTGGGCGTAAGGATTTATCATGATCAAGACATTTCGTCCCGCAATCGTGCTGTTCGTCGCGTTCACCGTGCTGACCGGCCTGGTGTACCCGCTGGTGATGACCGGCCTCGCGCAAGCGATCTTTCCGCATGAGGCCAATGGCAGCCTGGTGGTCAAAGACGGCAAGGTCATCGGCTCGAGCCTGATCGGCCAGAATTTCAGCGACAACCGTTACTTCTGGAGCCGGCCGTCGGCGACCTCGCCGCAGCCGAACAACGCCGCCAACTCTGGCGCCTCCAACCTGGGGCCGACCAACTCGGCGCTGACCGATGCCGTCAAGGCGCGCATCGACGCGCTCAAGGCCGCCGGTCCGGTGCCGGCAGGCGCCGTGCCGGTCGATCTGGTCACGGCCTCGGCCAGCGGTCTGGACCCGGATATTTCTCCGGCGGCGGCCTACTATCAGGTGCTGCGCGTGGCCGCCGTGCGCAAGTTGCCGGCGGATAAGGTCAAGGCCCTGGTCGACAGCCACATTACGCCGCCGCAATGGGGTTTCCTTGGCGAAGCACGCGTGAATGTGCTGCAATTGAACCTAGATCTCGATCGCTTGTAAGCGGCGGTAAAATGGCCGGCGGGCCCGGGGCGCTTTTGGCGCCCCGGGCCGCGCCATGTGCGGGGCCAACGAAGAAAGAATCATCATGACCGATCAACGCCCGGATCCGGACGAACTTCTCAATCAGCTCAAACGCGATGAAGCCGTCGCCCAACGCGGCCGGCTGAAAATCTTTTTCGGCGCCTGCGCCGGCGTGGGCAAGACCTACGCCATGCTTTCCGCCGCACAGGAGCGCGTGGCCGCGGGCGGCAAGGTGGTGGCCGGCGTGGTCGAAACCCATGGCCGCAAGGAGACCGAGGAAAAGCTGGTCGGCCTCGAATTGCTGCCGCTGAAGGAAATAGATTACAAGGGGCACAAGCTCAAGGAGTTCGATCTGGATGCCGCGCTGGCGTTGAAGCCGCCGCTGATCCTGATCGACGAGTTCGCTCATTCCAACGTGCCCGGCTCACGCCATCCCAAGCGCTGGCAAGACGTGGACGAGCTCCTGGCCGCCGGCATCGACGTCTACACCACGTTGAATGTGCAGCATTTGGAAAGCCTGAACGACGTGGTCGGGCAGATTACCGGCATCGTGGTGCGCGAGACGCTGCCGGACAAGGTATTCGACTCGGCCGAAGAAGTGGCGCTGGTGGACTTGCCGCCGGAGGAGCTGATCGGCCGCCTGCATGCCGGCAAGGTCTATATCGCCCACCAGGCGAAACGCGCGGTGGACAATTTTTTCCGCAAGGGCAATCTGCTGGCGTTGCGCGAGCTGGCGCTTAGGCGCACGGCCGACCGCGTCGACGCGCAGATGCGCGCCTACCGCGCCGACCAGGAAATCAAGCCGGTGTGGCAGGCGCGCGAGCGGCTGTTGATCTGTCTCGGTCCGGCGCCGGGTGGCGAGAAACTGGTGCGCAGCGCCAAACGCATGGCGGCCAACCTCGACGCCGATTGGATCGTCGCCTATGTCGAGACGCCGGCGTTGCAGCGGCTGTCGAAAGCCAAACGCGACCACATCCTCAAAGTGCTGAAGCTCGCGCAGGAGTTGGGCGCCGAAACCAGCGTGCTGGCCGGCGCCGACCTGGCGGAAACGGTGGAAGCCTACGCGGTGACGCGCAACGTCTCCAAGCTGGTGTTGGGTAAGTCGCCGCGCAGCCGCTGGTCGCAAATGATGCGCCCGACGCTGGTGGACGAATTATCGCGCCGCCATAGCGAATTCGACATCTATGTGGTCGGCGGCGACGTCAATGTCGAGGAGGAAGAAGAGGGCAAGAGCCGCTTCCGCTCCGCCGGCGGCCTGTACGAGGAGCATGAGGCGCAGGAGAAGAAGCGCGTCGGCTACCTGGCGGCGCTGGCGGTGACGGCGGCGACGACCGCGCTCGCGGCGGTGCTGGTGCCGCTGTTGGACCTGTCCAACATCATCATGATTTACCTGATGGTGGTGGTGGGGATCGCGGTGCGTTTCGGCCGCGGCCCGGGGGTGATGGCGTCCTTCCTGTCGGTGGCGGTGTTCGACTTTTTCTTTGTGCCGCCGCGCATGTCGTTCACGGTCTCCGATACCCAATATCTGTTGACGTTCATCGTCATGCTGACGGTGGCGCTGACCATCAGCCAACTGACCGCGCGCATGAGTTTTTCCGTGCGCATCGCCACGCAGCGCGAGCGCCGTACGCGGTCGTTGTACGATTTGGGGCGCGAATTGGCCGGCGCGCTGACGGCGCAGCAGATCCTCGACATCGGCACGAGCCATGTCGAGGCGTTGTTTCAGGCGCGCTGCGAGATGCTGATCCCCAATAGCCAGGAGCAGGTGCGCGCCGCCGGCGAGGGCGGCATCGCCGACGCCGGCGTGGCGCAATGGGTGTACGACCACCAGCAGCCGGCCGGTCTCGGCACCGACACGCTGCCGTCCAATGCGGCGCTGTACGTGCCGCTCAAGGCGCCGATGCGCACGCGCGGCGTGCTGGCGCTGGTGCCGCCCGATCCGCATCAAGTGTTTATTCCCGAACAGCAGCGCCTGTTGGAAACCTGCGCCGCGCAGATCGCGCTGGCGCTGGAACGGGTGCATTACGTCGAGGTGGCGCAGGACGCGATCGTGGCGATGGAGTCGGAGCGGCTGCGCAACAGCGTGCTGTCGGCCATTTCGCATGATCTGCGCACGCCGCTGACCACCATGGTCGGGTTGTCGACCCTGTTGGCGCAGGCGCTGCCGCGCGAACGGCAATTGGAGGTGGCGCACTCGATTCATGACGAGGCGCTGCGCATGAACAACTTGGTGACCAACCTGCTCGACATGGCGCGCCTGCAGTCCGGCGTGCGCCTGAACAAGCAATGGCAGTTGCTCGACGACGTGGTCGGCAGCGCGTTGCGCTCGGCCGACACCGCGCTGGCCGGCCATCAGCTGCAGGTCGAGCTGTCGGCCAATTTGCCGTTATTGGCGTTCGACGAAGTGCTGATCGAGCGGGTGCTGGTCAATCTGTTGCAAAATGCCGGCAAGTACACGCCGCCGGGGTCCACCATTCGCCTTGCGGCCGACGTCAGTGGCAGCGCGGTGTCGATCTCGGTCTGCGACGATGGTCCGGGGGTGCCGGCCGGCCTGGAAAGCCGGCTGTTCGACAAATTCACCCGCGGGACTTCCGAATCGCCCACGCCGGGCGTCGGGCTTGGACTCGCCATCTGCCGCTCGATCGTCGAGGCGCACGGCGGCGTGATCAGCGCCGCCAACCGCGAGCCGCATGGCGCGTGTTTTACCTTTACGCTGCCGCTGGGACATCCCCCGCGGGTGCCGGAGGAGTGACGGACCATGAGCGAACTGCCGATCACCGTGGTGTTGATCGAGGACGAAAAGCCGATTCGAGACTTTCTGGCGGCCACGCTGGACAACGAGGGCATCCGCGTGCACGAAGCCGAGACCGGCCGTCAGGGGCTGATCGAGGTGGAAACGCGCAAACCGGACCTGGTGATTCTCGATCTGGGGCTGCCGGATCTGGATGGCGTCGAGGTGATCCGGCGCTTGCGCCAGTGGTCGCAGGTGCCGATTCTGGTGTTATCGGCGCGCACCCAGGAAGAACAGAAGGTCGAGGCGCTGGATGCCGGCGCCGAGGATTATCTGACCAAGCCGTTCGGCGTGGCGGAGTGCCTGGCGCGCGTGCGCGTGCTGTTGCGCCGCCGCGTGCGCGATAGCGCCTCGGCCAATCAGGTGATCGAATTCGGCGACGTGCGCGTCGATCCGGTAAACCGCCTGGTGTACAAGCGCGGGGCCGAGGTGCGTTTGACGCCGGTCGAATACCGGCTGTTGAGCGTGCTGGTGCGCGACGCCGGCAAGGTGCTGACGCATCGCGAACTGCTGCGCGAGGTGTGGGGACCGTCCTATTCGGAAAGCCATCAATATCTGCGTGTCTACATGGGGCACTTGCGGCAGAAGCTGGAGGACAACCCGGCCATGCCGCACCATATCCTGACCGAGACCGGTGTCGGCTACCGGTTATGCCTGAGCGCCTAGCACGACAGCGGAAGCGCCTGGTCCCGCCTCGTGGCGGCGTCGGCGCAATGCCGCACGTTGCGCGGCGATTGCTCCCTACGACCGTGGATGCGCTTTTGCGTAGGGCGCACTCGCCGAAGGCAGTGCGCCACAGACATGTGCGGCGCCGGTTCGGGGAGTCTAGGCTCCCCCTTCGTGGTTAATCGGCCGCGA
>NZ_JAFAND010000151.1 GCF_019232825.1 Paludibacterium sp. | reverse complement strand
CGAGGTGGTCCCACGCCTTCCCATCCCGAACAGGACCGTGAAACGCCTTAGCGCCGATGATAGTGCGGCATTCGCCGTGTGAAAGTAGGACACCGCCAGACGCCCCATACGAAAGCCCAGACCACAAGGTCTGGGCTTTTTGCTTTTAAATTCGATATGAAACGCTGCCTCGCAGCATGGCTGTCATCATCATTCTTTGACAAAAATCAAAAGAATGCTTTCGTTCGCTTGCGTCCTGTCCTACAATCGACGCCTCTGTAATCTGTATTTAGGAGCGGCCATGTTGTACCCCGAACTGTTTGCACAGTTGGAAAAAGCGCGTTGGAATATGGCGCAGGATATTCCCTGGGGCCAGTTTGACGCCGGCAAACTGTCCGAAGAGCAGGCCCAGACCATTAAGATGAACGCCATTACCGAGTGGGCGGCATTGCCCGCAACGGAAATGTTCTTGCGGGATAATCGTAACGACTCCGATTTTTCCGCCTTCATGTCGATTTGGTTCTACGAAGAGCAGAAGCACGCCTTGGTGTTGATGGAGTACTTGCGTCGATTCTGCCCGGCGCTGATGCCCACCGAGGAGGAGTTGCACGCGGTGCGTTTCGAATTCGATCCCGCGCCCCAACTGGAAACGCTGATGTTGCATTTTTGCGGCGAGGTGCGTTTGACCCAATGGTATCGTTGTGCCGCCGACTGGCATGAAGAGCCGGTGATCAAACACATCTATAAGACGCTGTCGCAGGATGAGGCGCGGCACGGCGGCGCCTATCTCAAATACATGAAAAGAGCCATCGAGCACTGCGGCAATGAAGCCCGCGCGGCGTTTGCCAAGATCGGCCTCTTGATGGCGTCGTCCTCGCGATCCAACAAGCCGTTGCATCCGACCAATCTGCACGTTAATCAGAGCCTGTTCCCTAACGACACCGTTCAGTCGCGCCTGCCCGATCCTGCCTGGCTAGAGGCATGGCTGTCGATGCAAATTCGCTTTGATGAGGCTTGGGAAGCGCGTGTGGTGGGTGGTATCCTTCGCAACTTGTCCAATCTGTTCGAACGGCCGATCGAGACGATCCAATCGTTGAATCGCTACCGCAAGGAATTGACGGCAAGTCTGAAGGAGACAAATGTCGTACCCAACCCCGCTGTTTGAAAAAAAGCTCTGCCCGCCGGACCAACTGCTTGAACGGTTGTCCGGCTTTTCCCGCCCTCTGGTGTTCACCAACGGCGCCTTCGACATCATCCATCGCGGTCATGTGACCTACCTGGCCCAGGCGCGCGCGCTGGGACAGAGTTTGGTGGTGGCGCTCAATACCGACGACTCGGTGCGCCGGCTCGGCAAAGGCTCGGATCGCCCGATCAATCCGCTGGCGAATCGCGCCGCGGTCATCGCGGCGTTGGAATGTGTCTCGCTGGTAACTTGGTTCAACGACGATACGCCGGCCACGCTGATCGAGCTGATCAAGCCGGAGGTATTGGTCAAGGGCGGCGACTGGGCGATCGACAAGATCGTCGGTTCAGCCGAGACGCTGGCGCGTGGTGGTGTGGTGCATTCCATCCCTTTCCTATTCGACACGTCCACCACCGCGACGCTGAAGAAAATCCGCGCCACGGAGCCGGGGCATGGCTGAATGGCCATTCGCAGTCCTGCGCGCACTTTCCGATGGCAAATTTCATTCTGGAGAGGCCATCGCGCAATCGCTGGGTTGTTCTCGCACCCTGATCTGGCAGGCGGTTCACACGATCGAAACGGAGTTCGGCCTGCCGGTGTTCAGTGTGCGCGGGCAAGGCTACCGCTTGCCGCAGCCGATGGACTGGCTGGATGTGGCCGCGATACGCGCCGACCTGTCGCCGGGGTGTAGCGAGGATTGGACCATTGCGGTGGCCGATCAGGTCGATTCCACCAATACCCAATTGTTGAGCCGGGCCAATAGCGATGGGCTGCATGGACTCGTGCTCGCCGCCGAGTTGCAAAGCGCCGGCCGCGGCCGGCTGGGGCGGCGCTGGCAAGCGCGTCTGGGCGATTGTTTGATGTTTTCCCTGCTATGGCGTTTCGATCGCGGTTTGGCCGAGCTCGCCGGCCTGTCGTTGGCCGTCGGGTTGGCGCTGGCGCGGGTACTGCGCCAGCTGGGCGCGCCGGTTGAGTTGAAGTGGCCCAATGACGTGCTGTTGGGCGGATGCAAGATGGCCGGCATTTTGATCGAGCTGTCCGGCGATGCGTTGGGACCCGCGGCGGTGGTGATCGGTATCGGCATCAATCTGCGCGAGCCGCAGGATGTGGATCAGGCGGTGTCGGCGCTCTCGTCCTGTGGCGTCGAAGTCAGCCGCAATCGCCTGTTGGCCTTGTTGCTCAATGAGTTGCACGGTGTGCTGCAAACGTTCAACAGCCAGGGGTTTGCGCCGTTTGCCGATGCGTGGATGGCGCTGTCTGCGCATCAGGATCAACCGGTGCGGCTGAGCTTTTCCCACGGCGAGCCCATCGAGGGCGTGGCCCGTGGCGTGGCGGACAACGGCGCTTTGCTGGTGGATACCGCCAGCGGCCGGCAGACGTTCCATGTCGGCGAGGTGAGCTTGCGGAGCCTGGGATGATTTTGCTGATCGATGCCGGCAATACGCGCATCAAATGGGCGGTCTATCGGGGCGGTGACATCCAGCTTGGCCAAGGGGCGGTCGCACACGACGACGTGACGGCGCTGAAGGCGGCGTGGGCGGCCTTCCCCTTGCGACGCGCTTATGGCGCCGCCGTGGTGCAGCCGGCTTTAATCCAGCAGATCGCCGCACAGGCACCTTGCCCAATCGAGTGGGTGCGGACGTTGCCGGCTGCCGCCGGGGTCCGCAATCATTATGCCGACCCCGCCCAAATGGGCGTCGATCGTTGGCTTTCCGTGCTGGCGGCCAGACGCTTGGTGCCTGGCGACGTGGTGGTGGCGGGTGCCGGCACCGCGTTGACGATCGAGTCGCTCACTGCCGAAGGCGATTACCTCGGTGGTCTGATCGTGCCGGGTTACCGGCTGATGCTCGCGAGCCTGGCGGATAACACCGCGCGTCTCAATCAGCCCGCGGGCGATTGGCGCGCGTTTCCGACCTGCACGCAGGATGCGTTGGAGACGGGCGCATTGGAGGCCATGGCCGGCGCGGTCGAGCGTGCCCGACAACGGCTGGCGCGCCATACCGGCAGAATGTTGCCGCCGGTGCTGCTCAGTGGCGGCGACGCGGATCGAATCGCTCCTCTGCTCGCAAGCCCCTGTCAGATCGTGGATAATCTGGTACTTACCGGATTATTAGAAGTGGCGGACAAGACATGAAGTGGTTTCTGGGCTTGATCGTGGCATTGAACCTGTTTGTCGGCGCGGTGGTACTGCTACGCCAGCACGATCCCGTGAATATTCACAGTCATGAGGTGTCGCCGGAGCAGCTCAAGGTGTTGCCGGCCGACTGGCAGCCGGACGCGAACGCGTCGGCGCCGTTCGCCGCTTCCGCGCCGGTGTCGGCTTCCGCACCGATTGCCTTGGCGCAAACGACCTCCTCTCCGCTTGGCAAGGCCTCGCCCGCACCGGCCGCTAAAGCGGAAGCCAGCGCTGTCAAATCCCCAGCGGCAAAGCCGGCTGAAAAACGCAAAAACGCGGCTTCGGCGCCTGCGGCACGCATGGTCAAAGCCGATGCGCGCCAATGCGCGCAGTGGGGAGACCTGAACGATACCTTGCTGGCGCGTGTCAAGGGTGGCTTGCCCGGGATGCATTTGGCTGCGAGCCAGCTCGAGAGCCAGGCCGTCGAAGGCAAGGTTGGCGCCGGCGTGCGCTATTGGGTCTATATTCCGGCCTCTGCGTCGACGGCGGCGTTGTCGGCGGAGCTTAAAGGCAAGGGGTTCGACAATTATGTGGTGCAAAACGTGGGCGACTACAAAGGTGCGTTGTCCCTTGGCCTGTTTGGCAAGCCGGAGGGGGCGCAGGCACTGGCCGACCGGTTGAAGAAGGCGGGTTATGACAAGGCTGCGGTCTTGCCGCGCGGCAAGACCACGCTGACGCGATTGGTGTTCAAGGGGTTGAGCGATAGCCAGATGCAAACGCTGACCGCGTTGCAGAAGCGCTTGACGCCCGGCGTCGCGCTACAGACGACGGCCTGTGCCCGTTAAGGCGGGTTCGCAAGGGTCATGCGAGGGGCGGCTTAGCCGCCCCCTTTCATTTTGCGTCGGGCGGCGGCGCATCCAGCCGCATCAAATAGGCCGGGTGGCCCTGCAGGATCGATAATTGCACGAAGCCGCCAGGCTGGATGGTGATCAAGCTAGCCGCGGCCGGGGCCATGTCGAGCAGTTCGGTCAACAGCGCGGTAATCACCGGCCCATGCGTTACCAGTACGCGATGGCAGCCCCGCGATGCCGCGATCCATTCGGAAAATCCGCTCAGCACTCGGGTATGGAAGACTTCCGGCGATTCGCCGCCAAACAGCGACAATTGCCCCGCTTGCCAAGCCTGCTCCCAGCGCGGTTCGGCGGCTGCCAGCGCCGCCTGCTCGCGACCATCCCAGTCGCCGAGGTCGACCTCGGCAAAACGCTCGTCGACTTTGAGCGGCACGGCTGCCGCCAGCGCGTGGCGCACCGCGAACTCGCGGCAGCGCGTCAGCGGCGAGGTGGCCATGCTGGACACCGGCGCCAGGGCGGCGATTTGATGCCAGCTGCGATCCATCATCGCGCTGCCCTCGGGCGTGAGCGGCACTTCGCGTCGTCCGGCAAGCCGGCCTTGGTGATCGATATCGCCGTGACGCAGCAGCGTCAGGGTATACGGGTTCATGGCGAAAAATCTGTCATAGGCGACAAAGGTTTATGACCTTATTCCAAGTCAAGTTGGATGGCAACTACCACAGGTATAATGGCGTTCGTCAGGTGTCCGTCGGGCCAATCGGCCGGGCGGATGAAACGGGAAGCCGGTGGAAGACCGGCGCTGCCCCCGCAACGGTAAGGTCCGGCGCGATGCGCCAGGGCTTCGCAACGAGCCACTGCCCATTGGGTGGGAAGGCGCGAAGCCGAGAGACCGAGCCCGGAGACCGGCCTGACACGGATGTGCGTGGAAGCGCTTTCGACCCTTACCTGGCGTGTCGCGGGGATGCGATCACACAGCCGCTCTGTCGTTGATGTGGGTGGTTTGGCCTGTCCTTGTCGCGCCGTATAAAAATACTACGGATGCATCGAATCATGTTCCAACTCAAACACGGCGCGGCCCTGATCGCGCTTTGCTTCGCTGGCGTGGCGCTGGCGGAAGACCTTCCCGTATTCGACGGTGGCGACGTGGTGGTGACCGCCAGCGGCGTGCCGCAGGCGCGTGGCGTGGCGCCGGTGAGCGTCAGCGTGATCACCGCGCAGGATATTGCGCAGAGTAGTGCAA
>NZ_JAFAND010000118.1 GCF_019232825.1 Paludibacterium sp. | reverse complement strand
ACAGATCGCATACGCCATGCACGGCCGGCGGCAGGTAAATGTCGAGAAAATCGCGCGCCGTGGCCGGGTCGGTCAGGAACTGTTTGAAGACGGCGTCGTGTGGGGTGGAGATGGGCATGGGCCGATGATAGCGGCCCATGGCTTGGCTGGCACGTCAGCGCGGTTGTTTATGATATTGAAAACACAATGACCAGGAAAAAGCACTGAATATTGCGACTATATGCGGTGCTTTTCCGTATGACGTCAATTTTTGTCACGCTCAGCCAGCACCGCTTTTGCCGTCAGCATGGCGTTGATGGCGGCGGGAAAGCCGGCGTAAACCGCGATGTGAATGAATGTCTCAACGAGCACGGTCCGCGTGCCGCCCACGTTGAGCAGGCCATGAATGTGCACGTTGAGCTGCGGACTGGCTGTCCCCATGGCGGCGAGCGCCGAGAGCGTGACGATTTCCCGCGTCACCAAGTCTAGCCCCGGCCGGCTGTAAATGTCGCCAAAACCAAATTCGATGATGAAGCGCCCCAAGTCGGGGGCAATGTCGCGCAGGCTGTCGATGACGCGCTGCCCGGCCTCGCCGTCGATGGCTTTTAACGCCGCCAAGCCTTGGTCGTAACGCTCGTTCGTGGAACGCGGCGCTGCCGTCTCGACCTGCGGCGCGATACCTTTGGCGCGAAATGCCTCCTGTGCGGCGAAAATGCCGTTAAGCGCGGCAGGGAAGCCGGCATAACCCGCGAGATGGATGAGCGTTTCGATGATTTCGGTCGCGGTACAGCCGACGTTGAGCGCGCCATGAAGGTGAAAAATGAGCTGCGGCCGCGCGTTGCCCAGCGCCGCCAGTGCGGCGATCGTGGCCAATTGACGTTGTCTTGGCGTCAAGCCATGTCGTGCGTAGACGTCTCCGTAACCGAAGGCCACGGTGAAATGCGCCAAATCCGGCGCGATGTCCGCCAGCGCGTCGAGAATGGCGGGTTCGTTGGTGCCCGCGACGCGGGCGAGGTGTTGCAAGCCTTGTTGATAGCGAGGGTCGTTCATGATGGATCTTCCTTGATCGTTGACGTTGGCGCGCCGGTTGTGAAGCATTCGGTTCGTGGCCATAATCTAGTCCGCTGTCTTATTGCTACGCCAATGCCATTTTGCTGATACCTTTTTTGTATGAGTGCCATGCTGAAAACCCGCCAATTGGCTTGTTTCGTCGCCGTCGCCGAGACATTGAACTTTCGCGCGGCCGCCGAGCGGCTCTGTATGACGCAGCCGCCGCTGAGCCGGCAGATCCGGCGTTTGGAAGAGATGTTAGGCGTTCAGCTGCTCGAACGTGATCGTCAGGGCGTACGTCTCACCGAGGCCGGCAAGCGTTTTTTGCAAGATGCGCGCGCGTTGCTCGCCGACGTCGACGCGACCTTGCAGAAGGCGCGCGCCGAGGCGGGCGCCAGCGCGCGCACGTTGACTGTCGGCTTGACCACGGTGGTCGATAGCGCGGTCTTCCCGGACCTGACGTCGTTGTTCAAGGCGGAATATCCCGATATTCAATTGAACGTCCAGTCGCGCATCTCCCGTCAGTTGGTGGAACGGTTGCGCCGGGGCGATTTGGATGTGGCGCTGATCGGCTTGCCGTCGTCGACGGGCGCGTTGAAGGTGGAGCGCCTGTTCGACGACCCGCTGGCGGTGGCGCTGCCGAGCGGTCATCCGCTGGCGCGTAAACGCCGGCTGTCGCTGAACGACTTGCGCGATGAGACGTTGTTTTGGTTTGAGCGCGGGCGTAATCCGGCTTTCCACGATCACTGCCAGCGCTTGTTTGCGGCGCTGTCGTTCTCTCCGCGCATCGTATTGGAACCCGAAGACCATCACGTGCTGCTCGGCCGGATCGCGGCTGACGGCGGCATTGGCCTGATCGCCCGCTCGTTGACGGCTATCCGGCGCGGCGGCGTGGTTTACCGGCCCTTGTCGGAAGGGGGCGCGATGGCCATCGGCATTGGCGTGGCGTATCGCCCGGACGACGAATCGGCGCTGGTGCGCGCCTTTGTGCAAAGTGTGCGGGCGTATTACGCCCGCCGCGAAGCGTAAGGTCCCTAGGGACCCTTAGGGTTGCGCCGTGGCCGTCAGCTTGGTGATGTCGAAGCCCAGCGCGGTGAGCCGGCCGAGGAGCGCTTGGTAGCTGAAGTCGTCTGGGTGCGGCGTGCGCGACAACAGCCACAGGCTTTTGCGTTGCGGGTCGCTGACGGCGGCCAGTTGATAGTGTGCGTCGATATCGACGATCCAATAATCGTGCCATACCGCCGGCAGCAACTGCAGCCAGGGCGCGGCGAAGGTGGCTTCCATGCGCGGCGATGCCGGTCCGCCCAACGGCCGCGCCAATCCTTGTTTCTCCTCGATGTCGCCGGCGTCGGTGCGGCAGCGGCGTACGACGGTCAGCGTATTTTGTTCGGTCAGGCTGAATTGCGCCGACGTCTCCGATACGCAATGTCGCTGCGACCAATCCGGGTATTTGGCGATTTCATACCAGGTGCCGGTAAACCGGGCGGGTTCGAATCGCTCGATCGCGAGCGGCGGGGCGGCGAAGGCGGGCAACGCCGTCGTCGCCAGCAGCGCGGCGAAGAGATGGGGTTTCATGGCGGTATCCTTGTCATGATCATGTCCTGAGCGATCCCGATTATCGCGGCTAATGGCGCGTTTGTCCCGTGTCATCGACTGTCGAAGTGTCATTTTCAGCGCGGCGGTTTCGACATTTCTGTCGACGATGCGCCGCGCCTCGTCACACGTCTCCACGGATCCCGTCTCGCGCCGCAGCGCCAATCCCTTGGCGCTAAAAGGAAAAAACCTCTCCGGGCCATTGTTTTTCCGTGCCGACGTTTTCTGGCACGGCATGTGCAATGCTCCACTGGACGTGGTTTTTTCGAGGGATTGGTTATGAGCCGCTTCGTCTTCGCGGAGCCTACACGTTGTATCGGGTGCAATACCTGCATGGCGGCCTGTTCCATGGTGCACAAGGCCGAGGGTTTGCAGGCGCATCCGCGTCTGACCGTAATGCGGACCGGGACATTGACCGCGCCGGTGCAGTGCCGTCATTGCGAGGACGCGCCGTGCGCGCGCGTCTGTCCGGTCAACGCCATTACGCATGAGGGCGATGCGGTGGTGCTCAACGAGACGCTGTGCGTCGGCTGCAAGTTATGCGCCATCGCCTGTCCGTTCGGCGCCATTACGCCAAGCGGCACCCCGGTGACCGGGGTGGTGCCGGTCAGCCATCTTTACCAGGCGCCGCAAGTCGGCGCCGCCAGCCATGCCGCGGGCGACAGTGCCGCCACGCTGGACCCGATGCTCGACTGGCGCGCCGGCGTCAAGCAGGTGGCGGTCAAGTGTGATCTATGCGCGTTCAGCGCCAACGGCGCCGAGTGTGTGCGTGTCTGTCCGACGCGCGCGCTCAAGGTCGTCGATAGCCGTTTGCTCGCCGCGGATGCCGGCGTCAAGCGCTTGGGTGCGAGCGAGGCGCTTCCCCTCGACGTATCGCTGCAATCTTTCCGGGAGCCAAAATGAGCCTGACGCCACTGGGTTACCTGTTGTTGTCGGTGCTGCTGTTTCTGGCCGGCGCCGGCTTGTCGATCGTTTCGGCCCGCTGCGAGCGGCTGGCGATTAATCTGTCATCGCTATTGGGTGTGCTTGGCGGCGCGGCCGGCCTGGCCGCGGCGCTGCCGGTGCTGCTGACCGGGCAGGGCGCGGCGATGGCCTTCGACGGTCCGTTCGCCTTCGCCCGCTTCACCGTGCGGCTCGACATGCTGGCCGCGCTGATGGTCGGCGTGATTTCGCTGTTGGCGCTGTTGACCTCGTTGTATGCCCAATCGTACGTGCGTGAATACGCCGGGCGCGGGGCCTGGGCAATGGGGCTCTTTATGAACACCTTCATCGCCGCCATGCTGGCATTGGTGGTGGTGGACAATGCCTTCTGGTTTCTGGTGTTTTTCGAGGCCATGTCGCTCGCGTCGTACTTCCTGGTGATCTTCGATCAAGACGAGGAGTCGGTCGGCGCCGGCCTGCTGTATTTCTTGATCGCGCACGCCGGTTCGGTGCTGATCATGATCGCCTTCTTCATCCTTTACAGTCATAGCGGCAGCCTGGATTTCGCCTCGTTCCGAGGTCTCAAGTTGTCGCCTGCCGTCGCGTCGCTGGTATTCGTGCTGGCGTTCCTCGGCTTCGGCGCCAAGGCCGGCATGGTGCCGCTGCACAGCTGGCTGCCGCGCGCCCACCCGGCGGCGCCGTCGCATGGCTCGGCCATGATGTCCGGCGTGATGGTCAAGATCGGCGTGTTCGGTATCGTCAAGGTCGGTATCGATCTCCTGGGCGCACAAGCCGCGTGGTGGGGGCTTCTGGTGCTGGCCGTCGGCGCGGTGTCGGCGGTGTTGGGCGTGCTCTACGCGCTGGCCGAACAAGACATCAAACGGCTGTTGGCTTATTCGACGGTCGAGAACGTCGGCATCATTCTGATGGGCGTGGGCGCCGGCATGATCGGGCTCGCCACCGGCCATGTGGCGCTGGCGGCGTTGGCGCTGATGGCGGCGTTTTACCACCTGTTCAATCACGCGCTGTTCAAGGGACTGATGTTCCTCGGCGCCGGCGCGATCCTGTTCCGCGCGCATACCCGCGATATGGCGCTGTTGGGCGGCCTCGCGCGCCGCATGCCGCAGACTGCGCTGGCCTTCCTGGTCGGCGCGATGGCGATTTGCGCGCTGCCGCCGTTCAACGGTTTCGTCAGCGAGTGGTACAGCTATCAAGCGCTGTTCGCCATGGGTCACGACGGCGATTTCATGATGCGCCTGGCCGGACCCGCGGCGATGGTCATGCTGGCGTTGACCGGCGCTTTGGCGGCGTTGTGCTTCGTCAAGGCCTGGGGCATGACTTTTAGCGGCCAGCCGCAGAGCGCGCATGCCGAGCATGCCGAGGAGGCGCCGTTCGCGATGGTGCTCGCCATGTTGCTGCTCGCCGTGCTGTGTGCGTTGTCCGGCATCGGCGCGCCGTGGCTCGCCCCACTGTTCGCCCGTGTGGCCACGTCGTTGACCGGCGGCGCCGCGGTGCCGGTGGCGCAGGGCCTGACGCTGCACTCCGGACTGTTCAACACGCCGGCCAGCGTGTCTACGCCGATGCTGGCGTTGCTGCTCGTGGCCGCGCCGATCGTGCCGCTGCTCTTCATGGCCGTGGTTCGCGGGGGCGGCGTGCCGCGCCGGCATGCCGGGGATGCCTGGGCATGCGGCTATGTGACCGAAAAGACCATGACCGTTTCGCCGCAGGGCTTTGCCCAGCCGGTGCGTTTCATGTTCGCCGCGCTCTACCGCTTGCGCGACACGTTGAGCCCGGCCGCTGGTTTCCGTCGCGGCCTGGGTGCCACCGTGGCCGGCGCCGCCCGCGTCGAGCCGTTATGGGACGAGCGCCTGATCGCCCCGATCGTTGCCGGCGTGCAGCGGATTGCCCGCCGCATTGCGGTGCTGCAGCGCGGCGACTTCCGTGTCTATTGCCTGTATGTGGTCGTGGCGCTCGTCACGCTGCTGCTGATTGCGGTTCGATAGGAGTGTTGTGATGCCGAACCTGACTATGATCGTGCTGGCCGTCGCGCAGGGGGTGATCCTGCTGCTGCTGGCACCGTTGATGACCGGCGTGTCGCGCATGATCCGCGCGCGCATGCACTCGCGCCGCGGTCCCGGCGTGCTGCAGGACTACCGCGACCTGGCGAAGCTGTTCAAGCGCCAGGACGTGGCGCCGGCGGTTTCCGGCGGCGTGTTCCGCGCCGCGCCGTACGTGATTCTAGGGACGATGTTCCTCTTGGCCATGGCCTTGCCGGCGTTTACCCGTACGTCGCCGTTGCCGTTCTTGGCCGACTTGATCACCTTTGCCTATTTGTTCGCGCTGGTGCGTTTCTTCTTTTCGCTCTCCGGCATCGATTCCGGCAGCGCCTTTGGCGGCCTGGGCGCCGGCCGCGAGCTGACGCTCGGCATCCTGGTCGAACCG
This sequence comes from Paludibacterium sp., assembly GCF_019232825.1. Taxonomy (GTDB): domain Bacteria; phylum Pseudomonadota; class Gammaproteobacteria; order Burkholderiales; family Chromobacteriaceae; genus Paludibacterium. The sequence goes on along the minus strand of NZ_JAFAND010000118.1, from coordinate 66,621 downwards.
ACCATGATCCTGTCGCTCCTGGTGGTGGCGCTGATCGAGGGCACCACCAATCTTGGCGCGATCGGCGCCGGCATCGGCGGCAACTATCTGCAGGCGCCGGCTGCCATTGGCCTGGCGATGCTGGCTTTCGCCTTCACGGTGTTCATCGAGATGGGCAAGCTGCCGTTCGATATGGCCGAAGCCGAGCAAGAGCTGCAGGAAGGCCCGTTGACCGAGTACTCCGGGCCGTCGCTGGCGCTGATGAAGCTGGGCTTGGGCTTGAAGAAGGTGGTGATGGCGCAGTTCCTGCTTGGGGTGTTTCTGCCCTTCGGCGTGGCCGCCTCGCTCGCGCCGGCTTCGCTCGCGCTGGCTGCCGTCGCGCTGCCCTTGAAGCTGCTGGCGGTGTTCACGCTCGCGGGCCTCATCGAAAACAGCATGGCGCGCGGACGCTTCTTGTTGACCTCGCGCGTTACCTGGGTCGGCTTCGGGCTTGCCGCCTTGTCCTTCGTCTTCTATCTCACCGGTCTCTGAGGAGCAAACATGGAAAACATCGCTCTCGCGACCATTTTGATGCCGTTCATTGGCGCGGCGCTGGTGCTGTGCCTGCCTGAACGCACCGGCAAGTGGCTGGCGGCCTTGGTCGCGCTGATGGCCTCTGTGGGCACGCTGGCGTTGGCGCAGGCTTTCGCCGCCGGCGGCAAGGTGCCGTTGACCGTCGACGTGTTCTCGCTGGCTGGCATGCCGCTCGTCGGCATCACCGTCGACCGGCTGAGCACCCTGGTGGCGATCGCCGTGGTGGTGCTGGGTTTCCTGGTGGTGCTGTATTCGACCGCCTACATGTCCGAAGGCAACCGCGAGCACCCGCATGTCGCCCGGCCGCGCTATTACGCGTACCTGCTGGTGTTCATCGGCGCCATGGCGGGTCTGGTGCTGTCTTCGACGCTGTTGGGGCAGTTGGTGTTCTTCGAGATCACCGGCGCTTGCTCCTGGGGGCTGATCGGCTATTACCAGAAGCCCAAGGCGCTCAAGTCGGCACTCAAGGCGTTGTTGGTGACCCACGTGGCGGCCCTCGGCCTGTACGTGGCCGCCGGCTGGCTTTTCGCCCAAACCGGCTCGTTCGCGCTCACCGGCATTGCCGCGCTGGCGCCGCAAGCCAAGATCGTGGTGTTTCTCGGCATCATGCTGGCCGCTTGGGGCAAATCGGCGCAGTTGCCGCTGCACGTTTGGCTGCCGGACGCCATGGAGGCGCCGACGCCGGTCAGCGCCTATTTGCACGCCGCCTCGATGGTCAAGGTCGGCGTCTATATCTTTGCCCGCGCGCTCTACTCGGCCGGCCCGGTGCCTGAAGTCATCGGCTGGATCGGCGCGGTGATGGCGCTCGCGACCATGCTCTACGGTTTTGCCATGTATCTGCCGCAGAAGGATATGAAGCGATTGTTGGCGTACTCGACCATCGCCCAGCTGTCGTACATCTTCCTCGGTCTGTCGCTGTCGGTGTTCGGCTCCAAACTGGCTTTCGACGGCGCGGTGGCGCACATCTTCAACCACGCCTTCGCCAAAAGCCTGTTCTTCCTGGTGGCCGGGGCGTTGTCGTATACCTGCGGCACCCGCGTGCTGCCCAATTTGCGCGGTGTATTGAAGAAGTCGCCGCTATTGGGGCTGTGCTTCGGCGTGGCGGCGCTGTCGATTTCCGGCGTGCCGCCGTTCAACGGCTTTTTCAGCAAATTCGCTATTTTGGCGGCGGGCTTCGAACTGTCGCGCGCGCACTGGCTGGTATTGCCGCTGGTGCTCCTGGCGCTGATCGAATCGGTGTGCAGTTTCGGCTGGCTGATGTCCTGGTTCGGCAAGGTGGTGCCGGGCGAACCGTCCGAGGCGGTCGCTTCCGCCACGCCGGTGCCATGGGCGATGCGCGTGGTGTTCGTCGTGCTGCTGACGATGTGCCTGGCCTCCAGTTTCATCGCTGCGTCCTGGCTGGCTTGAGGAGGAAATCATGGATGGAATGTTGATCGTCAATAACCTGGCCGGGCTATTGATCGTGACCTCGATGCTGGTGATCGGCACGCAAAGCGTGTTGTCGGCGGCGCGCTGGTATGCCCTGCAATCGTTGGTGCTGGTAGGGGTTTTCCTGGCGCTGGCTGCCACGCAGGGTTCGGGCGAACTGTATTTGTGGTCGCTGTCGGCCTTCGTCACCAAGGTGGTGCTGGTGCCGTTGATCATGGTGCGCACGCTTGGCCGGCTGGCCGACCGCGAACAGCTGCCGGGCGTGCTCGGTACCGGCTGGATGATGCTCTTGGCGGCGCTGATCGTGATGCTGTCCTGGTTTGCCGTGTCGTCGGTGAAGCTCGCGGTGGTGGCCGATCTGAAACCGGCGCTGGCGGTCTCGCTCGGCCACTTCATGCTGGGACTGATGTGCATCGTCACCCAGCGCAACATCCTCAAGCAGATCTTCGGTTACTGCCTGATGGAGAACGGCGCGCATCTGACGTTGGCGTTGATGGCCAGCAAGGCGCCGGAGCTTGTGGAAGTCGGTATTGCCACCGACGCGGTATTCGCGGTGCTGATCATGGCGATTCTGGCGCGCCGGATCCAGCGCACGCTCAATACCCTGGATGTGAAGCAACTGACCGCGTTGAAGGGCTGATTAAAAATGACCGCAAACTCCTGGCTTTCCATTTTATTGCTGGTGCCGCTGGCGACGTCGCTGCTCTGTTTCGCCGCGCGGACCCTAGGGGGCGCCGCGCGCGCCGTGGCCACGGTCCTGCACCTGGCAGGCACGGCGCTGTTGATGGTGCTGTCGTTGTCGGTGGCGGGCGCCGTGCTTATCGGCGGCCCGGCGACGGCCTTGTCCGGCTGGCTGCACGTCGACGCGCTGGGCGCGATCTTTCTCGGCCTTCTGGGGCTCGTCGGCTTCCTGACCGGTTTTTATTCGATCGGCTATATGGGGCATGAGCTGGAAGAAGGGGAGATCGACGTCGGGCAGCTATGCCTGTATTTCGGCATCTTCAACCTGTTCCTGTTCACCATGCTGCTGGCGGTGACGGCCAACAACATCATCATGATGTGGGTGGCCATCGAGGCCACCACGCTGGGCTCGGCGTTCCTGGTCGGCTTCTATCATCAGCGTTCGTCGCTTGAAGCGGCCTGGAAATACATCATCATCTGCACCGTCGGCGTGGCGTTCGGCCTCTACGGCGTGGTGCTGGTGTATTCCAATGCCGCGAGCGTCATGGGCGCGCAAGGCGGCGCGGTGTTCTGGACCGTGCTGATGGGGCACGCGCGCGCCTTCGACCCGACGTTGATGCGGTTGGCGTTCGTGTTCGTGATCATCGGCTTCGGCACCAAGACCGGCTTGTTCCCGATGCACGCCTGGCTGCCGGATGCGCACTCCGAGGCGCCAAGCCCGGTCAGTGCGCTGCTGTCGGCGGTGCTGCTCAATTGCGCGCTGTTGGTGATCATCCGCTTCTATCTGTTGGTGTCGCAATCGATCGGGCCCGCTTTCCCGCAGATGCTGCTCATGGCGTTCGGTCTGATGTCGCTGGCGGTGGCCGCGTTCTTTATCGTATCTCAAGGTCACATGAAACGACTCTTGGCATACTCGAGCGTGGAAAACATGGGTCTGATCGCGTTGGGTCTGGGGCTGGGCGGGCCGTTGGGCGTGTTCGCCGCGCTCTTGCATACCATTAACCACAGTCTGGCCAAGGCGCTGTTGTTCTGCGGCTCGGGCAACGTGCTGCTCAAGTACGGCACGCCGGACCTGGGTTCGATCAAGGGGCTGCTCAAGAGCGCGCCGCTGACGGCCATGCTGTTTGGCGCCGGCGCGCTGGCTCTGGGCGGCATCCCGCCGTTCAACGTGTTCTTCAGCGAATTTCTGCTGGTGACCGCCGGCATCAAGGCCGGCCAGATCTGGCTGATGCTGCTGTGTCTGCTGTTGTTGACCGTCGTGCTGGCGGGGCTCGTGCGCATGGTGGCGGGTAGCCTGTTCGGACCGGCGCCGGATCAGGTCGAGCCGGGTGAGGCCGGCTGGCTCACGCTCGCGCCGATGGCGGTGCTGCTGGCGCTGATGCTGATCATGGGCGTGGCCGCGCCGCGCCCGGTAACCGATTTGTTGCATGCCGCGACCGCGGTGGTGCAAAACGTGGTGGCGCCGTCCGCCACGGTTCATTGAGCCCGCGAGGAGAGTGTGCAAATGTCCGTTTCTGAACAAACCAAAGTGGGCCAGAACTATGTGGATGGGCTGCGCGAACGCTTCGGCGCGGCGATCCTGGAGACTGAATGGCAAACCGCCGATCAGGTGACGGTGACCGTCAAGCTCGGCAGCCTGCCGGATGTGGTCGAATGGCTGTATTACCAACAAGGCGGCTGGTTATCGGTGCTGTTTGGCAATGACGAGCGCCCGCTCAACGGCCATTTCGCCGTGTACTACGTGCTGTCGATGGAAGGCCTGGTCAAGAGCTGGGTCGTGGTGCGCGCGCTGGTGGAGGAACACCGGCCCGAGTTCCCGTCGGTAACGCCGCGCGTGCCGGCGGCGGTATGGGGCGAGCGCGAGATCCGCGACATGTACGGCCTGGTGCCGGTCGGTCTGCCGGACGAGCGCCGTCTGGTGCTGCCGGACGATTGGCCGGAAGACCTGCATCCGCTGCGCAAGGACGCCATGGCCTATAACCAGCGCCCGGCGCCCACCACCGACGACGAAACCTATACCTTCGTCAATGAAGCCTCGGGCAGCACGCGCGACGTGCCGCTCGGTCCGCTGCACATCACCTCGGACGAGCCGGGGCACTTCCGCCTGTTCGTCGACGGCGAGGACATCGTCGACGCCGACTATCGCATGTTCTACGTGCATCGCGGCATGGAAAAGCTGGCCGAGACGCGCATGGGCTACGACGAGGTGACCTTCCTGTCCGATCGCGTGTGCGGCATTTGCGGCTTTACCCATAGCGTGGCCTACAGCTCGGCGGTGGAGAACGCACTGGGTCTCGCCGTGCCGGCTCGGGCGCAGGCGATTCGCAGCGTGTTCCTGGAAGTGGAGCGGCTGCATAGCCATTTGTTGAACCTGGGGCTTGCCAGCCACTTTGTCGGCTTCGACACCGGTTTCATGCAATTCTTCCGTGTGCGCGAGAAGGCCATGACCATGGCCGAATTGTTGACCGGCGCGCGCAAGACCTACGGCATGAACCTGATCGGCGGCGTGCGGCGCGACATCATGAAGGACGAACGCACGCGCACGCTGAAGCTGGTGGCGGAGCTGCGCGCCGAAACCACGCAATTGATCGACATGCTGTTGTCGACGCCCAACCTGCGCGAGCGTACCGCCGGCGTCGGCGTGCTGTCCAAGCAGGTGGCGCGCGACTATAGCCCGGTCGGGCCGCTGGTGCGCGCGAGCGGCTTCAAGCGCGACGTGCGCGATCTGCACGCGTATGCCGGCTACGGCAGCCTGCCGTTCGATGTGCATACCGAGGACAGCTGCGACGTGCTCGGCCGCGTGCTGGTGCGCGCGCGCGAGTTCTTCGACTCGCTGGCGATCATCGAACACGCGCTCGACAACCTGCCGGCGGGGCCGGTGCTGCTGGAGGGCTTCCATTATCAGCCGCACCGCTTCGCGCTCGGCTTCGCCGAGGCGCCGCGCGGCGAGGACATCCATTGGGCGATGACCGGCGACAACCAGAAGCTGTACCGCTGGCGTTGCCGCGCGCCGACCTACGCCAACTGGCCGCCGCTGCGCTACATGCTGCGCGGCAACACCGTGTCGGACGCGCCGTTGATCGTCGCCAGCATCGACCCGTGCTATTCGTGCACCGACCGCGTGACGCTGGTGGACGTCAAGAAGCGCAAGTCGACCACGGTGCCCTATAAGGAAATCGAACGCTACGGCCGCGAGCGCAAAAACTCGCCGCTGAAATAGGAGCCGACTCATGCTCAAGCTCTTCAAAATCATTGCCGACGCGGGCGAGGCCACGGCCAAGTATCCGTTCGCGCCGTTTCCGGTCAGCCCGGGTTTCCGCGGCAAGCCGGAACTGAACGCGGCGCAGTGTATCGCTTGCGCCGCCTGCACCACGGCCTGCCCCGCCAATGCGCTGACCATGGGCAACGATACCGCCGACGGCACGCGCACTTGGCAGCTGAACCTTGGCCGCTGCATCTTCTGCGGCCGCTGCGAGGAGGTGTGTCCGACGCACGCCATCGTGCTGACGCCGGAATTCGAATTGGCGGTGGCCAATAAGGCCGATCTGTTGCAAAAGGCGACTTTCCGTCTGCAGCAATGCGAGCAGTGCGGCCAGCCGTTCGCGCCGGCCAAGGAAATCGGCTACGTGATGGACCTGCTGCGGCAAAGCGGCGTGGCGGTGGACGAGGCGCGCCGCGCTGAATTCGCCAGCTGCCCAGCCTGCAAGCGCAAGGCGACCGTGACGCGCGACGCGGTGTCGCAGCATCTGAGCCAGGAGGCTGAACAATGAACGGACCTTTGCCCCTTTCCAACCCAATGGCGCCGCGCGATGAACGCGGCATGCCGGTGCCGCTGACCGAAAGCGAGCATATCGCGGCGCTCAAGGGCAAATTGCTCAAGGACATTCAGCGTTCGGCCTATGTCTACCGCGTCGATTGCGGCGGCTGCAACGGTTGCGAGATCGAGATCTTCGCCGCCATCACGCCGGTGTTCGATGCCGAGCGTTTCGGCATCAAGGTGGTGGCCTCGCCGCGGCACGCCGACATTCTGCTGTTTACCGGCGCGGTGACGCGGGCGATGCGCATGCCGGCGCTGCGCGCCTGGCAGGCGGCGCCGGACCCGAAGATTTCGGTCTCGTACGGCGCCTGCGGCTGCTCCGGCGGCATCTTCCATGACCTGTACTGCGTCTGGGGCGGCAGCGACAAGATCGTGCCGGTCGACGTCTACATTCCCGGCTGCCCGCCGACGCCGGCGGCCACGCTGTACGGCTTCGCCATGGCGCTGGGGCTGTTGGACCAGAAGCTCAAGGGCACGCATCAGATCGAGGGCGAGGCCGACCGGGCGGTGGTGGCGCATCCCGCCATTGCGCTGGATGTGCGCGTCGAGATCGAGCGCGAAGCGCGCCGCCTCGCCGGTTATCGCGCCGGCCGGCTGATCGCCGACGAATTCCTGACGCTGGCGAGCGAAACCGATCTGACGCTCGACGAGTGCATGAAACGCCGTTTGTCGGGCGAGGAGGATCCGCGTCTGGCCGAGATTTTGACCCGGTTGTGGGATATTGGCGCCGGGGTGGCGAGGGGCTGAGACGATGGACGGCAAGGTGGTGTTTTATTCGCTGTCGAAGAAGTTTCTCGAGCGCGAGCAGGACTTGCCGCCCGAGGGGGCTGCGCGTCAGGTGATCTATCAGACGCTGGCGCTCGGTCACCATATCGGCGTGATCGATTGCCTGAAGCCGCTGTTGTCGTGCCCGCAGGACGGTTTCGAGCGCTGGATCGCGCAGTTGCCGGACGGCGAGGCGCGCCGCAAGCTTGGCGGCGTGCTCAAATTCGGCGAGATCATGATCGACGCGAGTCACATCGGCATGTTGGGCGCGGCGCTGTCTGGCGCGCGCGCCGCTTTCAGCGCCGAGGAAGATGGCTGGTGCCAACAGCTGATGCGTGCGCTCGCGGCGATTTCCCGTGAGCCGGCCATGTACTTGATGGTGAAACGCCATGGCGATTGATACGCTGTTGTTGACCGTCGGCAATGCCATGATGGGCGACGACGGCGCCGGCCCGCTCCTGGCCGAACTGCTGTCGGCGGCGCCCGCCGAAGGGTGGCAGGTCATCGATGGCGGCACCGCGCCGGAAAACGCCGTGCATCAAGTGTTGGCGGCCAAGCCGCGCCGCGTGGTGGTGTTCGATGCCGCGGACATGGGGCTCGCCCCTGGGGAGTTGCGGTTGGTCGACGATGGCGCGATCGCCGACATGTTCATCATGAGCACGCACGATCTGCCGATCACCTTTCTGATCGAGCGGTTGCGCGAGGAGGTCGAGGAGGTGCTGTTCCTCGGTCTGCAGCCCGATGTGGTGGCTTTCTATTTTCCCATGACGCCTTGCGTCGACGCGGCCGTGCGCGCGCTCCATGCGCGCTTGGCGGCCGGGCAGGGGCTCGACGGCGTCTTCTGGCTCGTGGCCGGCGACGAGCACAAGGCTTGATCTGACGCCGTATGTCGACCGTGCGCCGGCTGCTACAATGCCGGCGAGGTCGACTTATTCCCTTTTCATTGCCCACTTTTGGCTCGACGCATGGACGCCCATTTGCATGCTCCCTTTTCCGCCATGACGGACGACGACGCACTTGAAGCGCTTCGCCGCGAGCGGGATCATCTGCAAATTCTGGTCGATGTCACCAATGCCGTGCTGTCGACGCTGGAGTTTGACGATCTGGTCGAGCAGGTGGCGCGCGCGCTGTCGCACTATCTGCATATTCCCTTTGCCGATCTGAATCTGTTCGACGCCGAGTCCTCCCGTGTGGAGTCGCATGCCGCGCTGTTTCGCCCGGATGGTTCCCTGGAGCGCGAGCAGGCTGAATTCGCGCTGTCTCATCTGCCCGCGCGCGATATGGTCATGAACAAGCAGGTGCTGGTGTGCGACGCGGCGCGCATGCGCGCGCTCGGCGCCGAGCACCGCCACGTGCGTGCGCTGTTGGCGCAGGGATTTCATTCGCTGTGCGTGCTGCCGCTGTTTTCCGGCGAGCGCATCCTCGGCGCGCTGATGTTGGCGCATGGCCGTGAGGCGGCATTTTTCCACGACAATCTGCGTTTGTTGCAGCAGATCGCCGCGCGTATCGCGCTGTCGCTCGACAACGCCTTGGCTTATCAGCAAATCTCCCAATTGAAAGACCGGTTGGCGCGGGAGAACCGCCTGCTGACCGAGGAGATCAGCAATTACGAGAGTTTCGACGAGATCATCGGCCAAAGCGTGGTGATGTCCGAGGTGCTGGAGCAAGTGCGCATGGTGGCAGACACCGATTCCTCGGTGTTGATTCAGGGCGAGACCGGCACCGGCAAGGAGCTGATCGCGCGGGCGATCCATAATTTGAGCCCGCGCAAGTCACAGCGCATGGTCACGATGAATAGCGCGGCGATTCCCGCCGGCTTGCTGGAAAGCGAGCTGTTCGGCCATGAAAAGGGCGCTTTCACCGGCGCCAGCGCGCAGCGTCTCGGCCGTTTCGAGCTGGCGCACCAAGGCACGTTGTTTCTTGACGAAGTCGGCGACATTCCGCTCGAACTGCAGCCCAAGTTGCTGCGCGTGCTACAGGAGCGTGAAATCGAGCGGTTGGGCGGGCAAAAGATCATTTCGGTCGATGTGCGCGTGATCGCGGCGACCAGTTGCGACTTGTCGCAGATGATCGCCGAAAAGCGTTACCGCAGCGATTTGTATTATCGCCTGAACGTATTCCCGATCTGGGTGCCGCCGCTCAGGGACCGTCCCGAGGATATTCCGCTATTGGCACGGTTCTTCGCGCAAAAATTCGCCCGGCGGCTTAAGCGCCAAATCGAAGTCATTTCCGACGAGACGCTTTTGCGCCTCTCCCGGCACCCTTGGCCGGGCAACGTGCGCGAATTGCAGAACGTGATCGAGCGCGCGGTGATTCTATCGCGCGGGCCGGAGCTGCATTTGCCGATGTCGGACTTGCCGGTGCCGGCTGCGCCCATGCCGGTGCGGGGGGCGGTCATGCCGCCGCCGTTGTCGCCATCCGACGGCAGCGAGTCGGAGCGCGACCGCATTTTGCGCGTGCTGCGCGAGACCAACGGCATCGTCGCCGGCCCTAAAGGGGCGGCGGCCCGGCTTGGCCTCAAACGTACCACACTGTTGTCGCGTATGCAGCGCATGGGGATTTCGGTCAAGTCGCTGGATGAGCTATGATCGCCGGGTTCCCAATCCTGGTTGCCGCATGATCCGCACCTGTACCTGTCTGTTATTGAGCTTGTCGTTCCTGGCCTTCGGCGCACAGGCCGCCGAGGCGCCGCCGCCACGCATCGGCGTGGTGCTTGGCGGTGGCGGCGCGCGCGGATTCGCGCACTTGGGCGTACTGCGCGAGCTGGAGAAGTTGCACATTCCCATCGCCTGTATCGCCGGCACGAGCGCTGGCGCGTTGATCGGCGGCATGTACGCCAACGGTCTGCCGCTGGACGAGATGCAGCAGTCGTTCAAGGACGCCGATTGGAATGCCATGCTGTCGGGTAAGCCCGACCGGGCCCAAGTGCCCTATGAGCGCAAGAACGACGATTACCGAAATTATTTCGACATTACCTTCGGGGTGCACGACGGGGTTTTCCGCGTGCCGCGCAGCGCCATTAATTCGCAAGACGTCGACCTCTATCTGCGGCAACTGACCCGCGACCGGACGGTCGATAGCTTCGATCATCTACCGATCCCCTTTCGCGCGGTCGCGACCGATCTGTCCAACGGCGACGCGGTGGTGTTCGATCATGGCTCGCTCGCCACGGCGCTGCGTGCCAGCATGGCGGTGCCGGGACTATTCGATCCGGTCTCCGATCAGGGGCGGCTGCTGATCGATGGCGGCGTGGCGCGCAATCTGCCGATCGAGGACTTGAAGCATCGCTGCGCCGATCATGTGATCGTGGTGGACGTCGGCACGCCGCTGATGAAGACCGACCAGATCCACAACTTGTTCGATGTGCTGGCGCAAACCAGCAATCTGCTGGTCACGCGCAACGTGCGTCAGCAGAAGGCGCTGCTCGATGACCAGGATATCGTGATCCGGCCTGATCTGAACGGCTACTCGTCGGCATCGTTCGCCGATAACCAGGCGATCATCGCCCGCGGCGCGGCGGCGGTGGCTCCGGTGCGCGAGCGCCTCAAGGCCTGGTCGGTGCCGCCCGACGCCTATCAGGCCTGGCACACCCGCTTGACTGAGCCGGCGCCGCCCAAGATCGACCGCATCGAGGTGGTGAGCCCTGTTGCCGGTCATATCAACGCTGAACGTTTGGCGAGCGCGCTGGGTCAGGATGATGGACAAGCCGGCAATTTGGACGGCACACGGCAGAAGCTGCGCTCACTGTTTGCCGGCGGCGATTACGACAGCCTGTCCTATCGTATCCAGGACATCGATGGACGGAGCGTCATGCAAGTGCTGCCGGTCGAGCGTGCGGTCGGACCGACCTATCTGCGGTTTGGCATGAACTTGAAGAGCAGTACCACGGGCGATTCCAGCGTCAATTTCCTCGCCTCGTCGTTGTCCACATGGCTTAATGCGTACGGCGCCACTTGGCGAAACGACGTGCAGCTCGGCACGGATACCGCGGTGCGCAGCGAGTTCTATCAGCCGCTGGGTCTCGACAGCCCCATGTTCGTGGCGGCGCGGGCGAACTATCAGCAGGTCGCCTGGCCATTTTTTGACGACAATCACCATAAATATGCCCAACTCGACTTGTCCGAGTCGGGTGGGGCGCTCGATGCCGGTGTGGCGCTGGGAAAATACGGGCAGTTGCGCGGCGGCCCCTATTGGGTGCAGTACGATCCGAGCGTCAATATGGGACAGTTGCAGCCTTCTCAATCGTGGCTTGAACAGAAGACCACCGAAGCCGGTTTGCAGTTGTCGGCGATAGCCGATCAGTTCGACAATCCGCGCTGGCCGCGCAGCGGTTATTTCTTCGACAGCAACTTGCGCTACGGCATGCCGGATTGGACCGGCGTCAACACGCGCTACTACGGGCTGACGGCGGAGAATGCGACGACCTTCGGCGACGTCACTTGGCGCCTTACCGGCAAGCTGAAGGGAAATTTGGATGTTGCCGACCCCAATCACTTTAATACGCCGCAGTTTCTCGGCGGCTTCCTGAATCTGAGCGGCTATCAGCAGGACGAGCTCTATGGCGAGAAGGTGGGGCTGGCGCGCGCCATGGTGTATTGGCGCGCCGCCACGCTGCCGTCGGCGCTGGGCTCGGGGCTGTATGCCGGCGCGTCGCTGGAAATGGGCAAGGTCTGGCGGCGCAATTTCGGCGATCAGGATACCGAATGGCTGCCCGGCGGTTCGCTATTCTTGGGCGCGGATACCATCCTCGGGCCCTTCTTCGTCGGTGTGGGGTCGGCGCGCGGCGGTCGTCCGATCGGCTATATGTACCTTGGGTTCGATTATTAGCGCAAAAGAGAGGGTGCCTGGCGCTGCGTGTGTCGGTGGTGCACTGCCTTCGGCGAGTGCACCCTACGCCCACTCAATCAATCCAGTGCGAAGAGCTCGCCGAGGGCCGCGCCCGGGTTTGGGGCGCGCATGAAGGCTTCGCCGACCAAGAACGTCATCACCTGATGTTCGCGCATCAGGCGCACGTCTTGTGGCGCCAGAATGCCGCTTTCGGTCACGACGATGCGCCCGTCGTCGATGCGTGGCAGCAGATCGAGGGTCGTGGTCAAATCGACGGCGAAAGTGCGCAGGTTGCGGTTGTTGATGCCGATGAGCGGCGTGGCAAGCGCGAGCGCCCGTTCGAGCTCCTGGCCGTCGTGTACCTCCACCAGCACCGCCATGCCCAGCTCCGTTGCCAGATCGTGGAACGCGTGCAGTCGCCCGTCGTCAAGCGCGGCGGCGATCAGCAGCACGCAGTCGGCCCCCATGGCGCGGGCTTCGTAGACCTGATACTCGTCGACCAGAAAGTCCTTGCGCAGCACCGGCAGCGAGCAGGCGGCGCGTGCCGCCTCCAGATAGCGCCGGTCGCCTTGGAAGAAATCGCGGTCGGTCAGCACCGATAGGCAGGCGGCGCCGTGGCTGGCGTAGTGCCGGGCAATGTCGGCCGGGTCGAAGTCGACGCGGATGACGCCTTTGCTGGGGCTCGCTTTCTTGATTTCGGCGATGACCGCCGATTGTCCGCGGCGATGACGGAGACGCAACGCGTCGACAAAATCGCGCCGGTCGGCGGCGCGCGCCTCGGCGGCTTGGCGGACTTGTTCGAGCGGCGCATGGGTGCGCGCCTCGGCGACTTCCTGGTCCTTGCGTGCCAGGATGGTGTGCAAGATATCGGTCATGCGGCGGGAATCGGGGGCTTTGGGGTTAAAGGGGCATCATGCAGAATGAAATGTGCTTTGACAAGCCGTAAAAAAACCCGGATCGAATCCGGGTTCTTGTCCAGCATTATCGGCCGATGATTACAGCGGCTGAATGTTGGAAGCTTGCTTGCCCTTCGGGCCCATGGTGACGTCGAAGCTGACCTTTTGGTTTTCAGCCAGGGTCTTGAAGCCATTGGCCTTGATTTGGGAGAAGTGAGCGAACACGTCTTCGCCGCCTTCGTCCGGAGTGATAAAGCCAAAGCCCTTAGCGTCGTTGAACCACTTAACGGTACCCGTTGCCATGTGTAATTCCCATCATAAAAATAAAAAATTCAAGCGCATGAAAATCAAGGGAAAAGGCATCCGTGGTACAGACTTTCGTCAGCTACGACCATCCTAATTTCGACTTGATAAATCCTGCAGGGACGGATAATGCATAAGGTTTGAATACTATGCAAGCTTTATTTTTGACAGGTGCGTGGCATGTCATGGTGGCATAACGCTAAACCATGATTGTAAAAGGGTTAATGGCCTATTTTCCCCGCTCGGCGCGCGGTGGTTCTAATGCCACGGCCAACCGTTCCAGCAGGGGTCCGGCTTGCTTTAATAGGGCGACCTCGTCCGGCGTCAGGGTGCTGGTCATCGCCAAGGTGAGCCAGTTATCCCGGTTGCTGCGGTTGGATGTCAGGACACCGAGTCCGGCCGCTGTCAGGCGTACGCAGCTTTTACGCTTGTCGCTGGCGTTTTCTTCTTTGTAGGTCAGCCCCATTTGCTCCAGTTTGCGCAAGAGTGCCGATAGATTCTGCGGCCGCAGCCCTTCATATTCGGCAAGCGCCGTCGGCGTGGCATCGTCGCCCAACTGCTCGATGCGGCTGAGCAACAGCAATTGGCTTAGCGGTAGTTCTAGTGGCGTGCTCTCGCGGCGTAGCCGGCGGACCAGGAGCATCATCTGTTTGCGTAAGGTGCTCGCGCAATCGGCGATATCAGGGGTCGAATTCATTGTGGTTTTAAAATTAATATTTCAAGCGAACATAGTATAAGGCGGTTGGTTTCGGCAAGAGCCTCGCGTTATGGCGCATTTTTTATGCAACCTATAGGCACGAGTTATGCCAACCGCTATCATGCAATTCAAATAGATTGATTGACCGGCAAATGCCGCGGAGCGGGCCATGACTGACGAGCAAATCTCGACTTTGATCGAGGATGAAGACAGTTTCCATGACTTTCACGATGCCTTAAATGATTATGCGCCGCATATCGAAGCCTTGGTCGCCTTGCTGAGGCAGCAGCCGGGCGACACTGGTGCCGTGGCGGATCTGTTTCGAACCTTTCACAATATCAAGGGCGACGCCAGTCTATGCCGGCTCAGTTTCCTGGTGCCGTTCATCCACGCCGCCGAAACGTTGCTGGCAAGGGTGCGCGCGGGCGAGGTGCCTTTTACGCCCCGGCTGGCCGATGTGCTGCTGCTGTCGACGGACCGCTTGCAGCAAACGGTGGAGGCGCTGGCGGCGAATGAGCCGACCGGCGGCTTGCATCTGAAAGAGCTGACCGCCTCGCTGGAGGCGCTCAAGTCGCTGCCGCCCCCCCAGTTGGAGCGGGCCTGCGGCCAACTGATCGATGCGTTGACCGGTGTGGACGAAACGCGTGGCGAGGCGCCCGATCTGGCTGCCTTGACCGCCGATCGAACGGGCGATCTGGCTTTTTTCAAACAACTGGCGCTGCAACTGGAGCGGCGTTCGTCGCTATTCACCGGCCGTACCGAGCGCAATCTGACGTTGGCGCTGTTGACCAATCAGCTGGCCGGCTCGCCGGTCGACGCCGACCAGTTGCGCGCGGCGGTTTACGTGCATGACCTAGGCATGATGCTGCTGCCGGAAACGCTATGGGTCGGCAGCCGTGTCATGAACGATGCCGAGCGGGCATTGATGCGCGAGCATGTGGGATGGGCGTCCGGAATCTTGCAGCGCATACCGGGCTGGGATCTGGCGGCGCGCATCGTGCTTCACCATCACGAAAAACCGGATGGTTCGGGATATCCGCAAGGGTTGCTCGCGGATGAGATCGAGCCGGGCGCTAAAATCATGGCGCTCGTGGATGCCTTCGAGTCGGTGATGGTCAAGCAGGGCGCGCGCGGACAGCCTCGCTCCACGTTGCGCGCCGCGGCGGAGGTGAACGCGGCGGATCATCAGTTCGACAAATACTGGGTGAACTGCTTCAACCGCGCCGTGCAGCATTTGCTGGACGAGCGGACCTAAACAGGTTGTCTGCGCATACGCTCGGGTCGATTTAAGTCATGGTCGTGTGATGTGGGGCATGTATAATCGCCATCTAGCGTATAAGAAATTTATGAATGACTGATGTTGTCGCCTACCCCGAGCGCCGGCATGCGGTCGTCTACACATACATGGCATTGCAAAATGACTTTCCTCCGATGTTTGTGCTGGAAGGGCAGGTGCTGTTCGACCGCCAGCGCAGACATCTCTCCAAGCAGGATGTGCATGTCGAGCTGAAGGAGCACGAGGCTCGCCTGCTGTCCGCGCTTCTCGACGGCATCCAGGATAAGCGTGAAATCATCACGTTGCTCTGGGGTTCGCGTGGCGTCATCGTCACGGAAAACAACTATTACAAGGTGGTGAAAGGGCTGCGCAATGCGTTTGAGGCGGTAGGCCTGCCGGCTGATCTGCTCAAAACCTTGCCGCGTGTCGGCGTCGCTTTTGTCGGCAAGGCCGAGCCATGGCATCCCGACTGCGAGCCGGATGCCCCGGACTCCCCCGCGCCGGTGCTGGTGCAGGAGGTCGCCTCGTGGTACGCGGCGCCGACGCCGCGGCGGCTACCCACTTGGTGGTGGGGCGCGTTGATCTTATTGATGGCGCTCTTGTGCGGCAGCTTGCTGCTGCGCTCGGATAACGGATTTCGCCTGTTGGGCACCATGACCGACATCAAGGTGTACGTCTACAAGGACCCTGGCATGTCTTTGGCCGACGTATTGGCGCGCTACCGCGGCTTTGGGCTGGAGCAGCAAAACATCCGATACGTGTACTATCGTGCGGTCGGTAAGAATTACATCATCCTAGCGTGCCCCACCGCGCTGCCTGATGGGGCGGAAACATGCGTATCGCTAATGCAAAAAAATATCTGATCATTCTGGTGTTGGAAGCGTTGCTGGCCGGTACGCTGTGGTGGGCCAACCCCGCCGGCGGACGCGTGCTGGCGCCGCGCAATCCTTGCCTGGCCAATGTGGTTATCGCACGCGGGCAAGACGGCGCCAGTCACGTATCGGGCCACTTGATGGTGTTTGCCGCCGGCTCGCAATGGATTTTCAACGTGAATTGGAAATCGGATGGCGCCTTGCACGTCCTGCATCGGCAAATTGACGCGCGCTTTCAGGATTTGGGCCGGGGGCGCTTTCAATATCTGACCCGGAACGTGTCGCGCTATCGCGACGATACCGGCGATGATCTGTCGACGCTATTCCCCATGCTGCAACCCGGCATGACGGGATCCATGACGTTTACTCCCGTTGCCGACGGACTGTACAACGTGCAGGTCAACGAAGACTTTCAGTTCTATTGCAGCGAGCAGTAAGGGTGTTTTTGCAGGGAAATCGCACGCCATTCAGAAATATTCAGAATTTTTCCCATGTTTGTATAGCCAAATTCAGACTAAATCCGTGCAAGTTTCTGCCGCAGGCGTAAGCTTGACGTAACAGGTCGGCCGCGATGTCACGGGCTGGTCCGGCCTGGTTTGGTAACCTGTTGCTCCCAATGAGGACGCCCAGGTTGCGCGCTACTCGCCGGAACCCTTCGCTCTTATACGCTGGTTGTTGCCTTGTGCGTCGGGGTAGTCGTACAAGGCAAATCTTTGGTGAGAAGCGCGCAACCCGGGCGTCTTTTTCTTTGGCCGGTCCTCGGCCGACATGATCGTCACGCGGATAGTAGAGAGTAGAAATCGGACTTGGCGGCCCAGGGCCGCCAAGTTGAGACGCTTGAGACTTGCTCGGGACTTAACGCAGCTTGAACAGCTCGCGCAGGTGGCGAGCGACCGCGGCTTCGTGGTTGTGGCCGATGCGCATTGCATCGGGCAGTTGCGCCGTCAGTCGCGGATGCGCGTTCCCCATGACGCGGGGGTGGCCGGCCACTTGCAGCAGTTCGATGTCGTTTTGATTGTCGCCGAAAGCGAGGCAGTGCGCGGCGTCGATGCCCAACTGGTCGAGCACGATCTGCAGCGCGCTGCCTTTCGAGACGTCGCGGGCCATGACTTCGAGGCAGTCCGGCGCGGAGAAGGTAATGGCCGCGCCGTCACCGAAACGCTGGTGCAACTGCTGTTCCACCGTCAGCAGGTGATCGTGCGGCGCAATGTACAACACCTTGCCGACGCCTTCGCCGCTATGCTGGGTGAGGTCGCTGAGCTGGTACTGGAAACCGGAGTCCCGGTGCACGTCGAACAAGCGCTGGCAAGGCTGGTCGATCAGCCAGCCATCGTCAACATAAAAATTCAACAAGCAGCCCCGCGACAAAGCCGGGTCCGCCAATTGCCGCACGAGTTCGGACGGAATGTCACGGCGGTAGATCAACCGGTCGGCGGGGTCGTGGATGCGCGCGCCGTTGGCGGTGATCAGGTGGGCCCGCACGCCGAGCGCGGCGCGTATGCCAGCGACGTCAAGGAAGTGCCGCCCAGTGGCGATGACCAGGTACACGCCTAGATTTTCTAGGGCTTGCAGTGTTTCTGCGGTATAGGGATCGACACTGTGATTGGCGTCAAGCAGCGTGCCGTCCAAGTCGGAGACGATGAGCTGATACACGGTGAATACACGGTAAAGGGGAA
This sequence comes from Paludibacterium sp., assembly GCF_019232825.1. Taxonomy (GTDB): domain Bacteria; phylum Pseudomonadota; class Gammaproteobacteria; order Burkholderiales; family Chromobacteriaceae; genus Paludibacterium. The sequence continues at coordinate 48,831 of NZ_JAFAND010000118.1, read as the reverse complement.
TAGGAATGATACCCGAAAAAGAGCGGCCTGATCATTTTGATGTCGTGCGTTGCTTCGCGAACGCACGCTACGGCGCGTTCCGGTAGCGTGCGTTATCGCTCTTTCTTCAATGCGTTGAGCAGGTTTGACTGCCGTCTTGGTTCTGGGTGCAGTGGTTCATCGCGGGATGGTCTTTGTCGTAGGCGGCGGCGACGACCGGCATGCCGGCGGCAAAGAGGGCGAGTATCGCGACAATCAGTCGGGTTTTCATGGTGACTCCTTGATATCGTTATTGAAAAGCGCGCTAAGTGCGTTGCGTGTATTTGGTTGTACGCGATGGGGGCTGCGGCAGGATGAACAGGCGTTAAAGCGTGTGTTTGTTATCGGCTGCGTAAACAAAAAAACATAAAATTCAACGCCTTGGAAAAGAATTGACGGCTTTGGCGCGGCTAGGGCCGCGCCGCCGATACTAGTCGGTGTACAAGAAGGCGCACTGCGTGGGGTCGGTTTCGCGGCACTCGTCATAGACCAAGCTGAACGGTCCCTCCTGACGTATCCAAACGTTGGCGCCGGCTCTCCGCGCCGCAGGCTCGGCGTTGCCCGGTTTGAAGCGCAGACCGACCAAGCCGGTCTGCAGCCGATAAGTGCACTTGCCGAAGCGGGCCGGGTGCCCGCCTTGCGCCGGGTAGAGAATGGCCGAGTCGAAGCGCTGCACGCGGCCGCCAGAGCCCGGCGCGGCGATGCCGAGCCATTCTCCGCCGTCGCCAACGGGGGCGGTGTAGACGCCGCCACGTATCTTGATGGCGTTGGTTGCGGGGCAATGCGCCGACGATTCGGCTAAGGCTGGTGCGGCGATCAATAGCCAAGACAGCGCCAGTGCGAGCGGCTTATTCATGGCAACTCCTTCCATGTTCATGGGGTTCAGTCCGTGTAGACAAAGAGGCAAGCCGTCGGGTCGGCTTGCCGGCATTGGAAATAGCGGAAATCAAATGCGCCTGTTTCTTTTTGCCAACTGGCCGTTGCCCGTGGGCTGACGAAGACAACGGGTTGGGTGGCCGGTTTGAAGCGCAGATCCACGCTGCCGTGTTCGAGGTTGTAGCTGCATTTGCCGAAACGGGCCGGCATGTCCTCAAGCCGCCGGGTGTCGCCGGCTTTGCCTGTGGGCTGTTCGGTGGGGTAAATGATGGCGCGGTCAAAGGTTTTGACCCGCCCCCGCGAGCCGGCATCGGCGATGCCGAGCCACTTGCCCCCGTCATCGACGCGCGCGCTGTAAAGCATGCCGCGAACCTTGATGTCACGAATGGCCGGGCAATGTGCCGACGATCCGGCCCAAGCCGGCGTCATCACCGTCAGCAAGGAAGCCGTTAGCCAGGCTATTTTTACTTTTACCATGGCGTTGCTCCGCTAGGGCTGGGTGTAGAGAAAGGCGCAGGCAGACGGGTCCTTTTTACGGCACTCGTAGTAGGTCACGCCCAGTGGGTGCTCGCGTGATTTCCAGGCGCTCTGATTACCCATGCGAATGCGCGGCGGCTCGCTTTGGCGCGGGTTGAGAAAAAGATCAATGCTGCCGACCTGCTGTAATTCGTAGCTGCATTTTGCTTGCCGGCCGTAGAGGGCGTTATCCCGCTCGGCGATGAAAGTGGCTTTGTCGAAACGCCGCACCGGTAGGCCCGGCGACGCAAAGCCCATCCATTCGCCGCCGCCCGGCGCCGCGGCGTGATAGACCGCGCCACGGATTTCGATGTTGCTTGCGAATGGGCAAGGCGCGGCCGTCTCGGCCCAGGCCGGTGCGGTGGCGAGCCCTGCCCAAATCCACAACATGGATTTGTGCTGCATGTCGTTACCCTTTCCTTTCTTGAACAAGGATGCGGCGCACCCCTGGGCGACTAGATCCCGTGCACGGGCATGCGTTCGGGCGGGTGCAAAGATCGGTCAGCACTTGGCGACGTCTTCTGACGCCTGGGGGTGGAAAGAAAAGCTAGTTCGTTCGAACTAGATGCTTTCGCCATCCGGCTGACTGTTTCCGCTGCCGTCAGCCTCTACACTGACGGCAAGGAGCGCCGCACCATGATTGAACCCCGCACGATGGCCACTGCCGGCCTGCATGACGCCTACGGGCGCCGCATCGACTACCTGCGACTGTCGGTCACCGACCGCTGCGATCTGCGTTGCAGCTATTGCCTGCCCAAGGGATTCGACGGCTATGCCGAACCGGAGGATTGGCTGACTTTTGACGAAATCGCGCGGGTGGTGGCGGCATTTGCCTCGCTTGGCGTGCAACGTTTCCGTCTGACGGGCGGCGAACCGCTGATGCGCCGGCGATTGCCCTCGCTGGTGGAGCGGCTGTCGGCCATTGGCGGCGTGCGCGATCTATCGTTGTCGACCAATGGCACCCAGCTGGCGCGCCATGCCGCGGCGTTGCGTCAGGCTGGCCTCACGCGCCTGAATGTGAGCCTCGATTCGCTCGACAAGGGGTGTATGCGCGAAGTCACTGGGCGGGACAGTCTGGATGCGGTGATCGCCGGCTTGATGGCGGGCAAGGCCGCCGGCCTCGCGCCGATCAAGCTGAACATGGTGCTGATGCGCGGCGTCAACGATGGCGAAGTCGAACGCATGGCCGCCTTCTGTTTCGAGCACGGCTTCATCCTGCGTCTGATCGAAGTGATGCCCATGGGCGAGCGCGGGCGCAATGCCCACTACCTGCCGGTGTCGGCGGTGCTGCCGGGGCTGATTGCCCGTTTTGGCTTGGCGCCCAGCGCGCGCGAATTGGGCGGCGGGCCGGCGCGTTACTGGCAGACGCCGGATGGGCAAGGGCAATTGGGCGTGATCACGCCGATCAGTCAACATTTCTGCGCGACGTGCAATCGTGTTCGTCTCTCGGTCGAGGGCACACTGTATCTATGCCTGGGCCAGGAGGATAAAGTCGCGCTGCGGCCATTGCTGCGCGCCGGGTGCGACGACGCTGAGCTCTGCGCCGCAATCGTCGCCGCGATTCGCCGTAAACCGGAAAAACACCATTTTGTCGAAGCGCCGGCTAAAATCGTGAGATTCATGTCTCAGACCGGCGGGTAAACCGGAGCGCATCGCATGCCGTCAATCACTATTTTGTCGCCGCAGCGCCGGCTGAGCACCCGCGTCGTTAGTTTTCTGCTGCTCACGCTCCTCATCGGGCTGACGGCGATCGGCGCCACCTTATACCTGTCCTGGCAATTGGAGGGCGGTGCGGCCGCCATCAATGCCGCCGGCAGTCTGCGCAAGCAGACCTACCGGTTGGCCCTGTCGCTGCAGGAATACGTCGCCACGCCAACACCCGCCTTGCGCCAGCGCATCGTTGGCGACTTGTCGTTGTTCGATCGCACGCTGCAAGATCTGAAAGAGGGCGATCCGGTGCGGCCGCTCTATCTGCCGCACGACGATGTGGTGCATGAAACGTTCGACCGCATCCGCAGCCGCTACGAAACTGAAATTCTGCCGCCGGCGCGCGCCGTGCTCGCCGGGGAAACCCGGCTCGACCGCGCCGCCATGCGCCAGCGCGCGGACGAATTCGTCGGGCAGATCGACAGCCTGGTCAATTTGGTCGAACACTATAACGAGCAGCGCACGCTGATGCTGCAGACCTCGCAGGTGATGTTGATCGCCATGGCCATCGCCGGCTGCACGGCGCAAATCTATCTGATGTTCCTCTTGATCTTCCGGCCGTTGGAGCGCCTGAGCGAGGGGATGGGGCGCATGGCGTCGCACGACCTGTCGGTGCGGTTGCCGGTGGAGACGCGCGACGAGTTCGGCGAGCTGGCGCAGGGCTTTAATCATATGGCCGACCGGCTGTCGGAGTCTTATGCCACGCTGGAGGCGCGCGTGGATGACAAGACCGCGATTCTCAATGAACAGAATCGCGAGCTGTCGCTGTTGTATGGCACCACGGCCTGGCTGAACGAGAATTTCGACGGGCAGGAGCTGTGCCAAGGCTTTGTCGAGCACTTGCGCGGCTGGTTTGGCGCCGAAGCGTGCAGCGCGCGCGTCACCGATCCGACCGGCATGCAGGCGCACCTGCTGGCGGCGGATCATCTGCCCGATACGTTGGCCTCCGCCCCGGAATGCCGCCAGATCGACGATTGTCTGTGCGGCCAGGTGGTGCGCAGCAACAGCGCGGTGATCCAGGATTTTCGCGCCGGCGTGCCCGCCGGCTTTCCCGCTTCGTGCGCCCGGCTCGGCTTCGCGCAGGTGTCGGCTTTTCCGGTGCGCGCGCGCCAGCAGCAAACCGGTTTCTTCACGCTGTATTTCCGCGAACCGCACCTTTTCACCCCGCGCGACATGCAATTGCTCGATAGCCTCGGCAACCACCTGGGCAATGCGCTGGAGAGTCTGCGGCTGGCGGCCAGCGAACGGGAACTGGCGATTACGCAAGAGCGTAATCTGCTGGCCCAAGGTTTGCATGACAGCATTGCTCAGGGGTTGTCCTTCTTGAATCTGCAAGTGCAGATGCTGGAGGACGCCCTCAAGCGCGGCGCGCTCGATGAGGCGCGTGCGGTGGTGCCGCTCTTGCATACCGGCGTGCAGGAAAGTTATGACGATGTGCGCGATTTGTTGCACAATTTCCGTTCTCGGTTGGAGGAAAGCGACCTGAAGAGCGCGTTGGAGGCGACCATCGACCGATTTCGACGCCAGACCGGGATGGGGGTCGATTTCATCGTCTCCGGCCATGGCTTGCCGTTGCCGACCGACCTGCAGATTCAGGTGTTGTTCATCCTGCAAGAGGCGTTGTCCAACGTGCGTAAGCATGCGCACGGCGCCGATCTGGTCGAGGTGAGCTATGTCGAGGGGCCGGTGTTGTCGCTGACCATCCGCGACAACGGGCCGGGCATGGCCCCGGCGGTGGCGGCGGACCAAGAGGACGGCCATCACGTCGGTTTGCGGATTATGCGCGAACGTGCCGCCCGGCTCGGCGCAAGCCTGACGATTACTTCCGGGCCGGGCGTTACCGTGAGCCTTGTCCGGCCAGACCCTACCCGTGGCGCGTTGCCGAGGAATGATCATGACTGAACCGATACGCGTGTTGCTGATCGACGACCATACGTTGTTTCGTAGCGGCATCAGCCTATTGTTGTCCAAGCAGCCCGATATCCGCGTGGTGGGCGAGGCCGCCGATGGCGCCGAGGGGGTCAAGCAGGTGCACGCGCTGACGCCGGACGTGGTGCTGCTCGATTTGAACATGCCGGGCCTGTCCGGTCTGGAAGTGTTGCAACTGATTCTGCAGGATGCCCCGGACCTGGCGGTGCTGATGCTGACCGTCTCGGAGGAGGCGGAGGATCTTGGCCTGGCGTTGCGTAACGGCGCCCGGGGCTATCTGTTGAAAAACATCGACGCCGATTTCCTGGTGAGCGCCATCCGCCGTGCCCATGACGGCGAGGCGGTCATTGCCGAGGGCATGACCGCGAAGCTCGTGCAGCAATTCCGCGCCGCCGGCAGCGTGCCGGCGGCCAATAGCGATAAGGTGCGCCTGACACCGCGCGAGTGCGAAATCCTCGGTTGCCTGGCGCGTGGCGACAGCAACAAGGTGATCGCGCGCAAGCTGGACGTGGCGGAAAGCACGGTCAAGATCCACGTGCAGAACATCCTGAAAAAGCTCAGTTTGTCGAGCCGCGTGCAGGCGGCGGTCTATGCTGTCGAGCATGGCCTGGGATAAAACCATGACAACGGCTAGGTCTTTAGAACTAGAAAACTAGCCCGCCTGCCGTCCGCTTCCTCCCCAATCGATGAATGGCGCTAGACCGCGCCGCTCCCTAAGCTTGCCCGCGATAACCCCTGAAACCGCGTGACGCGCGGCGTGGGTCAACTTGGGAGAGCGACATGGCTTCAGACTCGACGGTATTACAGCGCTGGGAGCCCGAAAACCGGACTTTCTGGCAAAACACGGGGCGTCGCGTGGCGCTGCGCAACCTATGGATTTCCATCCCTTGCCTGATGCTGGGGTTCATTGTGTCGGTGCTGTGGTCGATGGTGACCCTGAACCTGCCCAACGCCGGCTTTACCTTCAGCAAGGAGCAGTTGTTCCTGTTGACCGCGCTGCCGCAACTGTCCGGCGCTACCTTGCGCATCTTCTACGCCTTCATGCCCGGCCTGTTCGGCGGCCGGCGCTGGACGACCTTTTCGACCTCATTGTTGCTGATTCCGGCGCTGTGGCTTGGTTTTGCCGTGCAGGACCCGACCACGCCGTATCCGGTGATGCTCTCCATCGCTTTGCTGTGCGGTCTGGGCAGCGGCAACTTTGCCAGCTCCATGGCCAATATCGCCCACTTCTTCCCGGCGCAGGAAAAGGGCAAGGCCAACGGCCTGAACGCCGGTTTCGGCAATCTGGGCGTGTCGGTGGCGCAGTTCCTGATTCCGCTGGCGGTGACGATGCCGCTCTTCGGCGGCTTCGGCGGCGAGGCGCAACACTACGTCAAGCTGGGCGTCGAGAAGAGCCTGTGGCTGCAGAACGCCGGCTTCATGTGGGTGCCGCTGATCGCGCTGGCGACCTTGGCCGCCTGGTTCGGCATGGACGACATGGCGGACGCCAAGTCGTCGTTCTCCGAACAGGCGGTGATCTTCAAACGCCGCCACAATTGGCTGATGTGCTATCTGTATCTGGGGACGTTCGGCAGCTTTATCGGCTTTGCCGGCGCTTTCGCGCTCTTGACCAAGACGCTGTTTCCGCTTGTTCCCGTGGCGAAGATCGCCTTCCTCGGGCCGTTGCTTGGTGCGCTGATCCGCCCGGTTGGCGGCATGATCGCCGATAAGGTCGGTGGCGCGCGCGTTACCATGCTGGTGTTCTTCGGCATGGTCGTGGGCGCCTTCGGCGTGCTGTCGGCGCTGCCGGTGGCGGGCGGCGCCGGCAACTGGCCGTTGTTCTTCGGCAGCTTCATGGCGCTGTTCGTCTGCGCGGGGCTCGGCAACGGCTCGACCTACAAGATGATTCCGACGCTGTTCGTCAATCATTGCCAGCAAACGGCGGCCAAGGACGAAGCCTCGCAGCGCCAGGCACGGCAGGATGGCGTCAAGGAGTCTGCGGCAGCGGCTGGTTTCATCAGTGCCATCGGCGCCTATGGCGGCTATTTCATTCCGCAGAGCTTTGGTTTGTCCGAGAAGCTCACTGGCGGTCCGCAAGACGCGCTGTACTGCTTCATGTTGTTCTACGTGACGTGTATTGCGGTGACCTGGTGGTGTTTCGCCCGCCGCAAGGCCGCGATGCCCTGCTAGGGCCGCAGACAGACCCTAGACCGGCAAGCGCTCCTGCTCGCTATGCAATGCCCGCCATCCGGCGGGTATTGTCGTTCGAAAGAACTAGTTCCGTAGAGGGGGTCGGCCGCGGGGTTTGGGCTGGATCAAACGCCGCGGCGCCGGGGGTCGCGACAATCGTGGAAAACCATTGACCATTGTTGAAAGACAACCATGACCGCCACACGTCTCCTCGTCGTCGGCAACGGCATGGTCGGTCAGCGCTTCTTGGAAGAGCTGGTCGACAAAGCCTGGCCGGGCGAATACGACATTACCGTCATCGGCGCCGAGCCGAGGCCCGCTTACGACCGGGTGCACCTGTCCTCGTACTTCGCGCACCATACCGATGAAGACTTGGCGCTCGCGAAGCCTGACTTCTTTACCCGCCACGGCATTCATCTGCATCTGGGCGAGGCGGTCAAGCGCATCGATCGCGCGCGGCATCAAGTGGAAACCAATCTGGGCGCCGTCATCGGCTACGACAAGCTGGTGCTGGCCACCGGTTCCTTTCCATGGGTGCCGCCGATTGCCGGCAGCGCCCATCCGGCTTGTTTCGTCTATCGCACCATCGACGATCTGAAGGCGATCGAGGCGCGTGCTCGCGGCGCGAAAAGCGGGGTGGTCGTCGGCGGCGGTTTGTTGGGGCTCGAGGCTGCCGGCGCGCTCAAGGCGCTGGGCCTGGAAACGCATGTGATCGAATATGCGCCGGTTCTGATGGCCGAACAGCTCGACCGCATGGGGGGCGAGATGTTGCGGCGGAAAATCGACGCGCTCGGTGTGCAAGTGCATACCGGCAAAGATACGCGCGAAATCGTCACCCACGGCCAGGGGCATAAGCTGCGCTTTGCCGATGGCGGCGTGCTCGATGTCGATCTGATCGTTTTTTCCACCGGCATCCGCCCGCAAGACACGTTGGCGCGTTACGGCGAGCTGCCGGTGGCCGAACGCGGCGGCATCGTCATCGACGATCATTGCCTGACCGCCGATCCGGACATTTACGCCATCGGCGAGTGCGCCGCCTGGCGCGGCCAATTCTTTGGCCTGGTGGCGCCGGGCTACAAGATGGCGCAAGTGGCGGCCGACCACCTGATGGGGTGCGACAACGCCTTCACGGGCGCCGATATGAGCGCCAAGCTCAAATTGCTGGGGGTGTCGGTCGGCAGCATCGGCGACGCGCATGGCCGCACGCCCGGCGCGCAGAGCTATGTCTACCAGGACGACCACGGTGGCGTGTACAAGAAGCTGGTGGTATCGGCCGACGGCCGCGAGCTCTTGGGCGCGGTATTGGTGGGCGACGTCGACGATTATGGCGAGCTGTTGCAGATGAAGCGCAACGCGCTGCCGATGCCGGCGCATCCCGACACGTTGATCCTGCCGGCCTATGCCGGCGCGCGGCCGGCTTCCGGGGTGTCGGCGCTGCCGGGCAGCGCGGTGATTTGCTCGTGCTTCGACGTCAGCAAGGACCGCATTGCCGCGGCGGTGGCCGGCGGCTGCCGCAGCGTGGAGGAAATCAAGGCCGCAACCGGCGCCGGCACCGGTTGCGGCGGCTGCGTGCCGTTGATCGCTCAAGTGTTGAACGCCGAGTTGTCGCGACAGGGCATCGAGGTCAGCAACCATTTGTGCCAGCACTTCGCCCATAGCCGGCAAGCGCTGTTCCATCTGATCAAGGTCAACCAGGTCAAAACCTTCGACGAGGCCATCCGCCGCTTCGGTCAAGGCTACGGTTGCGAAGTCTGCAAGCCGGCGGTGGCATCGATTCTGGCCTCGGCGTGGAACGATTACGCGCTGCGTCCCGACCTGGCGGTGTTGCAGGAGACCAACGACGCCTTCCTCGGCAATCTGCAAAAAGACGGCTCGTATTCGGTCATCCCGCGCATGGCGGGCGGCGAAGTGACGCCCGAGGGCCTCATGGCGCTGGCGCAAGTGGCGCGGGATTTTCAGCTCTACACCAAGGTGACCGGCGCGCAGCGTATCGGTCTGTTTGGCGCGCGCAAGGGCGATTTGCCGCGCATTTGGGCGCGGTTGATCGACGCTGGCTTCGAAAGCGGCCAAGCCTACGCCAAATCGCTGCGCATGGTGAAAACCTGCGTCGGCAGCACCTGGTGCCGCTACGGCGTGCAGGACAGCGTCGGTTTCGGCGTCGAGCTGGAACATCGTTACAAGGGTTTGCGCACGCCGCACAAGATGAAGTTCGGCATCTCCGGCTGCACCCGGGAATGCGCCGAGGCGCAAGGCAAGGACGTGGGCATCATCGCCACCGACGCCGGCTGGAATCTGTACGTCGGCGGCAACGGCGGCATGAAGCCGCGTCACGCCGAGCTGTTGGCCGCCGATCTCGATCGCGACACCTTGCTGCGCTATCTCGACCGCTTCGTCATGTTGTACGCGCAAAGCGCCGACAAGCTGCAGCGCACGGCGGCCTGGGTCGAGAGCCTAGACGGCGGCATCGATTACTTGCGCACGACGATCGTCGACGACGCCCTCGGCCTCGGCGCGCAATTGGAAGCCGATCTGGCGATGCTTCGCGCCGCCTATCAGTGCGAATGGCAGCGCACGCTGGCCGATCCGGCCCACCCGTCGCGCTTCGCCGACTTCATCAACAGTCCCGCCGCCGACCCTGGCCTGCAATACGTGCCGGTGCGCGGGCAGCTTCGCCCGGCGGCTCTCGAAGAGCGCCGGACCATCGCCATTCACCGCGTGGAGGACTGAACATGGATTGGATTCGCATTTGTCCGCTTGACGCCATTTTGCCGGGCGGCGGCGCTTGCGCGCTGATCGGCGCGCGCCAGGTGGCGCTGTTTCGGCCCTATGCCGACGAGCGGGTCTTTGCGCTTGATAACGTCGACCCGTTCGCCCATGTCAGCGTGCTGTCGCGCGGACTGATCGTCGAGCATCAGGGCGAGCTGTGGGTGGCAAGCCCGTTGAAAAAGCAACGTTTCCGGCTCAGCGACGGCCAATGTCTGGAGGACCCGGACTATTCGGTGTTGTCGCTGCCGGTCGAGGTGCGCGAAGGGATGGTGTATCTACCTGTCCAAAAGGACTAGTCGGACTAGTTCTTCCATCCGGGGTGGATTGCTGCCTTTGGTGAATGGGGCGGTGGCGCGGTGCGGCGTAGGCTGGGGGTGATAAAACAACGCCGCTCTCGGAGGCGCCATGAGTCACTTTCTCGATCGCTTGAAATTCCTTTCGCGGACCACCGACACCTTCGCCGACGGCCACGGCGCGGTGGTCAACGAAGACCGCCAGTGGGAAAACGCCTATCGCGCGCGCTGGCAGCAGGACAAAGTGGTGCGCTCCACCCATGGCGTCAACTGCACCGGCTCCTGCAGTTGGCGCGTGTTCGTCAAGAATGGCTTGATCACCTGGGAATTGCAGCAGACCGACTATCCGCGCACCCGTCCCGATTTACCCAATCACGAGCCGCGCGGCTGTCCGCGCGGCGCCTCTTATTCCTGGTATGTCTATTCGGCGCAGCGGGTGAAGTACCCGATGATCCGCGGCGAGCTGATGGCGCTGTGGCGCGAGGCGCGCAAGACGCTGGGACCGGTCGAGGCCTGGGCGTCCATCACGTCCGACCCGGCCAAGGCGGCGCGCTACAAGAAGTCGCGCGGCCTGGGCGGCTTCGTGCGCGCCGACTGGGACACCGCCAGCGAGATCATCGCCGCGGCCAATACCCATACCATCGAGGCCTACGGCCCTGACCGCATCATCGGCTTCTCGCCGATTCCGGCGATGTCGATGGTGTCCTATGCCGCCGGCAGCCGCTATCTCAGCCTGATCGGCGGTGTCTGCACGTCGTTCTACGACTGGTACTGCGATTTGCCGCCGGCCTCGCCGCAAGTGTGGGGCGAGCAGACCGACGTGCCCGAGTCGGCCGACTGGTACAACTCGACCTATCTGATGGTGTGGGGCTCGAACGTGCCGATGACCCGCACGCCGGACGCGCATTTCTACACCGAGGTGCGCTACAAGGGCACCAAGACCGTGGCGGTGTCGAGCGACTTCGGCGAAATGGCCAAGTTCGGCGACATCTGGCTCGCGCCCAAGCAAGGCACCGATGCCGCCTTGGCGCTGGCGATGGGGCACGTGGTGCTCAACGAATTCCACCGCACCGGCGCCAGCGCCTACTTTACCGAATACGGCAAACAGTACACCGACTTCCCGATGCTGGTGACGCTCAAGGCAGGCGAGCACGGCCTGGTGGCCGACCATTATCTGCGTGCCTCGCAGCTGTCCGGTCACGCCGATGCCAACAACCCGGACTGGAAGACGGTGCTGATCGACGGCACGAGCGGCGACATCGTCGTGCCCAACGGCACCATCGGCCTGCGTTGGGGCGAGCAGGACGGCATGATCGGCAAGTGGAACCTGGAAATGAAGGCTGCCGATGGCCGGGACGTCGATCCGATGCTGTCGCTTTGCGGCCATCACGACGACGTGGCGCGCGTGGCGTTTCCGTACTTCGGCGCCGAACACGACGCCGCCTTGACGCGCAACGTGCCGGTGCGCCGGCTGACGCTCAAGGACGGATCGAGCGTGCTGGTGGCCACCGTCTACGACTTGATGCTGGCCAACTATGGCGTCGATAACGGCCTGGGCGGCGAAAATGTGGCGCACAGCTACCAAGACGACGTGCCCTACACGCCGAAGTGGCAGGAAAAGCATACCGGCGTGCCGGCGGCGGACGTGGTCACCGTGGCGCGCGAGTTTGCCGCCAACGCCGACCGCACCCGCGGCAAGAGCATGGTCATCGTCGGCGCGGCGCTGAACCACTGGTATCACATGGACATGACCTATCGCGGCATCATCAATTTGCTGATGATGTGCGGTTGTATCGGCCAAAGCGGCGGCGGCTGGGCGCATTATGTCGGCCAGGAAAAGCTGCGCCCGCAACAAGGTTGGGCGCCGTTGGCCTTTGCCACCGACTGGCAGCGTCCGCCTCGGCAAATGAACGGCACCAGCTTCTTCTACGCCCATACCAGTCAATGGCGTCACGAAAAGCTGGGCGTCGACGAGATTCTCAGCCCGACCGCGCCGAAAGGCCGTTATGCCGGCTTGAGCCTGCTTGACTTCAACGTGCGCGCCGAACGCATGGGCTGGCTGCCGTCGGCACCGCAGCTGGAAACCAACCCGCTCGATCTGACGCGCGACGCTGCCGCGGCCGGCAAGGACCCCGTGGCCTACACGGTTGAGGGGCTGCAGTCGGGCAACCTGAAGATGTCGTGCGACGACCCGGATAATCCGAAGAACTTCCCGCGCAATATGTTCGTCTGGCGCTCGAACATTCTCGGCTCCAGCGGCAAGGGGCACGAATATTTCCTCAAGTACCTGCTGGGCACGCAAAACGCGCTGTTCGACGACGAGACGCAGTGCATCAAGCCGTCCGAAGTCACCGTGCGTCCGGCGGCCGAAGGCAAGCTCGACCTGCTGACCGTGCTCGACTTCCGTATGAGCACCACCTGCCTGTACGCCGACATCGTGCTGCCGACCGCCACGTGGTACGAGAAGGACGACATGAACACCTCGGACATGCATCCGTTCATCCATCCGCTGTCCGAGGCGGTGCAACCGTTGTGGCAAGCCAAGAGCGACTGGGAAATCTACAAGCTGCTGGCCAAGAAGCTATCGGAAATCGGCGGGCCGGTGCTCGGCACGCGCCAAGATCTGGTGCTGACGCCGCTGATGCACGATACCCCGGGAGAATTGGGTCAGCCGCTCGCGCCGCAAGACTGGAAAAAGGGCGAGTGTGCGCTGATTCCGGGCAAGACCGCGCCGCAGATGACCGTGGTTGAACGCGATTACACCCGCATTCACGAGAAGTTCACCACCATCGGCCCGCTGCTGGCCAAAGCCGGCAACGGCGGCAAGGGTATCGCCTGGCAAACCGCGCATGAGGTGAAGGAACTGGGCGAGCTCAATGGCCGCGGCGCCAATGGTCAGCCGAAGTTGGAAACCGCCATCGACGCCGCGGAGATGATTCTGTCCCTGGCGCCGGAAACCAACGGCCATGTGGCGGTGAAGGCCTGGGCCGCGCTGTCCAAGATTACCGGCCGCGATCACACGCATTTGGCGGTGGGCCGCGAGCATGACAAGATCCGTTTCCGCGACATTCAGGCGCAGCCGCGCAAGATCATCTCCAGCCCGACCTGGTCCGGTCTGGAAAGCGAGGAGGTCAGCTACAACGCCGGCTACACCAACGTGCACGAGCTGATTCCTTGGCGCACGCTCACCGGCCGCCAGCAGTTCTATCAGGATCATCGCTGGATGTTGGACTTTGGCGAGGGTTTGGCCGTCTACAAGCCGGCGGTGGACCTGAAGACCACCGGCGCCATGCTCGGCTATCAGCCCAACGGCAATAAGGAGATCGTGCTCAACTTCATTACGCCGCACCAGAAGTGGGGCATCCACTCGACCTACTCGGACAACATCCGCATGTTGACCCTGAGCCGCGGCGGCCCGCACGTGTGGGTCTCGGAAGAGGATGCGCAACGCGCCGGCATCGTCGACAACGACTGGGTCGAAGTCTTCAACCTCAACGGCACGCTGACCGCGCGCGCCGTGGTCAGCCAACGCGTGCCGGCCGGCATGACGCTGATGTATCACGCCCAGGAGAAGATCGTGAACGTGCCCGGCGCGGAAACCAGCGGCAAGCGCGGCGGCATCCACAACTCGGTGACGCGTACCGTGACCAAGCCGACCCATATGATCGGCGGCTACGCGCAACAGGCTTATGGCTTCAATTATTACGGCACGGTCGGCGCCAACCGCGACGAGTTCGTCATCGTGCGCAAGATGAATCGGGTGGACTGGCTCGACCAGCCCCAAAACGGCCGGGACGCCTGAGGAGACAACCATGAAAATTCGTGCGCAAGTGGCGATGGTGCTGAATCTGGACAAGTGCATCGGCTGCCATACCTGTTCGGTAACCTGCAAGAACGTCTGGACGAGCCGCGACGGCGTGGAATACGCCTGGTTCAACAACGTCGAGACCAAGCCGGGCGTCGGCTTCCCCAGCGAGTGGGAAAACCAGGACAAGTGGCAGGGCGGCTGGCGCCGTACCGCCGAGGGCAAGCTCGAGCCGCGCCAGGGCAGCCGGATGAAGATTCTGTCCAACATCTTCGCCAACCCGAACCTGCCGCAGATCGACGACTACTACGAGCCGTTCACTTACGACTACGAGCATCTGCAAAACGCGCCTGCGATGAAGGCGCCGCCGACGGCGCGTCCGGTGTCGGTGTTGACCGGCAAAAAGATGGACAAGATCGTCGGCGGCCCGAATTGGGAAGACGATCTGGGCGGCGAATTCGCCAAGCGCAGCCGCGACCAGCTGTTCAAGGCGGTGGAGAAGGAGATGTACGCCACCTTCGAGAACACCTTCATGATGTATCTGCCGCGCTTGTGCGAGCACTGCCTCAATCCGACATGCGTCGCGTCCTGCCCGTCGGGCTCGGTGTACAAGCGCGAGGACGACGGCATCGTGCTGGTTGACCAGGATAAGTGCCGCGGCTGGCGGATGTGCATCTCCGGCTGTCCGTATAAGAAGATCTATTTCAACTGGGAATCGGGCAAGGCCGAGAAGTGCACCTTCTGTTATCCGCGCCTGGAGGCCGGCCAGCCGACCGTATGTTCGGAATCGTGTGTGGGCCGTATCCGCTATCTGGGCGTGATGCTGTACGACGCCGACCGCATCGCCGACGCGGCGAGTGTCGCCGACGAGCAGGACCTGTATCGGTCGCAGCTGGACGTGTTCCTCGACCCGAACGATCCGACGGTGATCGAGGAAGCCCGCCGTCAAGGCATTCCCGACAGCTGGCTCGACGCCGCCAAGCGCTCGCCGGTGTACCGCATGGCGGTCGAATGGCGCGTGGCCTTCCCGCTGCATCCGGAATACCGCACGTTGCCGATGGTCTGGTACATCCCGCCGCTGTCGCCGATCCAAAAGGCGGTGCAAAGCGGCGTAATGGGCAAGAACGGCATCCTGCCCGACGTGAGCGAGCTGCGCATTCCGCTGCGTTATCTGGCCAACCTGCTGACCGCGGGCGAGGAGGAGCCGGTGCGCCACGCGCTCGACCGCATGCTGGCCATGCGCGCCTATATGCGCGCCCGCCATGTCGAACAGCGCGAGGCGGGCGAGGTGCTGGCGCAAGTCGGACTGTCGCGCGAGCAGGTGGAAGACATGTACCGCACCATGGCCATCGCCAACTATGAAGACCGTTTCGTGATTCCGTCGAGCCACAAGGAAATGGTGGAAGACAGCTTCAACGAGAAGGGCAGCTGCGGTTTCACTTTTGGCAACGGCTGCTCGGGCGGCGTGTCCGACGGCACGCTGTTCGGCAAGAAGAAGCAGGGTTCGGTGTTCTTCGCCGACATGCCGAAGTCGCGCAAGAAGGCCCACCAGTAGGAGCGACCATGAACGCCTTTTCTTTATTGTCCGTGCTGTTGCAATACCCGGAAGCCGATCTGGTGTCGGCGCTGCCCGAGATCCGCGCCCGCGCCGCCCGGTTGCCGGACGATGTCGCCTTGCCGGTCGCGCCGCTCTTGTACCACATGCAAAGCGAGTCGCTGATCGATTTGCAGACGCAGTACGTCGACCAGTTCGACCGCAATCGCAGCCTCAGTCTGCACCTGTTCGAGCACGTCTACGGCGAGAGCCGCGAACGTGGCGAGGCCATGGTCAGTTTGATGGGCACCTATAGCGAGCACGGTTTTTTCATCGCCGCCGACGAGTTGCCGGATTTTCTGCCGCTGTTCCTCGAGTTTCTCGCGCAGCTGCCGGCAGCGGAAGCCGGCGCGCTGTTGGGCGAGGCGGTGCACGTCATCGCCGCGGTGGGCGAGCGGTTGGCCGCGGCGCAAAGCCCCTACGCCGGGGTGTTTGACGCGCTCGTCGCCTTGAGCCCCATCGAGCCGTTGCCGATCGGTGTGCCGCCCGTGCGCGACATGGATGAAGCCATGGCGCGTTTCGGCGGCGGTCTCGACGGCATGGAGCCGCTGCTCGCGCCGCAGCCCGCGACCCAGACCATCCGCTTTCACCCGCGCCCCGAGCGGCAAGGAGCCTGATCATGAATTACCTGCATCTGTTTGTGTTCGGCATTTACCCGTACATCGCCCTGGCGGTGTTTCTGCTCGGCAGCCTGGTGCGTTTCGAGCGCGAGCAGTACACCTGGCGCGCCGAGTCGTCGCAATTTCTGTATCGCGGCCCGCTGCGCCTGGGGTCGAACCTGTTTCACATTGGGGTGATCGGCGTGTTTCTCGGCCACCTGGGCGGCTTGCTGACGCCGATCGCGGTATGGGAATTCCTCGGTGTGCCGCTGACGGCCAAGCAATTGATCGCCATGGGGGCGGGCGGCGTGCTGGGGGGCATGGGGCTGATCGGTTTGCTGATTTTGCTCGCGCGCCGGCTCGGCAACGAGCGGCTGGCCGCCCAGACCGCCTTGCGCGACAAGATTCTGCTGCCGTGGCTGTTGCTGACGCTGAGCCTGGGTTTGGCGACCATCCCCGAGTCCGCGCAGCACCTGGACGGCCAAACCATGCTGACCTTCATGCTGTGGGCGCAACATATCCTGACTTTCCGAGGCGACGCCGCCAACCTGGTGGTAGGCGCGCCATGGGTATTCAGGCTGCACATTTTCTGCGGTCTGACTTTTTTCATGTTGTTCCCCTTCACGCGCATGGTGCACAGCTGGAGCGGTTTCGCCAGCGTCACCTATCTGACGCGCGCTTGGCAGTTGGTGCGCCCGCGCTGACGTAAGCGAAAATCGGCGCCTCGGCGAGGCGCCGATTTTCTTGATTGCCCCTCACGCAAAACCAGACAAATCCGATTTAGCACAGCCAGCCGGTCGTCCACGATTACGCATCAGAAATAACCTACGGAGTAGATGATGCGTGATTCGTTGCCCCTGGCCGTGTGTGCGCTGGGCGCCCTTTTCCTGGCAAACGTGCCGGCCGCCGCCATGACCCATGACGGCAAACCGTCGTCCGATTGGCGCGTGACCGCCGGGGCGGGCGTGAGCTGGAAGCCCGAGGTGATGGGCGGGTCGTTTTACCGTGCGCGCCCGGTGCCGAATCTGGACGTCGAGCATCGCGACGGTTGGTTTTTTAACCTTCAAGATGGCGCGGGCAAGAAGTGGCAGCTATCGCCGGATTTGGTCCTATCCACGTTCTTCGCCGTGAGCGACGCGCGCGAGGAAAGCGCCAAGATCGACCGCGACACCACGCTCAGCGGCATGGGCGACATCGATCGTGTCGTGCAGGCTGGTTTGGCGATGACCTACCAGCTTGGCAACTGGCAATGGCAGGCCCGGTACTTGGGCAATCTGAAACACGGCCAACCGGGGCAGCAGTTGAAGCTCGGTGCCGATTACACAATCCTGAAAAGTCCGTCCGCGGCGCTGACGCTCAATAGCGCGCTCACCGCCGGTGACAGCCATTATTCCCAACGCTGGTTCGGCGTCAGTGACGAACAGGCGGCGAAGACGCCGTTTGCCGCTTATCGGACCGGCGCCGGTTGGACGCAGGGCTCGCTCGGGGCGACGCTGCTGTTGCCGATCGACCGCCATTGGCAAGCCGTGGGGCGCGTGAGCTACGTGCGCCAGCTCGGCCACACGGAAGATAGTCCGCTGATCAGAAATCATGGCTACGGCACAGCGACCGCGCTGGCGCAATACGCTTGGTAGCTTCAAGTCTGTTCGCCAGTCCTAGGATTTGCAGATGGGCGCTAGCGGCGCGGGCAGGGGGAAGCGCACGCGGAAGCAGCAGCCGCGCCCGTCGAGCCCATCGCTGAGCGCGACCGTGCCGCGCAGGCGGTGCGCGGCTTGACGCACGATGGCCAAGCCTAATCCGGAGCCGGGGCTTGCATGCCCCGAACCGCGATGGAAGCGCTCGAACACCTGTACGCGATCCGCCGGCGCGATGCCGGGGCCATCGTCCCAGACCGTCAGATCGACCTTCTGGTGCCTGACGCCCAGCCGTACCTCGATGCGGCCGCCATCCTGTACGTAGGCCAGCGCGTTGTGCAGCAGGTTTTGGATGATGGAATGGAAGGCCGCCGGTTCGATGTCGAGCGGCAATTGCTCAGGCCCATCGAACGACACCTCTTGTTGTTTGGCTATCGCACGAGGGAGCGCGCCAGCGATCTCCTCGCGCACGATGGCGGCCAAGTCGCAGCGTTGCGCCAGCACCGGGCGCTGGTCGTCCAGCCGCGCCATTTCCAATAGCTTATCGATCAGCGCCGTGGTGCGCGCCACCGCGTGGTTCATGCGCGCGCCGGCTTCGGTCGCGTCGCAGGCGCCTGGGTTGCTCAGCACGTGCGCTTCGGCGGAAATGACCGCGATCGGCGTGCGCAGCTCATGCGCCGCGTCCTGCACGAAGGCGCGCTCGCGTTCGATCTTCAACTTGAGCGCGGCGAGCAGGCGGTCGAGCGCTTCGACCAGCGGGACCAGTTCGGCGTGCCGGGCGTTGAACGCCAAGGGCGCAAGGTCGTCCGGATGACGCGCGGCAATGAGGCGCGAGAGCTTTTGCAGCGGCCTCAGGCCGCCCCAGACGGCAACGGACAGTGCCAGCAGAATGATGGCGAACGCCAGCAGGACTCGTGTCCAGATGTCCTTGCTTGTTTGAATGAATACCCATTGCGCCCGGAAGGAAGGGCTGGCCAATATCAATATCCAGTGCGGCCCGCGCGTTTGCAGTATGTGGTAGTCGAGTTCGCCGATGCGTACCGTTTCGATGACGTTGTCGCGCGCGCGCGGCACCAATTCCCCGTTGCTGTGCGAGCGGAACAGCCGTGTGCCGTCCGGCGCATACAGCATGACCAGGTAGGGGTCGGGCACATCGCTCTGCCGGTATGCCTCATTGATGATGTCGGAAATGGCCTTGGTCTCGCTGGCAAGATAGGTGCGGTCGCTTAATGGCATCAGCAGTTTGCCGATATGTTGAGAGGTCTTGCTCAGATCTTTGTCGGTCTCAAACTTGAGTTCCACATATTTCCATACCACCAGGACGAGCCAAACCAGCACGAAGCTGGCGAAGACCGTCCAAACCACCCGCCGCAGCAGGCTTGGCCGCAAGAAATGTCCAGGCGCCTTCATGATTGCAACATATAGCCGACGCCGCGCACGGTACGGATACGCTCGGCGCCGATCTTGCGCCGAAGGTTGGAGATATGGACTTCCAACGCGCCAAAGTCGACCGGTTCGCCCAGCGGCTCCAGCCGCTGCGCCAGCGCGGATTTTGCGACGATGCTGCCGGCCTCGCGCGCGAGCTCCAGTAGCAAATTGAATTCGCGCGGGGAGAGTTCGAGCAGGGCGTCGTTCAACTGGGCCTCCCGCCGGCTCGGAATGATCTGCAGTTCCCCCAGTGTCCACACTTCGCTGGCTTGGCGGGCGTAGCGGCGCAGCACGGCGCGGATGCGCGAGATCAATTCCGGCATGGCAAACGGTTTAAGAATGAAATCGTCGGCGCCGCCGTCGAGTCCGGCCAGGCGGTCCTCCAGCGCCGAGCGGGCGGTGATGACGATCACCGGCGTGGCGATGCCGGCCTTGCGCCAGCGGCCGAGCAGGCTCAGGCCATCGCCGTCCGGCAGCGTCAGATCGAGCAGGACGCAATCGTGCTCGATCTCGGCCGGGGTTTGCGGCGCATCCTGGACGTTGCGGCGCCACTCGCTACTGATGCCTTCAACTTTCAACGCTTGTTGTAGCGCGAAGCCGAGATCCAAATCGTCCTCGATAAGCAAAATATGCATGATCTATATGCCGATTAACCGTTATTCGCATGGTAACGCAAAGCCCGTGGGTCGCCATCGGTCTTCGCGTCGTCGTTAAGCCGCGGCAAAGGTTGCGCTTAGCTACGGACAAGGTTGCGCCGCCGATAATGGCCTCGATCCGGAGAGGATGGCCTCTCTGGCGCGGTTGAGGAGAACAGCATGCGTTACCCCCTTGCGCTCGCCCTGTGCGGTCTCAGCGCGTTGGCATGGGCCGACGAGGTCAAGCCGGCGGCATCGGCGCCGACATGGGCGGTGAGTACCGGCGTTGGCGCCGCCTGGACGCCGGAAGTCATGGGCGGACGATATGATCATGTGCGCTGGCTGGGGCAGGTGAGCGCCGTTCGCGACGACGGCTGGTTTGTCGATACCCGTGATGGGATGGGCAAAGCGTGGCAGCTGGCGCCGAACTGGTCGCTGGCATTGTTGCTTGCCGCCAGTGACCGGCGCGCACAGAGTAGCCGCATCGACCATGACACCTCGCTGGAAGGAATGGGCGATATCGGCGCCACGGCACAAGCGGGCGCGTTGTTGCGCTACCAGCAAGGCGATTGGAAGCTGGGCGCCAAATATCTGAGCAATCTGAAAGGCGGCATGCAGGGACAGCAATTGGCCTTGAGCGTCGACTATACGTTGCTGACTCGCCCTTCCGCCGTGCTGGTGCTCAACAGTGCGCTGATGGCCGGCGATCGCCACTACATGCAACGCTGGTTCGGCGTGAACGCCGAGCAGGCGGCCAATACCTCTTTCTCCGCCTATCAGGCGGGGGGCGGCTGGAGTCAGGGGGTCGTCGGGTTGACGCTATTGGTGCCCATCGACAAGCATTGGCAAGTGATTGGCCGCGCCGCCTATTTGCGCATGCTCGGCAGCAGTCAGGATAGCCCGCTGGTCAAAACGCACGGCTACGGTGCCGGTGGCGGCTTGGTGCAGTACAACTGGTAGCGATGGGGCGGGACAAAAGAAGAGGCCCCGCTTGCGCGGGGCCTTTCTCTTTTCTTGACTTCTGTCCTGGTAAAGTCGGATGAGACTTTGACTGTAGTATTGCTACGCGCAATGACGCTGTCAATACGAATTTGATTGCAAAAATCCAGGAATAGAAGGGTTTTTGATCCATGTCAGGTTTGTGCTCTTGTCGTTCGTTTCTGTAGTAATGCTACATTTCGAATCGATGCGAGCAAAAAAAATCGCCACCGGTATAAGCCGGTGGCGTAATGCTGTCGCTAGAAAGAATGAGGGGTGTTGATGCAGTGCTGGCATGCTAGGGCTAGGGCGGGGCGGCCGATTTGATCTGCGGCAAATTGTATACAATCCATGCTTACCCTATTGGTGAAATACACCATTAATACAACAATAATAAATAATTTATTCTGTAGTATCGAATGTAATGTGGTTAATTGTTCCATAGATATTCCTATCTGTGGTTTATTGCCCTTATCGAAATATGCGGCAATCCTGTTGTGGCACAATGGGCCGACCGTCGTGCAAGGAACCCATGATGTATCGGCAAACCGTAGAACAGTATCTGCACGAACATATTCCCCTTTCCAAGGCGATGGCGGTGTCTGTGCGCGAAGCCAGCGCCGAGCGGGTTGTGCTTTATGCGCCGCTGGCACCCAACATCAACCACCGCGACACGGTTTTTGGCGGCAGTGCGTCGACCTTGGCGACGCTGGCCGCTTGGAGTCTGTTGTTCGTGCGTCTCAGCGATGCGGCGTTGGATGGCCGTATCGTCATTCACGCCAATCAAATGCGTTACGACCGGCCGATGGCCGGCGGTTTCTCCGCCGTGAGCGTGGCGCCGGATGCCGCCGATTGGGCGCGCTTGGTGAAGCTGTTGTCCCGTAACCGCATGGCGCGTATCGCCATCCAGGCGACGCTCGAATGCGATGGCGAGCAGGGTGGCGCTTTCGACGGCGAGTTCGTGATATTGCCGCCGGCACCGAATCCGTCGTGATCTGAATCCGAGGACGTGGCGCGGGCTACGGGATTGTGTTTTTATATAACGTGTTATATAAATGCGCATGTCACGGGAGGGGAATATGGCCGAGGACATCGTCAAGGCGCTGGGCTACATGACGCTTGGCAGCCGCATGAAACGTCTGGGCGAGAGCCTGCAGGCCCAGACGCAGGATGTATTGGCGCAGGCTGGTATCGATATTCCTGCATCGCTTTGTCCGGCATTGGCCGCGCTCGATCGTTCGGGCCCGCTGCCGGTGGGGGAGCTTGCTTTGGCGTTGGGGGTGAGCCAGCCGGCGGTGACGCGCATGCTGGAAAAATTGGAAACCTCGGGGTGGGTTGGCACGTGCGCCGAGGTGGACGACCGGCGCGTGCGCGCGGTGATGCTGACGCCGCAAGGGAGGGCCATCGTCGAGCAGGCCAAGGCGCACGCTTGGCGCCAAGTGGCGTCGGTGGTGGCCGCTATCTGCGTGCCGCTGTCCGGTTCGCTGCTTGAACAACTGGCCGCGCTGGAAGACGCGTTGGCCGAACGAACGCTGAGCCGCCGTGCCGGCTATGCGGCAATAGGAGGGGGCGATGAAGGCACTGGACCGGCCGGTATGGAGTAGCTTGATTACGCACCATGCGCCATTGGCCGAAGGCGGCGCGATGGCGCGCCGTTACCAACGCGACGTCAATTTGTTTGCCTCCGCCAGCGATGACGGCGCCGAGGCGCGGCGTGCGCTCAAGGCCCTGGTGGCGCCCGATGAGCGGGTATTCGTGCTGCAAGTGCCGCCGATTGTCGTCCCTTGCGGTCTTAAGGCGCTCAAACGCGCCATGGGAGTGCAGATGTTGGCGGAAACGCCGATCTCGCCTGTGCCTGCAGGACCGGGCGAGATCGTGGCATTGACCGACGCCGACGCGCCCGACATGTTGGCGTTGGCGACGATGACCGAACCGGGGCCCTTCTTGGCGCGCACCCATGCCATGGGGCGTTTTCTCGGCATTCGCCTGGATGGCCGTCTGGCGGCCATGGCCGGCGAGCGCATGCATATGCCGGGCTTCACCGAAGTCAGCGGCGTTTGCACCCATCCCGACTTTCGCGGCCAAGGCCTGGCGCGCCGTTTGTCCGCCGCAGTGGCCGCCGCGATCCAAGCGCGCGGCGAGCTTCCCTTCCTGCATGCATGGCAGAGCAATCAACCGGCCATCGATCTCTATCATCAGCTCGGCTTCCGCTTGCGCGCCGAGGTCAACGTGGCGGTGTTGGCACGACAATGAAAAACGGACCGGCGCGTCACGCCGGTCCGTGCGGTTAGGGTCTGTTTTCGAGCAGACCGTCAGTGGCTTACCAGCTGTCGCTATTGCTGATCGAGTCGTCGATCGGCCCCGAACTGTCGTCCCAACTGCCGTCGTTGTTGCCCATGTCGAACGGCTGATCGTCCAATTGCTGCTGTGCGTAGTCCGCCTCGCGATTGTCGAGTGGCTGACGGTAACCATCCTGTTCGCGCAGCATTTCCTCGCGGTAACCCTCATCCCGGCGATCGTCCAGCGCGCGCTCCAGCATCATGCCGGCCGCGAGGCCGCCCAGCCCGGCCGCCACGTTGCTGCCCGTACTGCTGCCGTTGTTGATGATGGTGGTGCCGCCATTGGTCCCCACCGGGTAATTCTGCGCGCCGCCATAACCCTGGCTGCCTGGCGGGTAGCCGCCGTTCTGAGTCGCCGCCGGGCGACGGAATAGCCGGCTGACGAGCAGCGTGATCAGCACCAACGCCAACAAGCCGATGACGATCGGCATAATCCCGATCGGCTGGTTCTCTACCGGCTGCGCCGGCGTGACCGCCACGGTCTGGGCGGCGGTGTGGGTCTGTTGTTTGGCGTGTGCGGCGACATCCAAATAGGCCTCGAACTTGCCGAGTTTTTCCGGCGAGGTGAAACCGATTTTCGGGTCGAGCTGTTTTGCCGCGGCAACTTCCTGCTGCGCTTGTGCAGGCTTGCCCGTATGCGCCAAGACCTCCGCATGAATGTAATGCGCTTTGGCACTGTTGGGGTGTTGCTGCAGGACCTGTTCGATCAAGCCTTCCGCCTTTGCGTAATCGCCTTGCTGCACGGCGGTTTGAATTTGCTGCTGTTCTGCGTTCATCAAGAATCTCACGGTACGCCGCGTGGCGGCTGTCAGAACGCATCTTAGTACGATAAAACCATCATGTCTCTTCCCTATTGGACATCGCGTGGGAAGCGGCTGCTAGCTTGACGTCGAGGAGATGACCTGGCCGTTGAGCGTCAGCCCGAGACCAGACGGTCCCATGCTGAGCTGGGTATGTGTTTGGCCCGGCAAGCTGTCGAACAGCGAGCGGAAGTAGTTGTAGACCGCATTGCGCTGCTCGTCGGTGCCGGCCTGCTGCCAAGCTTGGGCATATTGGGCGCCAGCCTGCATGGCGGGCAGCTGCGAGGCCAGCGCGCTGGCGTTGTGCAAAGCCATCCGCAGTGTGTTGTTGCCGTTGATCAGCGCCTCGATCTTGTCTTTATCCGGCCGGTTGCCGCTGATGGTCATCCGGCCGGTGGCCAGATCCTCGTTGATATCGAAGGCGGGGGCGGTGCTTAGCCCCGCAGCGCCCATTTGTTGAGTCAACAAGCCCTCTGCTTGCTGGCGCAACTTCTCGATATTTTCCGGCGTGGGCAGCAGTGCCGCGGAAAACAGCGCATAAGGCGGTGCGCCGCCGGAGGCCGTTTCGTTGCTCTGGGCGGCGCTGGTCTGTTGTTGCGCCTGGTAGAGCGTGGAAAATGAGTCGTCCTTGGCGCCCGCGGCGCTGACCGCGGCGATACTGTTTGCCGTTGAGGCTTTCTGTATTGAATCGATCATGGAAGCACCTCATGAAATCAACCAGGTGCAATGTTCTATGCAAACCGCATGCCATGAGCCGGAGACGGCGGCCGCAACTGGCTCCGGCGTTTGCGCGCCGGCCGCCCTGCGGCAAAAATGGCCGGCAATCGTTGCCGCCCGCGTGCCGCGCGCCGATTCTCTAGGGTTTGCAGACAGATCCTAGAGCAATGCGATGAGGCGGCCGGACTGTGCTTGCAGTTTCAGGCAGGGCAGTTCCAACAGGTCGCTCACGCTACCGGCGTTGACCTGCTGGTCGCCGAGGTGAAGCAGGCGGGTTTTGATCAACAACAGGGTTTGGCCGGTATCGGCCAGTTCGCCGGCGACGAGGCCGAGCCGCGGCAAGGTATCGGTCAGCTGGTCGAGCACGGGCAGCAGTGTGTCGAGCCCTGCTGCGCGCAACAGGTCGTGGCCGGCGGGCCCCATCTGGATGATGTGGTCACGTAGCGCGGTCAAGCGCGCCAGGTTCAGTTTCGTGGTCATGGGACCTCCATCGCAGGACGGGTTGGCGGACGAGCCGAATGAAGACGCGCAGAGCGTAGGCGATGCCTTGCTCCCGCGTCGAGTTTGCGCGGTTGGCGTATGCTAGGGTTTTTGTGATTTTGAAAAAAATATGCAGATATTACCTGAAGCATCACAGCCGGCCGCGACGCCGCCCCGGTTGGAAAGCGCGCGGTTGATTCTTTCCGGCCATGAACGCGAGGATTTCGAGCCTTTGGCCGCAATGTGGGCGGCGCCCGATGTGGTGCGCTACATCGGCGGCAAGCCTTCCACGCCGAGCGAATCGTGGCGCCGGATGCTGTCGTATCGCGGGTTATGGGCGCTATTGGGTTTCGGCTATTGGCGCGTGAGAGAGAAGGTTAGCGGCCGTTACGTCGGCGATCTGGGCTTCGCCGACTTCCATCGCATGATGGCGCCGTCGATCAGTGGGGTACCCGAGGCGGGGTGGGCGCTGGCGCCATGGGCGCACGGCAAAGGCTACGCGACCGAGGCGTTGTCCACCGCATTGGCGTGGCTGGACGGGCAGGGGTATGGCCATAGCGTCTGTCTGATCGCGCCGGAGAATCTGCCTTCGATCCGGCTGGCGGAAAAGGTGGGCTATGGCGCACCGCAACGTGTGCAGATGAACGGCGAGGACACGCTGCTCTTTCGCCGCGCGGCAAATACCCTTTAATCGTTCACGCCCGCCGCGCGTAGGAGCGTGTCGGCCACCTGCGGCAGCCCGCTGAGCGGCGAGTCATCCGGCGAATAGGTCTGGCTCGCGGCGTAAGCCCCCTCGATCAAGATGGCCAGGCCATCCGCCAGCATGCGCGCGTCGCGCGCGCCGGCCTGTGCCGTCAGTTCACGCAGGCGTTGGATCAGCTGACGTTTGTTTTGCGCCACCGCGCGCCGCGCGGGATGAGTGGGGTCGGGAAATTCGCAGGCGATGTTGACGAACGGGCAGCCGCGGTAGTTTGGCTGCGTCGTGCGTTGCGCCAAATCGGCGAACAGCTGGCGTAATTGCGCGCCCGGCCGGTCCGGGTGTTTGGCCAGACTGACGTTGATGTAGTGCCAGAAACGTTGGTCGCGCCGCGCCAGGTAATGCAGCATCAAATCTTCCTTGGAGTGAAACTGGCGGTAGACGCTCATCTTGTTGACGCCGGCGCGTTTGACCACTTCGTCCACACTGACGGCGCGGGCGCCCTCGCGATAGAACAGCTCGTCCACCGCTTCCAGAATGCGGGTTTGCGCCTCCGCCGCCTGCAGCATCTTGCGGACCGGTTTGGCCGGCGTGGCCATTTCGCCATTCATGCATCTTCTCCTCGATAGGGTTGACATGTTACCGCTCGGTACATAGTATGACAACAATGTGACTGACTAGTAACAACTGCGACATTCAATATAAGATCAAGACAAGACAAGGAGAAACCCATGCAGCTGATCGCCGACTGGGCTCGTGGCCGTTTTCATTACGCCTGGGTCGTTTTGGGTGTGACGTTTTTAGTGATGCTGATCACCGCCGGCACGCGTGCTACGCCCAGTGTGATGATTCTGCCGCTGGAGCACGATTTCGGTTGGAACCGGGCGGCGATTTCACTGGCGCTGTCGATCAACTTGGCATTGTTCGGTCTGATGGGACCGTTCTCCGCCGCCGCGATGCAGCGCTTCGGCTTGCGCCGCACGGTGTTGTTCTCGCTGGTTGCGCTGGCCGGCGCCATCGCCGCCTCGAGCCTGATGCGCCATCAGTGGCAGCTGCTGCTGATCTGGGGGGTGATCGTCGGCGGTTGCACCGGCGTGACGGCCATGACGCTCGGCGCCACCATCGTCAATCGCTGGTTCGTCAAGCGGCGCGGCCTGGCCATGGGAATTCTCTCCGCCAGCTCGGCCACCGGCCAGCTGGCGATCTTGCCGGTGCTCGCGGCCATCGTCGAAGCGTATGGCTGGCGGCCGGTGGTGTTGACCGTGGCCGTCGGCGCGGCGGCGATTTTGCCGCTGGTTTACTGGCTGCTGCCGGAGCGTCCGTCCAGCGTCAGCCTGCCGCTGTATGGCGCGCCGGTAGGCGCGCATCCAGGCGATGGCGACCATCGTCACAACCCCATTGCCATCGCCTTTGGCGCGTTGCGGCGGGCGTCGTCGTCGCGCGACTTCTGGCTGCTGTTCTTCAGCTTTTTCGTCTGCGGCGCCAGCACCAACGGCTATATCGGCACCCACTTTATCGCCATGTGCGGCGACTACGGCATCAGCGAGGTGAAAGGCGCGAGCATTTTGGCTGCCATGGGAGCGCTCGACCTGATCGGCACCACATTGTCCGGCTGGCTGTCGGACCGTTTCAACAATCGCGTGTTGCTGTTCTGGTACTACGGCCTGCGCGGGCTGGCGTTGATTTACCTGCCCTACGCCTTCGGCCTGACTTACTTCGGCCTGCCGCTGTTCGGCTTGTTCTATGGGTTGGATTGGGTGGCGACGGTGCCGCCGACGGTGCGATTGACGCACGATGTGTTCGGCTCGGAAGACGCGCCGGTGGTGTTCGGCTGGGTAGTGGCCGGCCATCAGCTGGGGGCCGCGGCGGCGGCCTTGGTGGGCGGCATGTTGCGCAACAGCCTGGGCACCTATACCGTGGCGACGATGATGTCCGGCGGCTTGTGCCTGCTCGCCGCCGTGCTGGTGCTGCGCATCCATCGGCGCGCGCTGGCGGCGGCCGTGGCCTGATTCAGTCCCGGCTGGCCATGGCTAGGCGCCGGCAAACAGGGCAAGCGGGAGAAGCCGGTCATACGGGGTCTTTAGCCGGTCGGGATGGCCACAGCCTAGCCTATTTTCATACTGTCTTTCCGTTATGGTTGCAATCTGATTAAATGATTGCTTCCGATAGCGTCCTCTTGTCACGATGAGCCAACCGAACAGTGCCGCCTTAGCGCTAACGTCGACAGCCGGCGATGCCGCCTCGCGTCGACGCGCCTTGCTGGCTGCCTGCAGCGCCCATGCCATCCACGATGGCTTGACCGATTTGATCTATGTGTTGCTGCCGGTTTGGCAGGCTCAGTTCGCGATCAGCTATGCGCTGGTGGGGTTGCTGCGCGGCGCCTATTCCGGTTCGATGGCGGGTTTTCAGCTATTGGCCAGCCGCGCCGCCAGACGCTGGGGGCGCACGCGGCTGCTGGTGGGGGGGACGGCGTTGGCCGGCATGGCGTATCTGCTGGCCGGGCAGGCCGGCGGCTTGGCGATGCTGCTGGCGGCGCTGCTGCTGGGCGGATTGGGCGCCAGCACGCAGCACCCCCTGGCCTCGACGATGGTGGCCGATCATTTCGAAGCGGGCGGCGGCAAGCAGGCGCTGGCGCAATATAACTTTGCCGGCGATATTGGCAAAACACTGATTCCGGCATTGGTGGGGCTGCTGCTGACGGCGGTGAGCTGGCGCGTCAGCGTGCGGCTGATGGGCCTTGTCGGCCTCGGCGCCGCGGGGTTTCTGTGGTGGCTGATTCCCG
Source organism: Paludibacterium sp. (assembly GCF_019232825.1). Classification (GTDB taxonomy): domain Bacteria; phylum Pseudomonadota; class Gammaproteobacteria; order Burkholderiales; family Chromobacteriaceae; genus Paludibacterium. The sequence goes on along the minus strand of NZ_JAFAND010000118.1, from coordinate 20,069 downwards.
CGCGGCGGGAGACGGCCGCGCACACGGCGGGCGCGATCAAGACGGAGGCGGGGCGGGGTTCGTCCGCGGGGCTTCACGCGCTGCTTGCCACGGGCGTCGTCGACAGCGCGGTGCGCATGGGCTTTCTCACCTTTTTGCCGTTCCTGCTCAAAAGCAAGGGCGCCGGCACCGCCGGCATCGGTTTGGCGCTGTCGCTGTTGTTCATCGGCGGCGCATTCGGCAAGCTGTTTTGCGGCTATCTGGGCGCGCGCATCGGCATGATGAGAACCGTCTGGCTGACGGAGTCGGCGACGTCGCTCTTGATTGCCGCGGAATGGGCGTTGCCGTTGACCGGCGCGATGGCGATCTTGCCGCTGATGGGCCTTGCGTTGAACGGCACGTCGTCGGTGCTGTATGGCACGGTGCCTGAGCTTGCCGGCGCCGGCAAACGCGAACAGGCGTTCGCGCTGTTCTATACCGGCACCATCGGCGGCGGCGCGCTGTCGCCGGTGCTGTTCGGCCGCTTGGGCGACGTGGCTGGCGTTACCAGCGCGGTCATGGCGCTGGCGCTTGTTCTGTTGTTGACCTTGCCCTTGTCTTGGCGGGTGCAAAAAGGATTGACGTTGCCTCGCTAGCGGTCTTGGCTTAAGAATATGTGCATTGTAATGATTGCAGATGTATCCATAATAAATAGGATAATGAGATAGCCGCATCGCCGCGATGGTCTTTCGGCGGCAGTGCCATCAGGAGAGCAACATGATCCGGACCGCGCAATCATGCCTGGCGGAGGCGGCGGACGCCGTCGAGGCGTTTCACCGCGACATCATGCATCCCGATTTGGCCTTGGTGGTCTTTTTCTGCTCCAGCGACTTCGCGCTTGACCGCATGGCGGCCGAACTGGCCCGGCGCTTCGGCGAGATCCCCGTTATCGGCTGTACCGCCGCCGGCGCGTTTGGCCCCAAGGGTTTTCATCAGCACACGATCAGCGGCATCGGCTTTTGCGCGCCATGGTGCCTGGCCGAGGTCTGCCATCTCCCGCTGCTACCGTCGTTCGATGCCGAAGACTGCCAGCAGCAAGTGCACGGCATGCGCGAGCGCCTTGCCGCCAAGGGCTATTGGGTGCAGTCGACCAATACTTTTGCGCTCCAACTGATCGACGGGCTCTCCATCAAGGAGGAGGCCGTTTCGCGCACCGTGCAGAACGCATTGGGCGCCACCTTCATGGTGGGCGGTTCGGCGGGGGACGACCTCGCGTTCCGGCAGACCCACGTTTATCACGACGGCGCGTTCCATAGCGGTGAAATGGTGCTGGCGCTGGTTGCAACGCAATTGCCGTTTCATTTGTTCATGACCCAGCATTTTCACGTGTTGCCCGAACGCATGGTGGTGACGAAGGCCGACGAGGCGCAGCGCATTGTCTATGAAATCAACGGCCTGCCGGCCGCCAAAGAGTATGCGCGTTGCGCTGGTGTCGTCGAGGACGAGCGTCTCCCGGAGCTGTTCTCGAAGACGCCGGTCGTGGTCAAAGTCGGCGACCGGCATTATGTCCGCGCGATCCAGCAGACGTTGCCCGGCGGCGCGCTGAAGTTCTATTGCGCCATCGAGGAGGGCATGGTGCTGCACCTGGCGCAAGGTGGGGATATGGTTCGCAATCTGAGCGACGCTTTTGACGAGGTCGAGAGCGCATTGGGCGGCCCGCCGGTAGCGATCTTCGGTTCGGACTGCATTCTGCGCCGGCTGGAGATTCAGCAGCGTCACCTCGACGAACGAATGAACACGCTCTATACCGACCACAACATGGTGGGCTTCGCCACCTATGGCGAACAGTTGCGCGGGGTGCATATCAATCAGACGCTGACCGGCGTGGCCTTCGGACAACTGCCGGAGAAAGCGTCATGACGCCAGTCGACAACGCTCCGCTCTCGCTGGACGAGCTGCGCGCCGAGTTGGCGCGCAGGGATCGCATCATTCAGGTGCTGATGGACCGCGTCGAAAACAGTGTCAGCCTCGCCGAATCGGATTTCGGCATGTTCCAATCGACGCTGATGCTGGAGGCGCAGGTCAAGGCGCGCACCGAGGCGCTGAATCAGGCGTTGGCCGCCAACGAAAAAGTCACGCGCGAACTGCAACAGTCGCAGCGCACTCTGCTGCTGCATCAGGCGCATCTGACCGAGCTTGTGGAAGAGCGCACGCGGGAACTGAATCTGGCCAAGGAGCGGGCCGAGGCGGCCAACCAGGCCAAAAGCGAATTCCTGGCCTCGATGAGCCATGAGCTCAGAACCCCGCTCAACGGCGTCATGGGCATACTCGACTTGGTCTTGGACACGGCGCTGGACGCGCAGCAGCGCAGCCTGCTGACGGATGTGCAAGGTTCGGCCACTGGATTGTTGAGGATTATCGACACCATTCTAAGTTTTATCTCGATCGAGGCCGACGATGCGCAAACCCAGCAAAGCCGCATCGACCTGCCGGCCATCGTCACCGCCGCCGTGTCGCAACTGGCCGCGCACGCATCGACCAAAGGGCTCGACCTCGTTCTGACCATCGATCCGACTTTTCCGCCTTGGATCGTCGGCGAGGCGCATCAGTGGAAGCAAATTGCCGAGGTACTGGTCGACAACGCGATCAAGTTCACCTTGCGCGGTTCGATCCATGTCCGCTTGCAGTCCGACAGTTCGAGCGGCGCGCGCGAGACGGTGCTGCGCGTCACCGACACCGGCATCGGTATCGCCGCTTCGCATCATGAGCGGATTTTCGAGCCTTTCTCCCAGGTGGACGCATCCTCGACGCGCAGCGTCGGCGGCGTCGGCATCGGCTTGCCGCTGGCCCGCCGCTTAGTGCGGCACATGAAAGGCGACATTGCGTTGCAAAGCGCCATCGGCTCGGGCAGCACCTTCGTCGTCAGAGTGCCGCAACAGCGCCCTGAGAGCGAGCGCGATGGCGGCACGGCCTCGCCGAGCCATCAAGAATTCGACTATGCGCGCTCGCTGGAGGAGTCGGAGTATCCGGTCACGCTGGAGCAGATCCATGCCTTCCTCGCCGAGGCGCCTTCGATGCTGGCCGCGCTGCAGCAGGCATTGAGCCGCGGCGAATCGGAGCATGTCCTGGATTTGTCGCGGCAATTCCGTCAATCGCTGCTGGAGTTCAAGGCGGTGCCCGCCGCGCAGCTGTGCATGATGGTCGCCGCCATGGCGCGGGCGGGGTGTCCGGAAAAAGGCATCGATCATTTGGCGAAGTTGAACGCCGAGTGCGAGGTGCTGCTGCGCACCCTGCGCGGCATCGGCGAGACGCTGGCGGCGTAGGGCGCGCTCGCGCGGATCAAGCAAAGCCGGCCCGCGCGGCCGGCTTTTCCTTGCTCACTCGGCGATCACTTCGCTGATCATCGCCAACGGCTGTAAATCGGTGAAGTTGGGAATGTCGGCGAAAATCTCCTTGGCGTGAGCGCCGAAGGTGTTCTCGAACGATTTGATCGATTCAAAATACAGATGGGCAATGACGAGGAAAGGGGGCGGAATGTCCGGCATGATGCCGACCAGACCCTTTTCGATAACGATCCCCTTCAGCGTTGGACCGACGCAGCGCTTAACGAACGGCACATGCGTGCCGAGGTAGTAGGCGAAGTCGAAGCGGGCATGCTCCTTGTAGGGATAGAGCAAGGTGATCATGAACAAGACAGTCTCCTGCGAAGGGATGGCAAACAGGGGCGGACTAGGGGGTGCAGACAGACCCTAAACCTCGCCCCGGATGCGCCCATGCTAGGCGTCCCCGGCCGGCCCCGCGCCTGGGAAACCGGCCAGCCCTTCGGGGCCGCCGCAGCGGTAAATAACTTGTTCAGAGGGTTCCTAGAGCACCATGCCGCCCGACACCTCGATGCGCTGACCGTTGATCCAGCGGTTATCTTCCGATAGGAGCGCGGCGATCATCGGGCCGATATCGTCCGGTACGCCGGCGCGGCCCAACGCGGTCATTTCGGCTACACGGCGGTTGATTTCAGGGTTGTCGCGCACCATGCCGCCGCTGAAATCGGTGGCGATGGCGCCCGGCGCCACGGTGTTGACGGCGATGCCGCGCGGACCCAGCTCTTTGGCCAGATAGCGCGTCAGCACCTCGACCGCGCCCTTCATCGACGCATAGGGCGCGCTTTCGGGAATGGCCAAGCGCGTCAGCCCGCTGGAGATGTTGACGATGCGGCCGCCGTCGTTGATCAGTGGCAGCAGTTTCTGCGTCAAGAAAAACACCCCTTTGAAATGCACGTTATAGAGGGCGTCCAATTCGGCTTCGGTCGTTTGGGCGAAGGGCGCATGATGCGAGATGCCGGCGTTGTTGACCAGATAGTCGATGCGCTCGGCGCCAAGCTGCGCCAACGCCGCTTGCAGCGCGGCCACGAAGGCGTCGAAGACGGCGACGTTGCCGGTGTCGAGCGGAAGCGCCACGGCTTGCCGGCCGAGTTCGGCGACCTGAGCGACCACGCTGTCCGCCTCGGGTTGATGGCGATGAAAGGTAAAGACCGCGTCGACGCCGCGCTGAGCCAGATTCAGCACGGTATTGCGGCCCAGGCCGCGGCTGCCGCCGGTGACGAGGGCGATTCTACGGGGAGAAGACATGCGTGGCTCCTGGTTGGGATGGATGCCGCCAGTCTAGTGTCGGCACGGAGGTGATTGAATGTCGAAATCTGCTCCGTTCTTGCCTAATCCTGTCATGGCACGCCCAGCGGTCGGCGCGAGGACGTACTATGCGGTGCAACCCTAAACAAACCGGAAGAACCCCTGCCATGGCGGATACGCTGATCGAGCTCGTCAAACGCTATACCGACACCCAGCCGGGCGCGAGCCCCTTTCGCACGGCCATGCCCGGTCTAACCCTGTTGCGCGCCGATCAGGAGCGCCATCCGGTGCATCTGATCTACAAGCCGGCGTTGTGTGTGGTGGTGCAGGGCGCCAAGTGGAGCACCTTCGGCGGCCGGCGTTTGGAATATGGCCCGGGGCAAGCGCTGGTGGTGAGCGTGGAGATGCCGGCGTTAAGCCGGGTGGTCAAAGCCAGCCCCACCGAGCCCTATCTGGGCGTGGTGGTCGAATTCGACTTGGCGCTGTTGCGCGAGGTGATGACGTCGCTGGAAACGCCCCCGCCCGGTGGCGGCGACATTGGTCAGGGCGTCTTCGTGAGCGATTTCGGCGGTCCGTTGGCCGATTGCGTGCTGCGCATGGTGCGGCTGTTGGCGACGCCGCATGCCATTGCGATGGTTGCGCCATTGATTCAGCGCGAAATCAGCTACTGGCTGCTGACCGGGCCGCATGGCGGCGACGTGGCCCAACTCGCGCTGGCCAACAACCCCATGAAGCGCGTCCTCGATGCCATCCATACGCTGCGCGGGCAGTTTGCCGAGCCGGTCAGCATCGAGCACCTCGCCAGCGTGGCGCAGATGAGTCCTTCCGCGTTTCACCGCCAATTCAAGGCATTGACCGCGATGACGCCGTTGCAGTATCAAAAGCAGCTGCGCCTTTTGGAAGCGCGCAACCTCATGGTGTCGGGAGCCGTCAACGCCGAGACCGCGGCCTACCGCGTCGGTTACGAGAGCCCGTCACAATTCAGCCGCGAATATGCGCGCCTGTTCGGCGCGCCGCCCAAGCGCGATATCGAACTGTTGAAGGAGGCGCTTCCTCAGTCCGTTCCCCAATCGGTGCCGCGTCCTGGGATGTAGACGCCGTTCAGCGCGATTTCCCGCTGACAGAATTGATGGATCGAGTCGACGCGGGTTTCGTCGAAGGCGACCGAGAGTCCTGCGCAGAATGCCGTTTTGACCAGCCGCGTCAACACGCTGCCGGGCGGCATTTCCACCGCCAGCCGCGCGCCGCGTTCCCAGGCGCTGATCGCGGTGTCGCGCCATCGCACCTGGCGCGCCATATTGTTGACCAGATCGTCGCGCAAGGCCTCGGGTTGCCAGAGGGCGCGCGCGGAACTGGCGCTCAGATAAGCCACGCGCGGCGTTTGCAGCGGGACCTCGGCGAAAGCCCGTGCCAGATCGCGGGCCGAATCCGTCAGCAACGCGCAATGCGATGGCACGCTGACCGCCAGCCGGCGCGCCTTGTGCGCGCCCGCGGCCAGGGCGGCCGTCGCCGCGCGCTGCATATCGGCCTCGCTGCCGGCGATGACCAGTTGGGTTTCGGCGTTGATGTTGGCGAGAAAAACGGCCGCGCCCTCGGCGCGCAAGCCGGCGAGCAACGGCGCCAACGCCGCCTCGCGCAGACCGAGAATGGCGGTCATGCCATACCCCTGCGGATAGGCCTGCTGCATCAATGTGCCGCGCAGCGCCACCAGACGGACCGCGTCGGCAAAGTCCAACGCGCCGGCCACGACGGCCGCCGGATAGGCGCCGATCGACAGCCCGGCCACCAAGTCTGGGCGGCTTCCTAGGGTATCCAGCAGCCGTCCGGCCGCCACGCCGGCCACCAGCAGACAGAGCTGCACGGCGCGCGTCGAGGCGAGCGCGGCGGCGCTGTCGAGCGCCAAAATGTCCTCGCCCAGCGCCTCGCTGGCTTGGCTGAGCGTGTGCGCCACGGCCGGGTGGTCCGGCAGCCGGTGCAGCATGCCGGGCACCTGCGCCCCCTGGCCGGGAAAGGTGAACAGAATGGTCATGAGGCTATCTCCTGATCCGCGGCCGCCTGCCAGGGATCGCCCACCAGCAAGGGGCCGAGGTCGGTCTTCAGCAGGCAGCGGCCGCCGCGCAGCCACTCGGCCAGCGCGACCGCGCCATGAGGGGTTTCCAGCTGGATGTCGATACGGCAGGGCGCGCTTTGCAGCAAGGCGAACTGTTGCTGTGCCTCGGCGCGATCGAGCGGCTGAGGGCAGCGCAGGGTCAGGTCGAGGTCGCTGTCGCGGCGCAAGGCGAGATGGCCGCTGGCGAGCTCGAAACCGGTGGCGCCGGTAATACCCCAGTCCACGCCCCAGTCATCCAGCCACGGGGCGATGGCGATCAGCGCTTGCAGCGGCGGCACGCTGTCTAGCCGGGGGTGGCCGCGCCAGCCGCGGGCGCGCGCCACGTCCTGCGGCGTGACCCGGCGGATGACGCGGTCGAGCCGGACATGGGCAGGATGGCGCTGGCTGCGTTGCGGTCCGCGCAGTCCGACCGGCAATAACCCGCCGACGAGCGGCGCGCGCCGGACGACCAGCGGCAACCCGGCGTGCCAGCACTCTCTCGCCCAGTCCGGCAGCCCGGCCGCGCCCGCATCGAGCGCGGCCGGGCTGTCGCACCAGACCAGATCATGGGCGTGGGGACGATCCTTTCGCATGTCGATATCCATCCGTTGGCGGCAGGTTTCGTCTTGCTCGGATTAGGCCATGCCGGCGGTCAGCATGATGAATAGCGGCACGCTCAGGATACATAGCACCGAACTCAACAGCAGCGTGCCCTCGGCATCGGGCGACTGCACACCGAAGCGGTTGCCGAACACTACGCCGAAGAAGCCCGCCGACAGCGCGATCAGCACCACGCCGGCTCGCGCCACGTCGCCATGAATACCAAAGGCGAGAATGATGCCCCAGGCGATGAACGGCTGAATCAGGTTCTTGGTGACGAGGCCGAGCAATACCGGCATGTTGATCTTCAGCTGGCGCGCCGACAGGATGACGCCGGTCAGGAACAGCGCGGCGGCCGTGGCGGACAGACCGAGCGGCTTGATGGCGCCCAGTACGATGGCCGGCATGGTGACGCCCAACGCGGACAGAATGACGCCCAACAGCGGACCGGCGACGATCGGCTTTTTCAGCGAGCGGCCCATCAACACCGGCAACATCGCCAGCATCGATTGGCGTTCGCCGCCTTCGGCCGCGGCCTTGCCGGCTTCGAGGGTCATCAGGCAGAACGGGGTCATCAAGACCGAACCGCAGGCGATGGCTACCGCCACGTTCAACGAGGTCGCGGGGCCCTCGCCGAAAATGCTGTTGAGGATCGGCAGCCCCAGCGCGGCGTAATTCGGCAGCGCCACGGTCAACGTGAGCACGGCCGAGTCTTGCGCCGATTTCTTGAAGACGCGGGTATTGACGAAGTAGAACACGGCGTAGGCGATCCACATCGACAACGTCAAGATGATGATCAGCGGGCTTTCCTTGACGATGCCGGCCCACGGCGTCTTGACCGTGGCGGTGAATAGGGCTGCGGGCAGAGCGAAGTCCATCACGAAAATGTTCAGCAGCGAGACGTTGCGATTGTCTACGAGCTTGATTTTGCCAGCCATGTACCCAAGCAGCATGATGAAGAACACCGGCGCCAGGGCGTTGATGATGACGAGTGTCATTGTTGTCTCCGTTTTAGTCAGTGTATTCGAATCGGTTTAGCCGCCGGCAACATCCCACTCGGCGCGCAGTCGGTTGCGCACTTCGAGCGAGGCCCGGCGGTTGCCGTTGTTGAGCCGGCCGGACAAGTCGCGAGGCCCCTTGCGGATGTCGGCCAGCGCTTGCTCCAGCGTCTTGGTCACCTGTGCGGTGTCGGCCGCGCCGGGCGCGTCGGGCGACGCGACTTGCTGCAACGTCCACAACAGACCGAGCGTGGCGTAGTTGCCGATGTCGTAAGCCATCGGCGGCACCGTGGCGGCGAACTTTTCCAGCTCCTCGACCGTGCGCAGCGTGATGCGGGCGGCCGAGGCCTTGCCCATGGCGTGCACCATGACGCTGCCGTCGTCGAGCGCGATCAGGCGGTTGGCCTGATAACCGTGGGCGAGAAAGCCGCCGGACATCGCCTTGCCGACGATCAGCCCGATGACAGGGTGCCCGGCCAGGCGGGCCTTGGCATAAGCGCCGGCGGCGCCGGCCAGTGCCTGGTGAATGCCGAAAGCCTCCTCACGCCGGCCGTAGGCTTGGCTCGGCACGTCGATGACGGCGACGATCGGGCGCTTTTGCGCGGCGTTGCGGTCGGCCTCGACGACTTCATCGACCGCGCGGGCGATCGTCCAGCCTTCGACCAAGCCAACTTCGCCGTTGTGCACGCGCGGAAAACGGTGGTTCTCATCGCGCACCACGGCGATAAAGCGGGCGGATTCGCCCGCGAGCGCCGCGTCGATGACCGTGACCGATGCCGGGTAGCCGCCGGCCGGCTGCGCGCCGCCGGTGAGGGCGGCGATCCACAATGCGCCGCGTGTCGGTTGAGAGGACGTACTCATGCTTGTTCTCCTTTCGTGAACAGGGCGCGCACCATGGCGCTATCGGCTTGGCGGCTGATGTCGACGCGGGCCAGCCGCGCGAGGAAGTCGCCGTGGCGGTCGCTGCGGTGGCGCGCGGGCACGCCGCGGGCAAACAGCGCGCCGAGCTGTGTCTGGACGTCGGCCACGTCGTCGGCGATGAATGCGTCGGCAAAGCCGGTCTCATAGCGTTGCTCGCCGCCGGTAAAGCCCCAGATGAGCGGGCGGTCGCGCGAGTCGTACTCCTCGACGCCGGCTTCCTGTTCGATCACCTGTGGCCCGTTCAGACCCAGGCGCGCTTCGCGCGTCACCATCAGATAGCTGCACAGTCCGGCGGCGATCGACATGCCGCCAAAGCAGCCGACCGTGCCGGCGACGATGCCGACCACCGGTGCGTATTGGCGCAGATCGACGATGGCCGAGTGGATTTCGGCGATGGCCGCGAGGCCGAGGTTGGCTTCCTGCAGCCGGACGCCGCCGGTTTCGAACAGAATGACGGCTTGGGTGAGGCGGCCCTGGCGGCAGTCCTCGGCCGCCAGCTCCAACGCGCCGGCGATCTTGGCGCCGGCGACTTCGCCGAGGCTCCCGCCCTGGAACGATCCCTCGATGGCGGCGACAACCGTCGCCTTGCCGTCGAGCGTGCCCTTGGCGATCACCACGCCGTCGTCGGCTTGCGGCACGATGCCTTGCGCAGTCAGCCACGGCGAAGTCATGCGCGCGAACGGACCGATCAGTTCGCGGAAGCTGCCGGCGTCGAGCAGGGCGCGGGCGCGGGCGCGGGCGGAGAGTTCGATGAAGCTTTGCCGCGCCAAAATGGCGTCTTGTCTGTTGTCATGCATGACCGATCTCCTCCAGCGCTTGCGCGATGCGCATTTGCACGACCCCCGGCGTGGCGCCGAAGTCGTTGATTTCCAGCTTGACGGCCGGCAGACGGCCTGCGGCGAATAGGCGAGCCAGCTGCGCGGTCCATACCGGGCCGCTGCCGTCCACCGAGGTGCGGATGTCGATCACGGTCTTGCCGGACTCGCCCGGTTCGGCCAGCACTTCCAGATCGCCCGAGCCGACCACGCCCACGTGCGTGGCGCGCGCGGCCGGCTGTTGCGCCGGGTATTCGAGATGAATCTTTTCCATAGCGGTTTCTTTCCGAAGAATTAATCCGAACTGTCGCTGACGAGCCGGTCGAGCAAGAGCGTGGCGGCTAGCAAGTCCGCCGCGCCGCCCGGGGAGGCTCGCAGTTCGAGCATCTTTTGATCCAGTTGCATGAGCGCGCGGCGTCCCGGCAGGGTGTCGACGCCGCCTGCGTTCAGCACACGGCAGGCGCCCTGACGCATTGATTCCAGCGCCGGCAGGCCGCCGCGCGAGAGCACGCAGGTATCGACCAGGCGCGTCATCATCGCCAGCAGCGCGTTGAGGCGGGCGGCGGTCTCGTTGCAGCCGCGACGGCGCGAGGCGAGCAGCGTGGGCAACCCGAGCGTGAGCACGTGCGGGAAGCCGTCTTGCGCTTCGCCGCGCGCGCCGCGAATGCCATAGGCCTTGCAGACGTCGTCGCCCTTGCGCCGTTCTGGCGGGATGCCCCGGTCGGGCAGGCGCGCCAGCGCGGCGGCGCGTGCCGCCACGGCGTCGGGCCGCCAGTCGCCGGGCTGCATGGCGGCGGCGGCCACCAACAGGCCCAACGCCCAGATGGCGCCGCGGTGCGTATTCACCCCTTGGGTGACGTGCATCATCGCGGCCTCGCCGTCGCGGCCGATCGCGCCAAGCGCCTCGCGCAGCCCGATGCCGGGCGCGCGGTATTGCGCCTCGAGCGCCATGGCCAGGAAGGTCGGCCCGAGCGTCGCCGCCGAGCGTCGCATCAGCGCCAGCGTCAGGTCGCTGTGCGCGCCCGATCCGCGGCTGTCGACGAGCCCCGGCTTCGGCGACAGCTCGGCTTCGTCGACAAGCGCCGCCACGGCATGCGCCGCGAGACGGTCGGCGAGCGGGTCGACGGCGGTGCGAACGGCCGAACGCAGTGCGCTATGCATTACCAGCTCCTAAAGCGGGGCGGCGGGTTGTAGAGCCCATCGGACCACTCGACCAAGTCGGCAACGCTGCGCGCGGCCAGCAGCGAACGGGTGGCGTCGGTGCGGCGGATGCCCAGGTCTTCCGGTGTGGCGATCAAGCCCTGTTTGCGCATGGACTCGGTCAATGCCTCGTCGCGGCGCATGCCGATCGGCGTCACGCCCGCCACCGCGGCCAACATGGCGCGGCGTTCGTCCAGCGAGCGCGCCTTGTACAGATAGGCGATGCCTTCCTCGCTCAATACGTGGGTGACGTCGTCGCCATAGATCATGACCGGCGCCAGCGGCATGCCGCTGTCTTTGGCGACTTGAACGGCGTCGAGCGTTTCGACGAAGGTGGGTTTGCCGCCGGCCTGGAAGGTCTCGACCATCTGCACCACCAGTTTTTTGCCGCGTTCGAGCGGGCTGTCGGTTTGCAGCATGTCGAGCCAGGCGGGGGTGGCATGGCGGCGGCCGCGCGGGTCGTGGCCCATGTTCGGCGCGCCGCCGAAGCCGGCCAGCCGTCCGCGGGTCACGGTCGACGAGTGGCCGTCACCGTCGATCTGCAGTGTCGAGCCGATGAACATGTCCACGGCGTATTGGCCCGCAAGCTGACAGAAGGCGCGGTTCGAGCGCATCGAACCGTCCGGGCCGTTGAAGAACACGTCCGGGCGCGCGGCGATGTAGTTTTCCATCCCCATTTCGCCGCCGAAGCTGTGCACGCTTTCCACCCAGCCCGATTCGATGGCCGGAATCAGCGTCGGATGCGGATTGAGCGCCCAGTGCTTGCAGATCTTGCCCTTGAGGCCGAGCGAGGCGGCATAGGTCGGCAGCAGCAGTTCGATGGCCGCGGTATTGAAGCCGATGCCATGATTGAGCGATTGCACCTGGTGGCGTTCGTAAATGCCGCGAATGGCCATCATGCCCATCAACACGTGCACCGGCTTGATCAGGCGCGGGTCGCGCGTGAACAGCGGTTCCATGAAGAACGGCCGGTCGGCTTGGACGATGTAATCGACCCAGGAGCCGGGGATGTCGACGCGCGGCAGATCTTTCGGGTCGTCGACGATTTCGTTGACCTGGGCGATGACGATGCCGTCGCGGAAGGCGGTCGCCTCGACGATGGCCGGCGTGTCTTCGGTGCTCGGTCCGGTATAGAGATTGCCGTCGCGATCGGCCTTGAAGCCGGCGACCAGCGCGATGTTGGGCGTCAGGTCGACGAACATGCGCGCGTAGAGTTCGATGTAGGTATGAATGGCGCCGATTTCGAGGCGGCCGTCTTCCAACAATTGCGCGATACGCAGACTCTGCGGTCCGGCGAAGGAGAAATCCAGCTTGCGGGCGATGCCGCGCTCGAATAGATCGAGGTGCTCGGAGCGGCCGACGCTGGGCATGATCATGTGCAGGTTGTTCACCTTGCCCGGATCGACTTGCGCCAGCGTGCGCGATAGAAAATCGGCCTGCTTTTGGTTGTTGCCTTCCAAGGCGACGCGATCGCCCGAGGCGATCAGGGTTTCCAGCGCCGAGCGCAGCTTGTCGGTCGGCAGCACGCAGCCGTCCGCCAGTGAGCCCAGCAGCGCCTTGCGGCGTGCTTTCTCGCTACGCCGCCTGGCCCATGGATTGGGCTGGTCTTGATGTACTTGCATGTTCACTCCACTGAGATGATGGAACGCGTTCGTACATTAGGGAGTGGCGATATGCTTATCAATTAACTGGCAGGGTCGATTGTTAGCATCAGGGTAAGTGAGCGCAATGAAATGGCTTCGGCGCATCGCCCAAGGCCATGCGCCGAAGCTTTTCCGACAGGAGGAACGGAGGGGTCAGCCGGCTTTGTGCCTGCTGTGGCCGACCATGCGGGTTTCCGCGGCCAACGCCAAAATGTTGGGGTCGCGCTCGCGGGTGCGCAGGAACAGCAGACCGAGGTTCTGCTGCATTTGATACTCGGGCTTGAGCGGGGTGAAGCACACTTTGTCGGCGAAGAAGTCCTTCACCCGCCCCGGCAGCAGCGCATGCCCGACGCCGCCGCTGACCAGCGAGGTGAGCGAGAAGATGTCGTTGACCTGTAAGGCCACCTGGGGGGTGAAGCCGGCGACCTCGCAGGCCGCCTTGAAGCCCTGACAGGTGGCGAAGCCGTCTGATAAGGAAACGAATTTTTCGTGCTGATAATCGCGCAGATCGGCCGGGCCGGGCCGCGGGTGGCGGAAGTCGGGCGGGGAGGCCAGATAGATGTCGTCACGGAACATCGGCACCACCTCCATGCCCGGATAATGAAGGTCTTCCGCCAAGGACAGCATGGCGGCGTCGATCTGCAGATTGTTGAGACGAAACAGCAATTCGGCGTTCGAGCCCATGATCAGCTCGACGGAGACCTCGGGCCGGCGTGTTTTCATGCCCATGATCAGCCGCGGCATGACGTCGATCGACAACGAGAACAGCGTGCCGACACGTAGACGTTGCGCGGCGTGTCCCGACAAGGCCTGCGCGTCGTGTACCGCGCGCTCCAAATCGGAGAGCAGGATGGTTGAGCGTTGCGCCAGCAATTCGGCGCTGGGCAGCGGCTTGAGCGTGCGTCCCTCATGCCGAAACAGCGGGCAGCGCATCGCATTTTCCAGCGAATGCAGCGCGCGGTGCACGCTGACCGTGCTCAATTGCAGCGCATCCGCCGTGCGCGGCAAGTTGCCCTGTTCGAGAAACGCCACCAGGACTTCTAGCTTGCGCAGGGTGATTTCTTCATCGATCAAACGGGTTCTCCCTGTGATGCCATACCCTACATCGTATCGTAGCGCGCATCCGTTGCCGGCAATACACGTCCTCAGTCTATCTTGAATTTCGACACCAGTACGCCAAGGCTAGCCGACAATTGCGCCAGCGCGCGCACGCTATCGTGCGTGGCCTGGGCGGACCGCGCAGCCTCCTCGACCTGATGCGATATTTGCTCGACGTTGCTGGCCAGGCTCGCATTGGCCGTGCTTTGCTCGGCGGTGGAGTGCGCGACTTCACGTGTTTGCGCGAGCGCCGTCGCCGCGCCTTCGCTGATGCGCTGCAGGCTCTCGGCAGCGCGCTGCGCCTTGTCGACACTCGTGTCGACCTGTGGCGCGATGTCATGCATGCGGCTGACGACCTCGTGCGTATCGGTTTGGATGACGCGGATCATTTGATTGATCTGGTCGGTGGCGCCCGCCGTGCGCTCGGCCAGTTTGCGCACTTCGTCGGCGACGACGGCGAACCCGCGTCCTTGCTCGCCGGCCCGCGCCGCCTCGATAGCGGCGTTGAGCGCCAGCAGATTGGTCTGATCGGCGATTTCCTTGATGACGTTGGCAATGCCGCCGATCTCGTCGGTGCGCGATGCCAGCGCGCCAATACGCGTGCCGGCATCGCCAATCTCGCTGGCCGTGTGCCGCATTTCCGCCGCGACCGCCAAGACCAGCCGCATGCCTTCGTCGGAGAGTTGGCTGGCCTCTGCCGCGTTGCGCTCGGTTTCCTCCGCATGATCGGCGATTTGTCGGATGCTGACGGACATCTGTTCGATGGCTGCGGCGGTCGAGGCGGTCGCCTCGGCCGTGTGATTGGCCGAGTCCGAGATATGTGCCATCTGCCGCGTGATGTCGTTCGCCGCGCGTTGCAGGGTGGCGGAATCTTGGCCGATGTCGCCCACCATGGTGCGCAGACCGTGCTGCATGGTGGCCATGGAATGCAGCAGGCTGTCCGGCGCGCCGCCCGCCGTCAAGGTGACATTGAGCTCGCCCCGGGCGATGGCCGCCGCGGCGAGCGCCGCCTCGTCCGGCTCGCCGCCGAGGCGGCGGTAAATGCGCCGGGCTTGCAACATCGACAGGGCGATGACTATCAGCAGAATGAGGGCGCCAATGGCGACGAATTGCAACGCCTGATGCCAGAACAGACGCGAAATGTCATCGATATACGCGCCGTAGCCGACGATCCAGTCCCAGTCGGCGATGTGGCGCACCCCGTTGATCTTGGGCACGAAGTTATCCTCGCCGGGCTTTTTGACCTGCAGCTCGACGAAACCGCTGTCACTGTGCGCGAGCGCGTCGAGATAGCCTTGCATGCCGGTTCGGCCGTCGCCCATCTTGCCGGCGTCGTCGATTCGGCCCTCTTTGCGCTTGTCGGCGTGCAACAGCACAAAACCGTCCATGCGCCGCACGAACAGATAGTCTTCGCCATCGCGCAACGCACGCAGCGCCTCGATCGCCTGTGCCTGTGCCTGCTCCCGGTTGAGACGGCCGGAACGCTCCAGCGCTTGATAATGGGCAATGTCCTGAGTGGCGAGGCGCAGCAGGGTGTCGATGCCCGCCTTGCGTTCGTTGACCATCGACTGGTCGAGGGTGTTTAGCGCGAAGCATGCGATAAGCACCAACCCGAGCAGGGCCGACGCGACGATGATGGCAAGTCGTGTTGAGAGTTTCATGACGTTTGATTGACTGGGAACCGCCAGAAATTAGCCGCCGTCATGAATGTAGATCAATAACGCTGAGCGATGGATCGTTACTTTCTGGCTAATGATGGCGCAGGAGACTGTCCCGCTGATCATCGTCGGCCATACGTTCGGCGTGCTGCAGAATCACCGCAACGTGGCCGGGCTGTACGTTCTTGCCACCGGCGCCGGCTGGCATGACAGGGTGCCTAAGCGCTGGAAAGGCCGTTCGCCAGGGGAAATGCCGGGCTTGGGCGAGGACTTGTCCAGCCGCTTCAAAACAGCGGGGCAACCGGATGGGGCGGGTTCCTAGGAGAGCACATTGCCTGCGGCGAAAGCACGCTACAATGGGGCGTAGGATGCGTTTGCGTAGCAACGCGCCATAAAATCCATGGTTTACAATCGGTTTGCAAACAGATCCTAAGCATGCCTCTTCCACCCATCCTCCCTTTGCCGGCTAAGGGATATGAGTCGGCGATCGAACTCGCCACCGCCACCGGCCTATTGCGCGGCACGCTGATGTCACCGCCGTCGGGACTCTGTGCGCAGGTGGTGTTGATCATCGCCGGCTCCGGCCCGACCGATCGCGACGGCAACAATCCTTTGCTGCCCGGCAATAACGACTGCCTGAAAATGCTGGCCAATGAATTGGCCATCGCCGGCATCGCCTCGGTCCGTTACGACAAGCGCGGTGTTGGCGGCAGCGTGCGCGTCGACGAGGCGGCGCTGACCTTTGACGATTTCGTGCAAGACGCCGCCGACTGGCTGGCGTTGCTGCGGCGGGAGGGTCGTTTTGATCAAGTGATCGTGGCGGGGCACAGCGAAGGGTCGCTGATCGGCATGCTGGCCGCCGAGCGCGCCGCCGCCGACGGCTTGGTGTCGATCGCCGGTTTGGCCGAGCGTGCTTCAAACGTGTTGCGCTGGCAATTGGCGGGCAAGCTGCCGGCGGCGCTGGCGCGACGCAATGTGGCCATTTTGCAGGCGCTGGAGCGAGGCGAACGGGTGGACGACGTGCCGCCCGGATTGATGGCGCTCTACCGTCCGTCGGTTCAGCCTTATCTGATCTCGTGGTTCAAACGGGTGCCCGCCGAGGTGTTCGCTCGGCTTGCGATGCCGTGCCTGGTGCTGCAAGGCGACGCCGATCTGCAGGTGGGGTGCGACCAGGCCATGGCGCTGCGGGCCGCCAACCCTGCGGCGGATTGGGCGGTGATCGAAGGCATGAACCATGTGCTCAAGATCGTCGCAGATGACCCGCAAAGTAATTTCGCCGCCTATGGCGACCCGAATCTGCCTATCGCCCCTGGCTTGGTCGAGGCGTTGCTGCGCTACCTGAATGCATTATCTCGTTGAAGGATTGCGCATGTTCTCGCTGCGTTTTCGTTTGGTGGTCACGGTATTGATGGGTGTGTTGTTGGCGCAGGGAATGCCTGTTGCGGCGGCAGCCATGCGCGACGAAGTCTTTCAGGTCGAGAAGTCCCACACCCTGTTCACGGTTCAACTTAGCGTGCGGCTGTTCGCGCCACTGGGGCCGGGGCCGTTTCCGCTGATTGTGATCAACCACGGCAAGGCGCCCGGCAAGGCGTTTATGCAGCAGGACCGCGCCTTTTATTTTCAGGCGCGCGAGTTCGTCAAGCGCGGCTATGCCGTGCTGGTGCCGACGCGCGAGGGCTTCGGCTCCTCGGGCGGACACTTTCAAGAGCAAGCCTGTAACGCGGCGCACACCGGCGAGCTGCAAGCCGACGATATCGAGCTATCGATCAATTACGCCAAGACGCTGCCCTACGTCGACGGCAGCCGGATCGTGGTGATCGGCCAATCGGTCGGCGGCTTGGCGACGATGGCGCTGGGCGAGCGCAACCTGCCGGGCGTGCTCGGTCTGATCGATATGGCGGGCGGCATCCGCTACGATTCGTGCGCCGGCTGGCGTCAAGGCGATATCGATGCCTTTGCGCAATACGGCGCCCAATCCCGGGCGCCGGCGCTGATGATCTATGGTGACAACGATACTTACTGGGGGCCGGGGCCGGAGATGCCCAAAGCGTTGTCAACGGCCTATCGGCAAGCCGGTGGGCGGGCGACTTTCGTCGACGTCGGCGTTTTCAAGCAGGATTCGCATAACACCTTCTCCGATCCGGACGGCATGGCGTTGTGGGCGCCGGCGGTCAAGGATTTCCTCGCCGCGCTCAATTTGCCGTTCGACGAGCGCTATTCGCTGCGCAATCCGCAGCCCGACGGCGTGGATGTGGAAGACATCGACGCCGTGCCGACGTCTTCCCGCGCGTGCAAGCAGCTCTATGCCAACCATTTTCTCGGCGCCGACCCCAAAACGCACCGGGCGTTTGCGTTGTCTGACGACGGCCATTGCGGCTACGCTACCGGCGAGGATAGCGCGCAACGGGCGTTGGGCTTCTGCGCGCAGCATGGAGCGCAGGGGTGCGCCTTGTACGCGCAGGACGAGAAAGTGGTCTCGTCCCAGGCGCAAAGCGGCGCGAATTAATCCTGCGTCCACTCGATGGCATCGGCGCCGGCGGCGATGCGCATCGGCGTCGACGGGTCGGTGGCCGCGCGCCATACCGCTTCGGCCACGTCTTGCGGGTGGGTGAGCAAGGTCGATTGCTGCCATTCGGCGAAGATGTGCTGCGCCAGATCGGCGTACGGCTCGGGAATGCCGGCCGTCATGCGCGCGCGGGCGTTCTCGCCGAAGCGGGTCTCGGGCGCGCGGCCCGGCAGCACCAGCCGCACGCGCACCTGGTAGGGCGCGAGCTCCAGCGCCAGCGACTCGGTGAACGCGTTCACCGCCGCCTTGCTCGCCGTATACACCGATAGCAGCGGCAACGAGCGCAATGTCACGCTGGAGGTGACATTGACGATCACGCCGCTTTGGCGTTGGCGAAACTGCGGCAGCAGCGCCTGGGTAACGGCGATGGTGCCGAGGGTATTGGTTTCGAACACCTCTCGCGCCGTGTCCATCGAGATGCCCTCAAGCGCGTTCAATACGCCGATGCCGGCGTTGTTGACCAGCACGTCGATGGGGCCGGCCTCCGCCACCGCCTGACGGATGCTTTGCGGATCGGTGACGTCGAGCGCCAACACGCGCAAACGTTCCGAGGGCGGCAGCAGGTCGGTGCGCGGCGAGCGCATGGTGGCGATGACTCGCCAATCGCGTTCGTGGAAGTGGCGCGCAATCTCCAGGCCGAAGCCGGACGAGCAACCGGTGATCAAAATGGTCTTCATGAGGATTCCTTGGTGTGGTTTGCCGTGCTTGAACGATAGCGCGCAGAGGTCGGACCTTCTACAATAAATAGTCCGATTTTTATCTGTGAGAGTCCGATGATGGTCGATCCGTTGGCCGAGGTGGTGACGCTGCTGCAGCCGGGGGCCTCGTTCTCCAAGGTGGTGAGCGGCGCCGGTTCGTGGCGCGTGCGGCGCACCGAGGCGGGGCGGCCGTTCTATTGCGTGATTTTGTCGGGGGCGACGCGTTTGGCCGCGGATGGGCATGCGCCGATCGTCCTGCAGGCGGGCGATTTCGTGCTGATTCCGGCGGTATACGACTTCACCATGTCCAGTCTGGACTCTGGTCCGTCGGATCGGCTCGACGCGCCCCCGGTCGCGTTGGGCAATGGCGAATTCCGTGTCGGCCGGCAGGACGGCGCGCCCGATGTGCAGCTATTGGTCGGACACTGTGTGTTCGGTTCGCCCGACGCGGCCTTGCTGGTGTCGCTGTTGCCGCGGCTCATCCATGTTCGCGGCGAGCAACGGCTGGCGACGCTGGTGTCACTTGTCGGCGATGAATCGCGCGCCGCGCGGCCGGCGCGGGACGTGGTATTGGCCCGTTTGCTCGAAGTGCTGATGATCGAGGCGCTGCGCGCCGCGGCGGAGACGCAGGCGACGCCAGGGCTCGTGCGCGGGCTGGCGGACAGCCGTTTGGCTGTCGCGATCCGGGCGATGCATGAAAGCCCGGCGCGGCCATGGACGGTGGCGCAGCTGGCGCGGCAAGCCGCGCTGTCGCGCTCGGTGTTTTTCGAACGTTTCAGCCGCGCCGTGGGCGTGGCGCCGATGGCGTATCTGCTTGCTTGGCGCATGGCGCTGGCCAAGGATCTGCTCGGGCGCGGCGCGCTGGCCGTGGCCGAGGTGGCCGAGCGGGTCGGCTACAGTTCGGCCAGCGCGTTCAGCGTGGCCTTTGCCCGCCATGTCGGCATGCCGCCGATGCGCTATGCGCGCGAGCAAGGGGGTTAGGGACCCTCTGAACAAGTTATTTGCCGCTGCGGCGGCCCCTGGCGGGATGGGATGCGCGGCGCGGGGCGCAGTGGATGGTCATTCCATCCACAAGCCGCGCAACAAAGCAGACCGACCGCCAGGTGTCGCCCCGAAGGGTTTGGCCAACAAACGGCCGCCTGACGGCGTTGCGCTCCTTGGCATCGCAGAATAACTGCGACCTGCGTCGCGCGCCTTGCA
>NZ_JAFAND010000100.1 GCF_019232825.1 Paludibacterium sp. | reverse complement strand
CGCCGCTGCGTCTTTAGCCCGGCAGCATGCCTTGGGCGCGCGCCAAGGCGAAGGCGGCGATGGTGCTGCTGTCCATGATCTCGCCGGCGATGATCATGCGCTCCATCTCCGCCAGCGTGAACCAGCGTGATTCCAGCCCTTCTTCTTCCGGGTCGAGATCGCGCTCGCCGGCGGTGAGTTCGGTGGCGACGAAAACGTGGCACACCTGGGCGCAGAAGCCGTAGGCCGGAAACAGCTTGCCGATCGGCTGCATGCGACCGGCGCTGTAGCCGGTTTCTTCACGCAGCTCCGCCGCCGCCAGCACACAGGGATCGACGTCGGGGAGATCTTCCCACATGCCCTGCGGCAGTTCCCAATAGCGTTGCCCGACCGGGTAGCGGTATTGGCTGACCAGATGAATGCGGTCGCCGTCGAGCGCCAGGATGGCGGCGTAGTCGTTTTTCTCGACGATGCCGAACAAGCCCTCGGCGCCGCTGGCGCGGCGGACGCGATCTTCGCGCACGCGCATCCAGCGGTTGCGGTAGACCTCTTTGCTGTCCAGACAGACGATTTCTTGCGTCATGGTGATTCCGTTTAGTGGTGGATGGTGCGTTCAGTAGGGCGCGTTCGCGCAGCAACGCGCCATTCCCGCGCGCGCCGTCAGCCGCGCTCTCTTGTCATCCCGAATTCTGCTCAAGTAGGCTTGGGTTTGCGGCGCGACAGCGTCGCAGAGGCGCGGGCCCGAGGGTGGCAGCCCCCGGACCCGCTAACCAAACCAACTCCTTAATCCTCTTAACCGAAGGAGAAGTTGATATGGCTGTGTTCCATCGTACTGCAACCCACCCCGCCGCTTCAAACCGCGACCTCCAGCAACTGCCGCTGTTCTCCCTGATCGCCGAGCTATGCGCGCCGCGCAAGGGCCACGCCGACCCGGACGTTTGCCGTCTGATCGTCGATAGCCGTTTGCCGTGGTCGGCGCTACGCGTCGATTCGGAGCGTTCGTGGTTGTATTTGCCGGAGGGTATTCGCACCCGGCGGGTGGCGGGATGCGTGATCTTAACCGCCGAGTAAGGCGCTAACCGGAGGCGGGGAGCGTCGGCTCCCCGAACCTGGGGCGTCGCATAGAAACACTTGGCGTTGTAGCTTGGTGCTTTCCTTCTGCCCCTTGGTTGCCGTCATGGTCACCCCAAGGGCAGATACAAGGTTAACGCCGCACTGACCGATCGATGGAATCCAAATCCTTCGTAGTATGCAGCCACCTGTGCATCTTTGGCATCCACGACCAATACGCGCACCCCCATCGTTTGCCGCACGGACAAGGCTAGATTGACTGCATGACCCAGTAATAATTGGCCATAGCCTTTGCTCTTCTCCGACTGCGATACGGCCAATCGTCCTACCCTTATGGCCGGCACGGGATACGCCGGCAGACGTTTGCGGTCTTCCTCCCGTAGTTCTTGCAGGTAGAGCTGGGCCGCGGATAGTGTGCAGTAACCCAGGATGCGATTTAGCTGTGCGTCGTCGATCAGAACATGGGTGGTGGCAATACCGTCGCGATGATGCTGCCCGGCCCGTTGGCGCAAGTAGTTGTCCAATGCAGCGACACCACATGTGAAGCTATCTCGGTCGTGTAGGGCGCCGTCCAGGACGGAGAAAGTCAGTGCCATACTTCAGCGCTGCGTCAGTTTTGCGGCGGCATCCATCGCCTTCTGCAGGCGATCATTGGGGCTGAATGGCGCGTCTAGCGCGGCGAGGAAGCGGCGTGACTCTTGTTCGGACAGTGTAACAACGGTATCGGCTGCAATGGTGGTATCTGCTTCGCGCAGTACGGCATCGCGCACGAAGGCCGATACCGCCATGCCGCGCAGAGCCGCAGCTTTAGCGATGCGATCCTTGTCGCGAGAATCAAGTCGAAGATCCAGGCGGGCGGTAGTCGTCGTCATCATATACTCCTTTGTACGGAAATATACCGTACATGTTCATGGACAACAAGCGCCTCTTTATTGGGGGCAGCTCACGCCGCGCTGGCGTCAGCGAGCGGATGCTGCGCTACGACGAACAGGAGGGCCTGCTGCGTCCGGCACGCACGGCATCGGGCTACCGCCTCTATGGTGACATGGACGTTCAGACTGCCCAGCGTATCCGGATGCTGAGCATGGCCGGCTTGAATATCGACATCGTTCGCCGAAGGCGTCGCGTTAGCCGCGTGGCACGCGCTGGCCTTCCTTCGTCATGTTGACCCGCCAAGCCGCCCGTGCCACGTCCAATACGTCCTGAGTTAGCGCATAGCCGCCCTTGGCCTGTAACCAGGCCAACACGTCAGCCAGGTGCCAGATCGATGCGCTGCCTTCATGTACCGGCGCTGGGAAACTTTCCGGGTGGGCGAGCATCAGCTTGCGCATGTTTTGCCGTGATACGTCGATGATGTCGGCCACGTCGGTCAGCCCGACCCAGTCCGGTGCGACCTCGATCAGCCGGGCCAACGGCATGGCGCGTTGCACGTCGGCCAATGCACTGCTTACCGCAACGCCGGCATCGGTTGCGTCGCGGGTAAATTCAAGCGCCAACCGCCCCGGCAGTCCAATGCCGACCAGGGCATCGTCGCAGCCGACCTCGCCCAAGCGTTCGACCAACGCATCCGGGTCTCGGTCGTTGTCGATAAGCTGATATTTCAGGGTGAAGGTGTATTCCATACAGGAGTGATGAGTCGTGGTTGTCAAATGACAGCGATTGCCCGCTGAAGTTTCACCACACGCAAGTGCCAACTTGGCTGGGACGGACCGTCGGCATATCTGGGAGAGCATGGCAGAGGAAAAATTTGGGCCGTTATTGGCCATTCTGCAAATCTCCAGACAACGTCTGGAGATTTGCAGATAAGGTCAATTTGATAGATATCGTCCCAATACGCTTTGGGCAAGAGTAGCGTGCGCTCGTGCAGCAGCGCACGGGGAATCGTGGCGTTGTTTCCGGGTTTTGCCAAGTGATCGTGTGCTACATACCCTCAGCTGCAGATCTGTTCTAACGTGTCTTTGTGAGGGGGATCGTACGCCGTGCGCGCCAGTGGTTTGCCATCCAGTAAAATGGCGGTACACTTAACACATGTACGATTTATTGTACATGTCTTGCCATTCATGGGGTGGCTAGTAGGCAAATTGTATTGACGGAGTAGTACATGAGAATCATCAACTTTTCTGATGCCCGCAACAGCCTGCGTACGGTTATCGATCAAGTGGTCGAGGATGCCGACGTTACCGTCATCTCGCGTCGGGACGCGCCGGATGCCGTGGTCATGTCCCTCGATCATTACAACAGTCTCATGGAAACAGTGCACTTGTTGAGTTCTCCGGCCAACGCCGCTCACCTCGCCAAGTCCATCAATCAGGCGCGTTCGGGCCAGGCGAAGCCTCGGGAATTAATCAACAGCTCCGACGCCGAGGCACAACAGCATGCGCAACTTGAAGTTCACGGATGAGGCTTGGGAAAGCAACCTGTACTGGCAAACGCAAGATAAGAAAACGCTCAGACGTATCAACGATCTGATCCAGGCCGCTCAAAGAGAGCCATTTGCGGGCATTGGAAAGCCCGAAGCACTCAAACACAGCCTCAGCGGTTGCTGGTCGCGGCGGATTGATGAGACCAATCGGTTAGTCTATGAGGTGCTTGATGACGAGCTGGTCATCATTTCTTGCCGATATCACTATTGAAATACAAAAGGGGAGTTTGATCCCCCCTTTGCTTATTCATATCCGATGCAAGCCATTACCTTGCTTGATCCGACTCACTCCCACTCAATCGTCGCCGGCGGCATGCTATATCAACCGCTCAGTTTTGCAGCAAATTCCTGTCCCACGGCGCCGCATCGCCGCCGAAACGCTGCGCAAGGAAGTCCAGCAACAGTTGCAAGGCAAGCGGCCGGTGCCGGCGCGACAGGTACACGGCGTGTATGCCCAGAGGCTCCGGTTCATAGTCGGGCAATACGCGCACCAGCCTTCCGCTGCGAAGATCGTCGCCGACATAGTAAGTGGGCAGCATGCCCAGCCCGGCGCCGGTTAAAACCGCGCGGCGCAGGATCGCGGTTTCATTGGTGAACAGCATGCCGTTTGCCGGCACGTCCACGATCTGCTCGCCGTAGCGGAAGCGGTAATGCGCCCCGGCGCCAAAAGAGTTGGTCACGAAGCGATGCGCCTTCAATGCCTCGATCCCGGCCGGCTGGCCATGTTGCGCGAGGTATTCGGGCGATGCGCACAGCACCGAACGGCATTGCGCCAATGGCCGCGCAACGACAGCCGGATCCAGCGAGTTCGTGATCCGTACCGCCAGATCGATGCGATCCTCTACCAGATCCACCGGCCGGTCCGCGACCAGCAACTCGACCTGCACACGAGCATGCAGACGCTGGAAGTCCACCACGGCCGCGGTCAGCTGCGCTTCGGCGAAGGAGCTGGATGTGGCGAGGCGCAGCTTGCCCTCCGGCTCCCGGTTGCGGTTGCCGGCAAGGTGTTCCACGTCTTCCGCCAGTTCCAGCAGTTGCCGACAAGACGACAGTGCCGCCTGCCCGGCATCGGTCAGGGTGATGCGCCTGGTGGTCCGGTGCAGCAGGCGTGCACCCACCCAGCCTTCCATCGACGCCAAGTAGCGGCTGACCATGGCCTGCGACATTTCCAGCCGCTCGGCCGTCTGGGTGAGGCTGCCGCGCTCGGCGACCTCGACGAATACGCGGGCGGCGGTCAAGCGATCCATTCAGGGCTCCATTTCATCGATTACTGCAATAATAAATTTCAACAATGGCAGTTTATCTACTTAATTGGTGGGAATAAAGTACGCCTAGCTCTGCACCCATTTCAACTCAGGAGATCGCCGTGTTTTCACCCAAGAGAATTGCTCGTATTGTCATTCCCGCCCTGACGCTCGGCGTCGTCGCCGCCAATGGCGCCGCGGCACAGGCCGCTGCACCGCTGACCCTGAAGGTCTACAACGCCGACGGCTCCAGCTTCCACGTCAATTCCGTCGTCGTCAGCGGCAAGACCGAGGCGCTGGTGATCGACAGTGGCTTCACCCGCGCCGATGCCCTGCGCATCGCCGCCAACGTGCTCGATTCGGGCAAGACGCTCAAGACCATCTTCATCAGCAACGCCGATCCGGATTTCTACTTCGGCGCCGAAACGCTGAAGAGTCTGTTCCCGCAGGCCCAGGTGCTGACCACGCCGGCCGTGCGCGGAAAAATCCAGGCCAAGAAGGCCGGCAAGATGGCTTTCTGGGGCCCGAAGCTGGGCGTCAATGCGCCGAAGCAGCCCATCGTGCCGGACGAACTCAAGGGCACGACGCTGACGGTGGATGGCGAAACCGTTGAAGTGCGCGGCACCACCGGAGAACTGGCGCACCGTCCCTACCTGTGGATTCCTTCGCTCAAGGCCATCGTCGGCAATATCGCCGTGTTCGGCAACCTGCACGTCTGGACGGCGGATACGCAAAAGCCCAGCGAGCGCCAGGCGTGGTTCGCGCAGCTCGACGAGATGCTGGCGCTGAAGCCGACGATCGTCGTGCCGGGGCACATGGCCGCCGGCAGCGCGCTTGATGCGAGCAGCATCACCTACACGCGCGACTACCTGCGGCGTTTCGATGCCGAAGCCGCTAAGGCGAAGGATGCCGCCGAACTCATCGAGGCGATGAAGAAGGCTTATCCGCAGGCAGGGCTGGGCATGGCGCTCGATATCGGCGCCAAGGTCAACAAGGGCGAGATGAAGTGGTAATCGGGGCGCTGCCCGCCGCCCAGGCCGCCGAGGCGCAGCCGATCGCGCCCGCCGACGCCGTGAACAAGTGCCCGATATACCAAGGAGAAGCGCCATGAGCACCACGACGCTGCACTATCTCTACGATCCGCTTTGCGGCTGGTGCTACGGCGCCGCGCCGCTCGTGGCGGCTGCCCGCGAGGTCTTGCCAGTGCGGGCTCACGGTGGCGGCATGATGGCGGGCGACAGCCGCCAGCCGGTCACGCCGCAACTGCGTGACTACGTGATGCCGCACGACCGCCGTATCGCGGTTCTCACCGGCCAGCCTTTCGGTGAAGCCTACTTCGAGGGTCTGCTGCGCGACGCGTCGGCAGTGTTCGATTCCGCGCCGCCGACCGCCGCAATGCTGGCGGCCGACAAGCTTGCCGGCCGCGGCCTGGACCTGATTTCGCGCCTGCAGATTGCGCACTATGTCGAAGGCCGGCGCATTGCCGACCGCGATGTACTCATCGAGATGGCCGGTGTCATCGGGCTGGACCCAACGGCCTTCGCGCTGGCTATGGATGAAGCGCAAGGCGAGGCGCTTCATTCGCACATCGCCGAGACGCGTCGGCTGATGGAACGTGTTGGCGCACGGGGCTTCCCCAGCTTTGCGCTCGAATGCGATGGCCAGTTCAGCTTGCTCGACGCTGGCGCTTTCCTCGGCCGTCCCCCGGCGCTGCGGGATTGGCTGAGGGCTCAACTGCCCGATGATGTGGCATCTGCTGGCAGCATGACGACAGACTTCGCTTGCGGGCCGGATGGCTGTTCGATTTGAAGCGGGGAAGAATGCCATGCAAGCGCGTGTGACCCCTGTGGGGCGGTTGGTTGGCGGCAAGATCGTCGGCTTCGAGCCGTTCACTGATACTTGGCTAGGGCAATGGAGATGTAACGCTATGAAACAAACAAATTCGCTACAAGGCTGGTCCCGATGGCTGCGCAGGATGGCTGCCGTCGTTGCGCTGGCAGCGGTCGTCGTTCCGCAACGCTCGCACGCTGAACCGGTCGCGCCCGGGCTTCGCAATATCGTGCTCGTGCACGGCGCGTTTGCCGACGGCTCCAGCTGGTCCGAGGTGATCGCCATCCTGCAGCGCAAGGGCTACCACGTGACCACCGTGCAGAATCCCTTGACTTCGCTGGCCGACGACGTCGCCGCGACGCGCCGCGTGTTGGAACGGCAGAAAGGCGGCGTGCTGCTCGTTGGCCACTCCTGGGCCGGCGTCGTGGTGACGGAAGCGGGCAATGCGCCGAATGTGAAGGGGCTCGTCTACCTGTCGGCATTAGTTCCCGACAGCAATGAATCGGTCGGCGATCTGCTTACGAGGCTGCACGCGCCGATGGCGGGCTTGAAGCCCGACGAGCATGGACTGATCTGGCTGGACGATCCTGAGGCATACCGCCAGGTCATGGCCGGGGATGTGCCTGCGGCCAAGGCACGTCTGCTGGCGGCCGTACAACAGCCGATCGCCGCCGGTGCGTTCGGAGAGAAGGTCTCCCATGCGGCCTGGCGCGACAAGCCCAGTTGGTATCTCATCACCGAGAACGATCATGCGCTGCTGCCTGCCGTGCAATGGGAGCTCGCCCAGGAAACGGGAGCGCATCGCGTTACGCTGAAATCCAGTCACATGTCGATGGTGTCGCATCCGGCGGACATCGCCAGGCTGATCGATCGCGCGGCGCGCGAATTAAGCCGCTGACGGCAGGGCTGATGGGGATGCCGAGTGGTGGGTCCTACGCATGGTATCGACCCCGATCATGGCATTGCGGCGAGGCCATACCATTAAGGACCCTCTGAACAAGTTATTTGCCACTGTGTTCGGGCCGGCGTCTGCCGGCGCATCGCGTTGTCGTTTGCCCCTGGCAGTGAATGACACTGCGGCGGGGCGCTCTCCTCGCGTTGCATCCGGCGGACACCGGCCGCAGCCGCAAAAGGTTTGCAGGCAGACCCTACCTCCACTGCGCCCCGCGCCGCGCATCCCATCCCGCCAGGGGCCGCCGCAGCGGTAAATAACTTGTTCAGAGGGTCCTTAAGAATGCCATGAAAAAAGCATTGCTTGGCCGTGCTATTCCTTGCCGGGCGGCGCCAGACGAAATAACAAAAAAGCCCGCGATGACGCGGGCTTGGATCTGTCCGGGGCCACGAGGTGCCGGCCAGCGCAGGCGCTAAATCACTCCCATTCGATCGTCGCCGGCGGCTTGCCGCTGACGTCGTACACCACGCGGTTGATGCCGCGCACCTCGTTGATGATGCGGTTCGACACCTTGCCCAGCAGCGCGTAGGGCAGTTCGGCCCAATGCGCGGTCATGAAGTCGCTGGTGACCACCGCGCGCAGCGCGACGACGTAGTCGTAGGTGCGGCCGTCGCCCATCACGCCGACCGATTTCACCGGCAGGAACACGGCGAAGGCTTGGCTGGTTTTGTCGTACCACGACAGGCCGTCGTCGGCCACGGTGTGGCGCAGCTCCTCGATGAAGATGGCGTCGGCGCGACGCAGCAGATCGGCGTACTCGGCCTTGACCGCGCCGAGGATGCGCACCCCCAGGCCCGGGCCGGGGAACGGGTGGCGGTAGACCATGTCGTGCGGCAGGCCCAGCGCCACGCCCAGTTCGCGCACTTCATCCTTGAACAGTTCGCGCAGCGGTTCGAGCAGCTTGAGGTTCAGCGTTTCCGGCAGGCCGCCGACGTTGTGGTGGCTCTTGATCGTGTGCGCCTTCTTGGTCTTGGCGCCGGCCGATTCGATCACGTCCGGATAGATGGTGCCTTGGGCGAGCCAGCGGGCGTTGCTGAGCTTTTTGGCTTCGCGCTGGAACACCTCGACGAACTCGGCGCCGATGATCTTGCGCTTCTTCTCCGGGTCGGCTTCGCCTTCGAGCTTGCCCATGAAGTCGGCGGCGGCATCGACGTGCACCACCTTGACGCCCAGGTTCTTGGCGAACATGTCCATCACCATCTGGCCTTCGTTCAGGCGCAACAGGCCGTGGTCGACGAAGACACAGGTCAGCTGGTCGCCGATGGCGCGGTGGATCAGCGCGGCGGCCACCGACGAGTCGACGCCGCCGGACAGGCCGAGGATGACTTCTTCGTTGCCGACTTGGGCGCGGATCTTGGCCACGGCCTCGTCGATGTAGTTGGGCATGGTCCACGACGGGTTGGCGGCGCAGATGTCGAGCACGAAGCGGTGCAGCATCGCCTTGCCGTTCTTGGTGTGGGTCACCTCGGGGTGGAACTGCACGGCGTAGAAGCCACGGCGCTCGTCGGCCATGGCGGCCACCGGGCACGACTGGTTGCTGCCGATGACGTTGAAGCCGGCCGGCAGCCCCGTCACCTTGTCGCCGTGACTCATCCACACTTCCTGCACGTGCTCGCCGCTGGGGGCGGACTTGGCCGGCAGGCCGTCGAACAGCTTGCTCGCCACGGTGGTGACTTCGGCGTAGCCGAATTCGCGCACGTGGCCGGACTCGACTTTGCCGCCCAGGCTTTGCGCCATCCATTGCATGCCGTAGCAGATGCCCAAAACAGGGACGCCGAGCTGGAACAACGCGGCGTCGGCCTGATAATCGCTTTCGTAGACCGAGTTGGGTCCGCCGGACAGGATGATGCCCTTGGGACCGAAGGCGCGGATCTCGTCGATCGGCATGTCGAATGGATGCAGTTCGCAGTAGACATGTGCTTCGCGCACGCGGCGCGCGATCAGTTGGGAGACCTGGGAGCCGAAGTCCAGAATGAGGATTTTGTCCATGCTGTTCCTTGAGTGTGGCCCGCCGCAATAGTCGATTGCGTACGGCGGGTGTGCTTAAAAAGCGTTAACCCTTGTCGCGCATCAGGCGCTGTTTCTCGCGCGCCCACTCGCGGTCTTTTTCCGCGGCGCGCTTGTCGTGTTGTTTCTTACCCTTGGCCAGACCGATTTCCACCTTGATGCGGCCGCGGGTGTAGTGCAGATCGAGCGCCACCAGGGTGTAGCCGGCGCGCTCGACCTTGCCGATGAGCTTGTTGATTTCCGACTGGTTGAGCAGCAGCTTGCGGCTTCGAACCGGGTCGGGATGAATGTGGGTGGACGCCGACTGCAGCGGCGAGATGTGCGCGCCGATCAGCCAGAAGGCGCCACGCTGCCAGACCACGTAGCTTTCCTTGAGCTGCGCGCGGCCGGCGCGGATGGCCTTGACCTCCCAGCCCTCGAGCACGAGGCCGGCCTCGTGCTTTTCTTCGATGAAGTATTCGTGAAAGGCCTTGCGGTTATCGATGATGCTCATGAGTCGCTGGCAAGTTTGGGTGCAATGATGAATCCGCCATTTTAGCAGACTCCGGGGCGACGCTGAATCCCTCGAAAATTCAGCGGGTTCTGACACCGGTTTGGGTGTGATTCTTGTCTGTTGTCGGCTAAACAGGTAACGTTCTGTTTTTTGCCGTTCGTGCGCGATGAAGGTTGTTGAAAAGAATGTGCTGGTCGGGCATACCCCGGACCAGATGTATGCGCTGGTGAACGATTTCGAACGTTATCCGGCATTTCTGCCTTGGTGCTCGCGCGGCGAGGTGTTGTCGCGCGAGGGCGACCTGATGCTGGCGCGCTTGCACATCGATTATTTCAAGGTGCGGCAACATTTCTCGACGCGCAATGTCTGCGTGCCGGGGCAGTCGATCACCATGACGTTGGCCGATGGGCCGTTCGAATCGCTGTCCGGCTGTTGGCAATTCAAGCCGCTGGGCGCGATGGGCTGCAAGATCGAGTTCCGCCTGAGCTACCAGTTTTCCAGCCGCATCCTGGAAAAACTGATCGGTCCGGTGTTCGACCATATTTCCGCGTCGCTGGTCGACGCATTCATCAAGGAAGCCGACCGGGTGTATGGCGATGACTGAAGCGATCGAAGTGGAAGTGGCCTATGCCACCCCGCAACAGCAGCGTCTGCTGGCGCTGACGGTGCCGCAAGGCACCCGCGCGCTTGAGGCGGCCGAACGCTCCGGCTTGTTGGCCGAGTTCGCCGTGCCGTTGCCGCCGCGGTTGGGGGTGTTCGGCAAGGCGGTGCCGGCCGATTATGTGCTGCGTGCCGGCGACCGGGTGGAGATTTACCGGCCGCTGCTGGCGGACCCGAAGGAAGTGCGCCGCCGTCGCGCGCGCGCGGCCAAAGACTGATCGCAGGCACCGCGCGGGAAAAAAACAGCCAGCATGCAGCTGGCTGTGAGGGTGTTGACAAACCCATGCTCGCGAAGCGAGCGCCCCCTCTCAGGGAGAGGGCAGGGGGAGTGGGAATCGATGGGCAGGCTGCGAAATCAGTCAGTTGCCACTGAGGCCCGGCTGTGCCGGGTCCTCCGTAACCGCTGCAAACCACTAAATCAACAGCCTGACAGCCAGCATGCAGCTGGCTGTTTTCGTTTACGGCGGCAGGGGCGGTCAGAGCGGCTGGCCCAGGCCTTCCTCGGCGCTGGTGACGCGGTTTTTGCCGGCCAGTTTGGCTTGGTACATCGCCTGGTCGGCGCGCTCGATGACGTCGATATCCCGTTCGCCCAGATGCCATTGCGCGACGCCAGCGCTGAAGGTGATCACCAGCCGGTCGTTGTTGGCCAGGAAGAAGGTCTTGGTCAGTTCGCGCTGCAGCCGGCGGATGGTCTCCATCGCCTCGTCGTGGTTGGTGTCCGGCATCAACAGCACGAACTCCTCGCCGCCGAAGCGCGCCACCACGTCGGCGGGGCGGATGTTGTTGCGGATGACGTCGACCAGATAGATCAACGCGTCGTCGCCGGTGAGGTGGCCGTAATGGTCGTTGAGCCGCTTGAAGTTGTCGACGTCGATCAGCGCGACCGACAACGGGCTCTTGCTGCGCTCGGTGCGGCTGATCTCGCGCTGGAAGTGCTCGGCCAGGCCGCGGCGGTTATAGGCGCCGGTCAGCTGGTCCTCGCGAACCTTGGCGCTGGCGGTCTCCAGCGCTTGCTCCAGCTCCTTGATGCGCTGTTCGGCGGCCTCGACCTGGCCCTTGGCGGTAACGAGCTCGTCGCGCGAGTGGCTCAGGCCTTCCTGCATTTCCACCGTGTCTTCCACCAGGTCGGCGATGATGTGATTCAGTTCGCCCACGTCGGTGGTTTCCTTCAAGCGCAGGCTGTGCTGACTGATCTTGTGCTGGAAGTCGTCGGTGCTGTCGGTAATCGCCGATAGGCGGCTAATGAAGCTGTCGAGCAGGCTGCGCAGCGAGTTGGCGGCCTCGTCCAGCGATTGCTTGAGGTTGCCCTGCTTGCGGATCACTTCGCGCAGGCTGGTTTCCAGCTGATACAGCTGCTGCATGGAAATCGGCTGTTGCCCGAGGAGCTCCTGCAGGCTGGCGATCTGCCCCACGAGGAAACCGTCGCCTTGGTTGAGTTCGGCGACGTTGTCGAGCATCAGTTTCAACAGGCTAGACAGTCCGTTGACGAGGCGGCCTTCCTGCTGCGTCTGCAGTTCGAGCTTGATCATGAGGGCGCGCAGGCGCGGCATGTACGCGCTAAGCGCGTCGGCTCCCTCCAGGTCTTCCAGTTCGGCGATCAGCGCGTCGAGGTCGTGCTGCAGTTCCGGGGTATTGGTCAGGCGCGGCTCAAGACCATGCTTGAGCGTATAGGCCAACAGCTGCTGCCAGGCGCGCCAGCTGAGGTCGTCGAAGCCGCGTTGCGGCAGGTCGGCCGACTCGACTGCGTCGGCCGCTTCGTCGACCGGCGTCTCGTCATCGGCGGTCGCCATGAGCTGCGCACGCGGTCCTTGCGGCCGGCCCCAGTTGGCGACCAGTGCGTCAAGCTTGCGGTTGAGTTCTTCCGGCTGGTTGCCGTAATTGATCAGCACGCGCTCGAGCGCGGTCTGTTTGAAGTGCTGCGGCAGGTCGGGCACGCGCATGTCCCAGGCGCGGATCAGCTCGCTGATTAGCGAACCCCAGCTTTGCGCCAGCTCGACGTCCTTCAGCGCTTCGCGCATGCAGTCGACGGCTAGCTGCGGCAACTGTTCCCAGCGCTCCTCGGCGGCGGCCTGTTGCAGTTTGCTCAGCAATAGGCGCGATGGCGCGCTTTGGGAGGCTTGCGATTCGATGGCGCGCACCAGCTGACTGGCCAGGCGGCTTTCTCGGTTTTGCGGTGCGGCGTGGGAGAGCTCGTTGTACACCCGCTCGAAATTTTCCGGGGTGGGGAGCAGCTTCCTTACCGATAACTGCTTCAGTGTCTCGCGCGCGACTTCAATCGGATTGGTTGTCGTCATGGCCCATACCCAGGGAATTTTGCTGTCACGCATGCGGATGGCCTTTTGAGGTAAATGGCCAAGCCTCGCAAGGTGGCAATTATCTGTTTGCGCTTGCAGGGGCTAGCAATTGAAAAAATACCTCGCCGTTTTTAACCATGCCCAATTCGTTGCGGGCGCGTTCTTCAATGGCGTCTGTCCCTTGTTTCAAATCGCGCACTTCAGCGTCCAGCGCAGCATTGCGGGCGATCAACTGTTGGTTGAGCGTCCGCTGCTGCTGAAGCTGGCGGTCTAGCTGCCAGACCCTGAACCAACTGCCCTTGCCAAGCCATAACGGCCATTGCAAGGCGATCAGAAGGGTTACCAGGGTCACGGTCAGCCAGCGCATATTTTATTTATATTATTTGATTTGATAAAAAGCTGCACGGCCCGGGTAGGTCGCTGCATCGCCCAGTTCTTCTTCGATACGCAGAAGCTGGTTGTACTTGGCCATGCGATCGGAACGCGACAGCGAGCCGGTCTTGATCTGCATGCAGTTGGTGGCCACGGCCAAGTCGGCGATGGTGCTGTCCTCGGTTTCGCCCGAGCGGTGGCTCATCACGCTGGTGTAGCCGGAACGCTTGGCCAGGTCGACGGCCTTCAGGGTTTCGGACAGCGTGCCGATCTGGTTGACCTTGACCAACAGCGAGTTGGCGATGCCTTGGCGGATGCCTTCGGCCAAGATGGCCGGGTTGGTGACGTAGATGTCGTCGCCGACCAGTTGCACGCGGTCGCCCAGACGTTCTGTCAGAATCTTCCAGCCTTCCCAATCGTGTTCGCTCATGCCGTCTTCGATCGAGATGATCGGATATTGGTCGGCCAGTTTCGCCAGGTAGTCGGCGAATTGTTCCGAGGTCAGCGCCAGGCCTTCGGCGGTCAGGTGGTAACGGCCGTCGCGGTAGAACTCGCTGGATGCGCAGTCGAGCGCCAGCATCACGTCTTGGCCCGCTACGTAGCCGGCAGCGTCCACGGCTTCGAGAATCAGTTGGATGGCTTCTTCGTGCGAGGCCAGGTTCGGCGCGAAGCCGCCTTCGTCGCCGACGGTGGTGGCGAAACCCTTGTCGTTGCAGATCTTCTTCAGGTGATGGAAGATCTCCGCGCCGCAGCGCAGCGCTTCGCGGAAGGTTTGCGCGCCTACCGGCATGATCATGAATTCCTGGATATCCAGGGTGTTGTTGGCGTGTGCGCCGCCGTTGATGACGTTCATCATCGGTACCGGCAGCGACATCGGACCCGCGCCGCCCAGATAGCGGTACAGCGGCAGACCGGCATCTTCGGCGGCGGCGCGAGCCACGGCCATGGACACCGCCAGCGTGGCGTTGGCGCCCAGGCGGCCCTTGTTGTCGGTGCCGTCGAGTTCGATCATGGTCTTGTCGATGAAGGCTTGGTCATTGGCGTCCAGGCCAATGATGGCTTCGCAAATTTCGGTGTTGATGTGCTCGACGGCCTTGAGCACGCCTTTGCCGAGATAGCGGCTCTTGTCGCCATCGCGCAGTTCGAGCGCTTCCTTTTCGCCGGTCGAGGCGCCGGACGGTACCGCTGCGCGGCCCATGACGCCGGATTCGAGCAATACGTCTGCTTCAACGGTCGGATTGCCGCGAGAATCAAGGATCTCCCGGGCTACCACATCGATAATCGAACTCATAATGTTACACCTATCCTGGTTTGGTTGATTTTATTGCTCCCTAAGGAGCGGTCCTGCAAAACGGCAAAACAAAAATCAGCGCGTCGGCTCCGGTGTCGGAACGGTTTGGCGCGGCCGCCTCGGCCATGGCCGGGGCGGCCCCCATATTATCCCTAGCTCGCGCTTTTTTCCGCCTTATAGGTCAAGGCAGCTTGAATATAGGCGATAAACAGCGGATGGCCATCACGCGGCGTCGACGTGAATTCCGGGTGGAATTGACAGCCGAAGAACCAGCGATGTCCGGACAGCTCGACGGTTTCGACCAGCCGTTCGTGGCCGGCCGACAGGCCGCTGATCTTAAGGCCGGCGGCCTCAAGGCGCGGCACGTAGTAATTGTTGACTTCGTAGCGGTGGCGGTGGCGTTCGACGATGTGCTCCGCGCCATAAACGTCCGCCGCGAGCGAACCGGGCACCAGGTCGCATTGCTGGCCGCCCAGACGCATGGTGCCGCCCAGGTTGGAGTTGGCGTCGCGGGTCTCTACCTTGCCGTCGTGATTGACCCACTCGTCGATCAGCGCCACCACCGGGAATTCGGTGTCGGGGTTGAACTCGGTCGAGTTGGCGCCGGCCATGCCGGCCACGTCGCGGGCGTATTCGATCAACGCGATTTGCATACCCAGGCAGATGCCCAGGTAGGGAATATTGTTTTCGCGCGCGAAGCGCACTGCCTTGACCTTGCCTTCGACGCCGCGCTTGCCGAAGCCGCCCGGCACCAGAATGGCGTCCATGTTGGCGAGCGATTCGGCGCCGTCGCGCTCGATCTCTTCCGAGTCGACGTAATGGATGTTGACTTGGCTTTGGGTATGTACGCCGGCGTGCTTGAGCGCTTCGGACAGCGATTTGTACGACTCGGTCAGATCGACGTATTTGCCGACCATGGCGATGTCGACGCTGCTCTTCGGGTGCTCGATGGCGTCGATGATGCGTTCCCAGGCCGAGAGATCGGCCGTGGGCAGATCAAGCTGCAGCTGCTCGCAGATGATGTTGTCGATGCCTTGGGCATGCAGCATGCTCGGCACTTTGTAGATCGTGTCGGCGTCGTAACAGCCGATGACGGCTTGTTCTTCCACGTTGCAGAACAGCGCGATCTTGCGGCGCTCGTCGTCCGGCAGCTCGCGGTCCATGCGGCACAACAGCACGTCCGGCTGGATGCCGATTTCGCGCAGCTCCTTGACCGAGTGCTGGGTCGGCTTGGTTTTGATTTCTCCCGCCGTGGCGATGTACGGCACGTAGGAGAGATGAACGTACAGTGTGTTCTTGCGGCCCAGCTGGGTGCGCATCTGGCGGATGGCTTCCAGGAAGGGCAGGGATTCGATGTCGCCGACCGTGCCGCCGATTTCGACGATGGCCACCTCGGCGCCGTTGGCGCCTTCATTGACCTTGAGCTTGATCTCGTCGGTGATGTGCGGGATGACTTGCACCGTGCCGCCCAGGTAGTCGCCGCGGCGCTCTTTGGTGATCACCGATTCGTAGACTTGGCCGGTGGTGAAGTTGTTGCTTTTCTTCATCTTGGCGTGGATGAAGCGTTCGTAGTGTCCCAAATCGAGGTCGGTTTCCGCGCCATCCTCGGTGACGAAAACTTCGCCATGCTGGAAGGGGCTCATGGTGCCCGGATCGACGTTGATGTAGGGATCGAGCTTCAGCATGGTGACTTTCAGCCCGCGCGATTCGAGAATTGCGGCGATGGACGCAGCAGCGATGCCCTTGCCAAGGGAAGAGACCACGCCGCCGGTAACGAAGATAAACTTGGTCATGGATCTGCGACTCTGTTGGAATCCGGGATTCTACCCTGAAAGCGGCTCCGATTTGAACCGCCTTCCCCCTCTGTTGTCGCGTGACGGTCAGAAAAATCTTTCCCAATGCGACACTTGCCGCGTTTCCCTCTAAGAAAATTCGACGCGAAACCAGATTTGCGGCATACTGCGACGTTCATTCACATCATTAACGCGACGCCGCATTGCCCCGAAATGTTGGGCACAGGCGTGCACTGGCTTGAATATAACGCATTTTTTGTGGTATAAAGCCAGTTTTACCGGTTTTGGGAGTTCAACATGGCGCGTGTTTGCAAAGTCACCGGCAAGCGTCCGATGACCGGGAACAACGTTTCCCACGCCAACAATAAAACGAAACGTCGTTTTCTGCCGAACCTGCAATATCGCAAGTTCTGGGTAGAGAGCGAAAACCGCTGGATTCGCCTGCGCATCTCCAATGCTGCGCTGCGCACCATCGACAAGCTGGGCATTGATGCTGTCCTGGCCGATCTGCGCGCTCGCGGCGAGATCTGATTCAGCGATAACACGGATAGCGACTGAGGTATACCATGCGCGATAAGATTAAGCTGGAATCGACTGCCGGCACCGGCCACTTCTACACCACGTCCAAGAACAAGCGCACCATGCCGGAAAAAATGGAGATCAAGAAGTACGATCCCGTTGCCCGCAAGCATGTTCTGTACAAGGAAACCAAGCTGAAATAAGCCTGGCTCCGGTGACGTGGCACACACAAAAAACCCTTCGGACAACCGAAGGGTTTTTTGTTTTATCCATACGGCAAGCTGACCGCGCATCGTCATGAGAGGGTGGCGCACTGCCTTCGGCGAGTGCGCTCTACGAGAAAGCGTGCCCCGTTGGGCAGGGCGCAATCGACGCGCGACGCGCGGCATTGCGCCAAACACCTGAGGACACGCGCTAGCGGGCCGCGAGCGTCTTTTTCGCCAGCACCCAGTCCTGCCAGGCTTTGGCCTTGTCGGGCGGATTGCGCAGCAGATAGGCCGGGTGATAGCTGACGATCAGCGGGTGGCCTTGGAAGTCGTGCGCGCGGCCGCGCAAGCGGCTGATGCTCGACTCGGTCTGCAATAGCGTCTGCGCGGCGAAGCGGCCCAGCGCCACGATGATGTCCGGTTGGATGTGCGCGATTTGCTGCAGCAAGTAATTTTGGCAGGCGGCGATTTCGTCGCCGGCGGGATTGCGGTTGCCCGGCGGGCGGCACTTCAGCACGTTGGCGATGAAGACGTCGTCCTGCGGGGATAGGCCGGCAGCGGCGAGTAGATTGTCGAGCAGCTTGCCCGCGCGGCCGACGAAAGGCAGGCCTTGACGGTCCTCTTGCTCGCCGGGCGCTTCGCCCACGATCAGCCAACGCGCGTGGCGGTTGCCGCGGCCGAACACCGCTTGTGTGCGGGTCGTGCACAGGCGGCAGCCCTCGCAGGTCTGCACGGCTTGTTCGAGCGCCTCCCAGCTAGGCAAGGCGTCCGCCGTCATCGGTGCGGCCGCGGCCGGAGCGACCGCTGCCTCGCGAGGCGCGATCGGCTCGGAAGCGACGGAGACGAGGGCTTCCTGCGACGGCACGCCCATGGGCGCCTCAACGGGCTCTGCCGTCACCGTCTCGGCCGCCGGGGAGGCTGTCTCGGGGGCGGCGAGCCAGCTCGGCACGGGGTGGGCCACGAGCCGGGCATCCCGTGCTTGCCAGACGGGGCCGAGTCCCATGATGTCGATCAGGGTGGAGAGGCGGCTCACAGTGACATCTCCATCAAAATGGCATGCTCACGGCCTTGGGCCGCTGGATAGTAATGCTTGCGCAGGCCGGTTTCGACGAAGCCCGTACGCTGATAGAGACGTCGGGCGGGTTGATTGCTTTCGCGTACTTCCAAAAAAACGCGATGCGCACCCAGCGCACGCAATTGCGTCAGTATGGCCGCCAATAGCGCAAATCCCAGGCCCTGGCCTTGCAGCTCCGGCGTGATCGCCAGATTGAGAATTTCGGCTTCGTCGAGCGCCATCATGGCCAGCGCCTGGCCGGCCAATACGCCATTTTGCGTCACGACCAGGCAAAGATGGCCTGCCTGCAGCGAGTCGCGGTATTGTCCGGCGCGCCAGGCGTGCGGCACGGCCCGCGCTTCCAGCGCCGCCATGGCCTCGGCGTCCTCTGGCGTGCCTGCGCGAAAATCGATCATTGGCGCCGCGCCTGTTGCTCTTGGCTCGTCAGCGCGACTTTGTCGCGCACGTACAGGAGTCCGGCGTCGCGCGGGTGGCCTGCGGCGTAGCGGCCGCTTTCGGCCAGGCGGATCAGGCTTGTCGCGTTTGGAACGATGCCGTCGTCGACGTCGATGAGCGCCGGCGCCAGCCGCTCGGTCAGCGATGACGGGTATTGGCGGAAGCCCGAACCGATGCCGATCCAGCCGGAGGCGGCCTCCGGCAACACGACATCCTGCGGGTCCCGCAGCATGATCGGCGTCAGCCGCTGCCAGTGCTCGGTATCGTAGCCGGCGCAGTAGACCTGCTGCATGCGCGCGTCCAGGCAGACCAGGACGCGGCCCTTTTTTTGCTCCGCCATGGCGTCGAGCGTGGGGATGGCGATCACCGGCAGTCCGGCGGAGAACGCGAGCCCCTGCGCCAAGCCGCAGGCGATGCGTAGGCCGGTGAACGACCCGGGGCCCTGGCCGAACACCACCGAATCCAATTGCGCGAGACGCACGCCCATCTCGTCGAGCAGCCGGCGCACGCCCGGTAAGGCGCGTTCGGCGTGCGCCTGGCCCGCCGGCTCGTGCAGCACCGCCTGTTGCCCTTGCCATTGCAGTGCGAGGGACAGGAAATCGGTGGAAGTGTCGATGGCCAGGCAGTTCATGAGAAAAATCGCGTCGAATCAAGACCGCGCATTATAAGCCGAGGCCCTCGACCCAGGCCAGCGCGGAGGTGTGCGCCTGGTTGAATGCTTCGCTGTCCAAGCCCAGTTCGGCGCAACGTTCCGGCACGCCGTCGAGCGACAAGCGCTCGCAGGCCTGTGCGAGCTGCAGATACGGCGTGTACATGCTTTCCTTGCCGAGCAGCGCCGACTGGATGGCCTCGGGCAGGTGCATATGCTCGATCACTTGGTCCATCGGCATGTCGAACAGGACGTCGAGCAGGCTGAACATGCCGGTGATGAACAGGTTGTCGCAGTTTTCCGGTGAGAAATTCTTGCTCTGGCCCAAGAGTTCCATCAAACGTCCGCGCGTCACCACGGTTTTCTGCAGTGCCGGCGGCACGCTATCGCCGTCGCCGGCGGTGATCAACAGCAAGGTCAGCCAACGGTACAGCTTCTTGTACCCCAGCACGGTGACGGCATGGGCGAACGAGGAGATGGTGGTGTTGAGCCCCGCGGCGGCCGAGTTGACGTAGCGCAGCAGTTTGTAGGACAGCGCCACGTCGCGTTTGAGGACGTCTTCCAGCGTGTGGATGTCGGCGTCCTGGCGCAGCAGATTGAGCAGCGTCAGCGTGTTGGCGAAGGTGGCGTTGATCACCTTGGCCGACAGGGTCTCCGGCCGGGCGAAGTAGAAGCCTTGGTAGCCGTCGAACCCCAGGTTCTGACACAGGTGAAACTGTTCGCGCGTTTCGACGCGCTCGGCGATGCGGCTGACCGGGAAACTGCGCAGCCGCGCGGCGCTCAGCTCAAAGGCCTTCTGTTCGGTATCCTGCGTGTCGAGCTTGACGTAGCTCGCTTGTTCCAGGAAGGCCGCGGACGGCGCGTCGAAATGGAATTTGTCCAACGCGATGTTGAAACCCATCGAGCGCAAGTGGCGCACGCGCGATTGCAGCTCGGCGCTCAGTGCGATATCCGGCGCGATCTCCAGGATGATGCGCCGTGGCGGCAAGAGTTCGAGGAAATCGCTGGTCAGCATCTCTTCGCCGACGTTGATGAATGCCAGCTTGTTGCCGACCAGCCAACTCGTGCCCATGTGGTTCAAGGTATTGACCAGGACCTGCGTGTCGGCCGCGAGAACCGCGGTGGGGCCGGCGGCGTCCGCTTGTGCTGTAGGACGAAAAAGCAGCTCATAACCTATGAGCTGCTGATTTCGATTCAAGACGGGTTGTCTGCCAATGAATGCGTTCTTTGTTGTCATGCCTGCTTATACGGTTATCAATTCGGACATTCTGGTACCGCCGCCGGCATCGTTGGCGGCGAGGAGGTCCTCCATGTCCAGTACGAGGACCACCGAACCGTCGCCGGAGAGCGTGGCGCCCGCCACGCCTTTGGGGCGGATATTCTGCAGCGGCTTGATCACCACGTCGTCACGGCCGACGAACGAATCGATCGCCAGGATGAAGGCCTTTTCCGCCGATTGCATCAGCACGCCAAAGCATGGCTTCTGCGTCGGCTCCCAGCCCAAGAGGCCGGCCAGCGTCTTCAGCGGCAGGATTTCGTCGCGCACCACGATGGTGGGCTTGCCCGATACTTCCTGGATGGCGTCCGGATCGATGGTGATGATCTCGCGCACCATGGCCAGCGGCACGGCAAACGCCTGGTTGCAGACGCGCACCACCAGCACCGGCAGGATCGCCAGGGTCAGCGGCAGCGAAATGCTCATGCGCGTGCCTTCGCCCGGCACCGAGCTGATATCGATGCGGCCGTTGAGCTTCTGGATGTTGGTACGGACCACGTCCATGCCCACACCGCGCCCGGAGACGCTGGAGATCTGATCCTTGGTCGAGAAGCCCGGCAGGAAGATCAACTGCAGACACTGCTTCTCGTCGAGCGAGTTGGCCGTTTCCGGATCGATCAGACCCTTTTCGATGGCCTTGCGCCGCAGGGCATCGGCGTTCATGCCGCGGCCGTCGTCGGTGATCTCGATCAGGATGTGATCGCCGACCTGCTCCGCGGTCAACTGCACGGTAGCCTGCGGCTTCTTGCCGGCGGCGATCCGTTCGTTGGGCAGTTCGGCGCCATGATCGACCGAATTGCGCACCAAGTGCACCAGCGGATCGTTCAGATCCTCGATCATGGTCTTGTCGAGCTCGGTCTCCTCACCGGAGAGCACCAGCTCGACTTCCTTGCCCAACTGGCGGGCCAGGTCGCGCGCCAAGCGCGGGTATTTCTGGAATAGACGCCCGATCGGCTGCATGCGCGTCTTCATGACCGCGTTTTGCAGGTCGCCGACCAACAGGTCGAGCTGGCTGATCGATTCGTCGAGCGAGCGCAGGGTGTTGGTGTCGTGATTGCCTTGCAGGATTTCCGTTCGCAACGTGGTCAGGCGGTTTTTGGTCAGCCCGATTTCGCCGGACAGGTTGAGCACCATGTCCAGGCGCACGGTGTCGATGCGGATGGTGTTTTCCTGCGGGCCGCT
The DNA here is from genome assembly GCF_019232825.1 of Paludibacterium sp. Taxonomy (GTDB): domain Bacteria; phylum Pseudomonadota; class Gammaproteobacteria; order Burkholderiales; family Chromobacteriaceae; genus Paludibacterium. The sequence continues at coordinate 18,391 of NZ_JAFAND010000100.1, read as the reverse complement.
GACATTGCCGCCGGCTTTGGCCTGCGCCACGGTCGGCTGGGTTTTGGCCGGCGAGGGCGGCGGCACGGCGGCGACCGGCGCGGCCGGTGCCGGAGCGACGGCAGTAGGTGCCGGGGCCGGTGCCGGGGCTGGGGCCGGTTGGACCGCGGCAGGCTCTGGCGCCGGCGCAGCGGCCGGGGCCGGGCTTGCCCCGGTGACGCTCTGATGCAGCGCGTTCCAGTCCGGACCGCCTTCCGCCGGTGCGGCCGCGGGTTCGGCGGGGGCGGGGGCGGGCGCTGCGACGCTGACGGGGCTCTCGCCCGCCAGTACCGCGTCCAGCGCGGCCAGCAGGCCCGCGTCGGCCGGCTGGGGCATCAATCCTTGTCCGAGGGTGCCGAACATTTCCTGTACGACGCTGGTCGCGTTGAGAATCACGTCCATCACTTCGGGCGACAGGCTCAACTCGCGGTTACGCAGTTTGTCGAACAGGTTTTCCGTGCGGTGGCACAGCGTGACCATCGGGTTCACGTTGAGAAAGCCGGCCCCGCCCTTGATGGTATGGAACCCCCGGAAGATGTCGTTCAACAAAGCGGTGTCGTCCGGGCGCTTTTCCAGTTCGACCAACTTGTTGTCGACATCCGATAGCAGGTCGTTCGACTCCATCAGAAAGTCCTGCAGCAGCTCTTCCATTCCGCCGAATTCACTCATGGTGACACCTCGTACTAAGACTCACGACTTTGTTAGAATCCCAGGCTTTCCAGCAGGTCGTCGACCTGCTGCTGACTGGTCACCACATCAGAGCGACCTTCCGGGTTGACCACCGGCCCGTTGAGCAGGCTGGTGTCGACATCCACTTTCTTCAGGGTTGGCGAGTAGGCGATCAGGAACGATACCAGCTCGTGCTCGATACCCTTGAACATATCCATCATCTTCTTGATGACCTGGCCGGTCAGATCCTGGAAATCCTGCGCCATGACGATTTCCAATAGCTGGGTGCTGGTGGCCTGGGTCTGCTCGGGCACGCCCGCGAGGAAGCCGCGGGTTTCCTGCGCCAGCTGCTTGAAATCGCCGACCGACATCTGGTTGGCGAACAGCATGTCCCAGCGCTTGCTGAGCGCCTCGGCATTTTTCTCCAGCGTGTCCTGAATCGGCTTGGCCACGTCGGTGGCGTTGAGCACGCGCTCGGCGGCGCTCTCGGTCAGGGTGGCGATGTAGGTCAGACGGTCCTTGGCGTCAGGAATCACGTCGACCATGCTTTCCAGCGACTTGTCGTAGCCCATCGACTGCATGGCATCGTGCAGCTTGCGCGTCAATTGGCCGATCTGTTCGTACATGATCGCCGGATCGACCTGGCTTGGGTCGGTCACCAGCGCTTGCGGGACGATGGCTGCTTCCGCCGCCGCGGGGGCTTCGGGCGCGACCGCGGCGGGCGCGGTTTGCGCGGGTTCAATACTGTCCAGCGTTTGGTGCGAAATGGAGTCGAAGAGCGCTTCGAGCTCCGGCGAGTCGCCGTTTTCCAAGATGTGATCCGGCACGATCATTCCTCCTGATGCAGGCCCCTGGCGGGTCCGTTTTATTTATTCATGGCCTGGAAGATCTTGTTCATCTTCTCTTCCAGTGTCGCCGCGGTGAAAGGCTTGACGATGTAACCGCTGGCGCCTGCCATGGCCGCTTCTATGATGTTTTCCCGCTTGGCTTCGGCGGTAATCATCATGAACGGCAGGCCCTTGAGTGTGGGCTCGGACCGAACCGCTTTCAAAAGCTCAATACCGGTCATATTGGGCATGTTCCAGTCAGACACTACGAAGTCGTAGTGCTGGGTCTTGAGCTTGTGCAACGCGACCTGACCGTCCTCGGCTTCATCCACGTTGGTGAAGCCGAGTTCTTTCAGCAGATTGCGTACAATCCGGCGCATCGTGGAGAAATCGTCCACCACGAGGAAGCGCATATTCTTGTCTGGCATCAAGATACATCCCGAAATTATTTAATCCAAAAGGACTATTCTAAACCATTACCTTTGCAAGAACGGAATCAAAGTTTCCGCCAATGCGACTGGATCGAATTTCGCCACGTAGGCATCCACCCCGACGCTCGAACCCATGGCTCGGTTGGCGTTCGAGGAGAGCGACGAATGCATGATCACCGGGATGCCGTTGAAGCGATGGTCGGATTTGATCAGCCTTGTCAGCACGTAGCCATCCATTTCCGGCATTTCGGCATCGACCAGAATGACCTTGAGATAGTCGTGCAGCGACTCTCCCTCGGGCCAATTGCGCGAGGCGAACATCTGAAGGCGTTCCCAGGCTTCGCGGCCGTTGGTCGCCTGCTGGAACTTGATCCCCATCTTCTCCAGCACGCTGGAAATCTCCTTGCGCGCCACCGCCGAGTCGTCGGTGAAGAACATGTATTGGTCTGTGCCGAGCTGTGCCTGCGGTACGTCCGGCACGCGCGCTTCGCCGGTCACGCTGGCCAGGATCTGCTCGACGTCCAGGATCGATACCAGCTTCCCGTCGTCCAGCTCGGTGATCGCCGTGATCAGGTTCGATTGCACGGCGGCGCTGGTGATCATCATGTTGTCCGGCGCGCGCACCTTGTCCCAGTCGACGCGGATGATACGGTCGACCGAATCGACGAGAAACGCCTGGGTGCTCTTGTTGAATTCGGTCACGATCATCGTGTCGAACCGCCGCGCCGCGTTATCCGGGCAAACGAACTTGGCGAGCGAAATCACCGGGATGATATTGCCGCGTAGCGACAAGACGCCCACCACGCCGATCGGCATGTTGGGCGATTTGGTAATGGCCGGGGTTTGCGAGACTTCGCGAACCTTGAAAACGTTGATGCCGAACGTCTCGCGCGTACCCAGCGAGAACAGCAGGATCTCCATTTTGTTGGAACCTGCCAGTTTGGTGCGGGCATCGACCGTTGCCAGCAAGGAGGCGTCGTTGGCTGCCATCTTCTGTCCCTTCCTGTTCCTGTCAGATCGTTATTATTCTTCTTCCAGCTTCAGCATCTCACGCAGTTTCATCGACAGCTTTTGCGGCTCGAACTTCGATACGTAGGCATCCACGCCGACCGATTCGCCGAGCTTCTGGTTGGAAGCGCCGGACAGGGAGGAGTGCATCAGCACCGGGATGCCCTGAAAGCGCTGGTCGCTCTTGATCATTTTGGTCAGCATGTAGCCGTCCATCTCCGGCATTTCCACATCGGTCAATACCAGATGCAGGATGGTGGACAGCTTGCGATTGGCTAGGTCGGCCTGCATGGCCATGCGTTGCAGTTCTTCCCAGGCCTTGGCACCGTTGATCGCCTGGGCGTACTTGATATTCATCGCGTCGAGCGTGCGCTCGATCTGCTTGCGTGCCACTACCGAGTCGTCGGCGAAGAAGATCATGCGGTCTTCGTTGATCGGCTTGACGTTGATATAGAGGTGGGAGTCGTCGGAGAGCGCAGTCTCGGCCAGGACCTTTTCCACGTCCATCATCATCACCAGCGTGCCGTCCTCGAGCTCGGTGACCGCGGTCACCAGGCCCGCCATGCGGTTGGTGATCATATCGGGCGGCATGCGCATCGCCGACCAGTCAAGCCGCAGGATGGTGTCCACCGATTCGACCAGGAAGCCCTGTGTGTGGCCGTTGTACTCGGTGACGATCATGATCTCCGGCTTGCTGTTGGTGACGATGCCGGAGTATTTCGCCAAATCGATGACGGGCACGAGCGAGCCGCGCAGACTGACCATGCCTTCCACCGAGGAAGGCATTTCCGGTGCGGTGGTAATCTCAGGCGTGCGCATAACTTCGCGCACTTTGAAGACGTTGATGCCGAAAACTTCCTTCCGATTGGTGCGTTGGTCGAATCCCAACGAAAACAGCAGGATTTCAAGTTTATTGGTACCAGCCAGCTTGGTTCGGGCATCGATTTTTTTTAGAAGCTCTGACACAGCAACCTCCGCAGCGCTTGTTGTGTGGCGTACACACTCCCTTTATACGCCAGTTATGGGGAGTTCCCGATATTTTTTAACGTATGCGCTATGGCATGCGTCTAGTATACCCAGATTACGTTGTCTCATTATCATACTGATTAACTGCTTTTTACAAATACCGCAAATAAAATGGCAAAAAATGTTTCAAAGTTGCCGGAGCAACAGCAACTCGAAGCGGCATTCGAACAATTCAATGCCGTTTCGGATCAGCTCATTGGCGCCTACCGTCAGCTGGAAGGACAGGTCGCCGTACTGAATCTTCAGCTCGACGAAGCCAACAACGCGCTTAGGCAGCAGGTCGAAGCCAACGCCAGCCTGGCAGAACGGCTGGGCATGCTGCTTGAGGCGCTGCCGGCCGGCGTCATCGAACTCTCCGACGAGGGCCGGGTGGTGTCCGAAAATCCGACCGCCATTCAGATGCTGGGGCGCCATGTGCTGGGTGAGGCGTGGGGCGACGTTCTGCCGTTGCTGCAACCGACCGAACTGGCCCAGTCCTACCGGCTGGAAAACGGTTGTCACCTGACGCTGCAATACAAGGATCTGCCCGGGTCGGGGGGGAAGATCGCTTTGTTGCACGATGTCACCCGGCTCAATCAGCTTTCCGGCGAGCTGGCTCGCCAGGAAAAACTCGCAGCCATGGGCAGTATGGCCGCCTCGTTGGCGCATCAATTGCGCACGCCATTATCTACTGCATTACTGTATGCAGCTAATCTTAAAAAAACCGATTTGAAAGAGGAAGATCGTAACCGTTTTATTGACAAGATATTGACGCGCCTCAAGGCTTTGGAGGGGTTGATCCAGAATATGCTTGGATTTGTGCGCGGACAGGTAATGGAATGCGAACCGCTCGATCTCGCTATCGTTTTAGACGATTTGCATGCGGTATTTCTTCCACAATGCCAAGCGCGTAATATCGAATTCGTTTGCGCTACCGTGCCCCCGTCTGCCATAACGGTGATGGGAGACCGCAAGGCCTTGCTGGGCGCGATGACCAATTTGTTGGAAAACGCCTTGTTTTTCTCGCCCGAAGGCAGCCGCATCGAATTGGCCATATCCCAAGCCGATGGCATGGTTTGTCTGCAGGTGCTGGATGCCGGTCCCGGGATCGCGCAAGCGGAGCAGGCGAGGCTGTTTGAGCCGTTTTACACCACGCGCTCCGGCGGAACAGGGTTGGGACTTGCGATCGTCAAGAAGGTGGCCGAAGAGCTTGGGGGGCATGTCGATTGCCGCAACCGGCCGCAAGGGGGCGCAAGGTTTGATTTCTTTCTGCCGCTTAGCCAATGAGGGCCAGGCGGACCATCTACGGAGAGCACAATGAGGCCGGTTGTGAAAGTGGAAGGCGGTGTCGGTAGACTGGTGTTGCTGGGCCAGTTCGATTTCAACATGCACAAAGACTTTCGCCAGGCGAGTCAAGAATTGCTCGACAATGGGCAGGTCTCCGAGATTTTGGTCGATTTCGATCAGGTGCCTTTTCTGGATAGCTCGGCACTGGGTATGCTGTTGCTGTTGAAAGAGCGTGCGGCATTGCAAAAGAAATCGTTGTCGCTCATCAACTGCCACGACACGGTGCAGCAAGTGCTGGAGATCGCCTGCTTCAACAAAATGTTCAACATTCGTTAGCACGCGCGGGGGCCGCATGCGACTTTATGCGCTGGTCTCCGAGACCACGCGCCGTCAAATAGGCGCGGACCCCTGGCTTTCCAGTTTTGCGTGGCAATTCATCGATGAGCCCGGCGAGGTGCCGACGGCGCCGTCGTCGCTCCTGGTGCTGGAGGCGGGGCAGTTGTCCGCCAGCTGCACGTTGGACGGCCTGGGGTGCGCGTGCTGGTGTTTCGGCGTAGAGACGCCGGAGAAGGCATTTCCGCCGCACTGCGATCTGTTCGCTCAGCCGTTGGATACCGCTTGGCTCGGCGACCGTTTGCTCGCCTGGATGTGGGTAGAGGGTGAGCTGTCCCCTGCCTGCCTTGCCGGGGCGGCGCTGACATTGGCCAATGGCCGTTTGAGCGTTGCCACTGTTCCCTTGAATACCCGTGCGGTACAAATCGCCGTGTCGCCGACCGACCTGGTGGGCGGGGACATGGCGCTGTACTGGCGCCAGGGCGACCGGGCGCTAGCGGTGCTGGCCGACGCCATCGGCCACGGCGACATCGCCGCGCTGGATGTGGCGCAGTTCATGCTGGATGTTGTGAGGTTGCTGCGCACGGCACACTTGTCGCCGGACGCGTTGACGCAGCTTTGCCACCATCAGGCGGCCCGCCTGGCCAGGGGGCGCTTTGTCGCCGCCGCACTGGTGGAAATGGATTTCACCGCCGGGACGCTGGCGGTGGTTAATGCCGGCATGCCGCCGGTTCTCTGTCTACGCGCCGGCCAGTCCCTGATGACCTATCCGTCGACGCAGCCGCCGCTCGGGCTGGCCGATTGTCCCTGTCCCATCGTACAGGTCGCGCCTTTGCGGCCCGGCCACCAGTGGCTATTGGCCAGCGACGGCGCGGACGTCGCGGCGCTATGCCGGGAACTGGCGGCAGTCGAGTTTGTTGATCTCGCTCAAGGTGCCTCCAAGGCGCATCCATCATTCTCGATGAGAACGATTCCAATAGCGAAAGCGCCTGGCATTGTTGATGACGCCTCGCAAATAGTCTTATTCATCCCTGATAAGTAGGTTATTTCACTGCCGTTGTTGCGCATGCTCGCTGCTTGTTAAATGCATAGCGAGAAGAACTGCATTAAACATCTTGCATTAAGTCCGTTTATGTATGATCAAGAAATAGTTCAATAACCATTTCCATTCATAGGGCATGAAGATGTCGACAGGCGGCGTAAAGTGGCGAGGTCGTGCTGTTTGGGTTGCGCTGGCAGGATGCGTCCTATTGCTGTTGGTGCCGGCATTCTTCGAGTCTGTCTGGGGCGTGGCGCTGATCGGCTGCGTGTTGATGCTCGGTGTCGGGTTCTGCGCCGCCAGGCCATCAGATCCGCCGAGGGCGGCGCAAACGGCTGTGCCGAGCGCCGAGCGCCGGCCCGACTGGACCATGGCGCCTCGCCACTTTGCCTTGGCGCAGGCCGCCGAAGCCCAAACCGAGGTCGACCGCACGCGGACGCTGATCAGCGAGGCGGTCGATACCTTGGTGAAAAGCTTCGCGGAGCTGGCCACCGAAGCCCAGGAACAATTGGATCTGGCGCAAAGCTTGGCCCGGGGCGAATCGACCTCGCAGCAGGCCACCACCTACGGTATTTCCTTCAAGCAATTCGTCGACGAAATTTCCCAGACCATGGAGACGTTCGTCGCCAAAACCGTCGAGAACAGCAAATCGGCCATTCTGCTGGTGGAGCAGATGGAGCGCATCGTCGGCGAAGTCAACTCGGTCAATGCGCTGTTGGATGAGATCGGCAGCATCAACAACCAAACCAATATGCTGGCGCTCAACGCGGCCATCGAGGCGGCGCGGGCAGGCGAACTCGGCCGCGGTTTTGCCGTGGTGGCGGATGAAGTGCGCAATCTTTCCAGCCGCACCGAGTCCTTCAGCGGCCAGATCCGCGAGCTGATCACCAAGGTGGGCCATTCGGTCGGCGACGCCGAGAACCTGATCAACCAGGTCGCTTCCCAAGACATGATGTTCACCTTGCAGGCCAAGCAGCGTTTGTCGGAGACCTCCTCGCATATCGAAGAACTAGACGAAAGCATGACGGCATCGCTGTCCATGCTGCGCGTCGGCGTGGCGAAACTATCGACCGACGTCGGCGACGCGGTGCGTTGCCTGCAATTCCAGGATATGACCACACAACTGCTCGACCATATTCGTCGTCGGTTGGGGGGCGTCGAAGAAGCGCTGGCTTTGCTGGGGGAGGCACCGCCGGAGGATGTGCAGGCGCAGTTGCACGCGATTGGGGAGAGGTTGTCGCATTCCCCCGTTCTGCAAACGGAGATGGGCGGCGGCAGCATAGATCTTTTCTGACGGGGGGAGCATGGCAAAAAAAATATTGACCGTGGACGACTCGGCGTCGATCCGGCAAATGGTGAGTTTCACGCTGAAAAGCGCCGGCTACGACATCACGGAAGCGCCAGACGGCCAGGCCGGATTGACCGCCGCGCAGGCGGCGCGCTTCGATCTGGTGCTGACCGATCAGAACATGCCGGGCATGGACGGGCTGTCCTTGATCCGCGCGCTGCGCAAGTTGCCGGTCTATGGCAGCACGCCCATTTTGATGCTGACCACCGAATCGACCGAGCAGATGAAGACCATGGGACGCGCCGCCGGGGCCACCGGTTGGCTGGTCAAGCCATTCGATCCGCAGAAGCTGCTGGACGTCGTCAAACGTCTGATCGGCTAGCAGCCTATTCTAGCGCGACGTTAGCCACACTCTGGGCCAAAGCGGCCCGCATGCCGGAAAGCGAGGGTGTCCGTGTCGATCGATATGTCGCAGTTTCATCAGGTGTTCTTCGATGAAACGGACGAGCATCTGGCTTCGATGGAGTCGTTGTTGCTGGCGCTCGACTTGGCCGCGCCCGACGCCGAGGCGCTCAACGCCATCTTTCGGGCCGCGCATTCCATCAAGGGCGGCAGCGCCACGTTCGGCTTCGCGGATTTGGCCGAGCTGACCCATGTGCTGGAGAATTTGCTCGACCGGGTGCGCAAGGGCGCGCTCACCCTGACCGCGCCCATGGTCGATGCCTTTCTGCGTGCCAAGGACGTGCTGGCAGCGCTGTTGGCCGGCCATCGCGGCGGTGCGCCGGTGGCGTTGAGCGACATCGAACAAATCAAAGGCGAGCTCGACGCGCTGGGACTGGCCGATGCCGCGGACGCGGCCGTCCAGGCGGCGCCGACGGCGCAGCCGGCCGTGGAGCACGCGCTATTGATCCAGATCGACCCGGCGCCAAACGTCGACGCCGCGGCGCTCATCACGCAACTGGGTCAGCATGGCGCGCTGACCGTGGTCGAGGAGGGGGGGCTCGCGCCGGACCGGCCGTGGGTGCTGCGTCTCCTGGGCGAACTCGACTTGCCGGAGATGTGTGAAACGCTGGCTTTTGCCCTGGATCCGGCGCTGTTCCGCGTCTCGCGCGACCAGGGCGAGGAGGAAGACGAGGGGTTTGGCTTGTTTCTCGGCGCGCCGGCGGCGCCGGACCCCGAGGTGATGCTGGAGGAGGACGGGTTTGGGTTGTTTACGCCGCAAACTGCCCCTACCGCGCCGGAGGAGGACGCCGGCTTCGGCTTGTTCGACCCCGTGCCGCCTGCCGACGCCACTGCAGCGCCGGCGCATGAGCCGCCGGCTTCGCGTCCGGCGTCCGGCGGCGCCCATCCTGAACGCGCCGCGGCCACGGCCGCCGGGGGCCTGGAAAATTCCATCCGCGTGAATATCGAGAAGGTCGACTTGTTGCTGAATCTGGTCGGCGAACTGGTCATTACCCAATCGATGCTGATGCAATCGGGAACCGAACTCGATCCCGCGGAAAACGAGCGCCTGCTCAATGGCATCAATCAGTTGGAGCGCAATTCCCGTGAACTGCAGGAAGCGGTGATGTCGATTCGCATGACGCCGGTGGCGTTCGTCTTTAACCGCTTCCCGCGTGTGGTGCGCGACATGGCCCACAAACTCGACAAGCAGGTCGAGTTGCGCATGGTGGGCGAGAACACCGAGCTCGATAAGAGCTTCATCGAAAAACTGGCCGATCCGCTGACGCATTTGGTGCGCAATAGCCTGGACCACGGTATCGAACCCCCCGAGGCGCGTATTGCCAAGGGGAAGCCGCCGCAGGGGCAGCTGACGCTCAGGGCCTTCCATCAGGGTGGCAGCATCGTCATCGAGGTGACCGACGACGGCGCTGGCCTCGACCGGGAGCGGATTCTCGCCAAGGCGCGCGAGCGGGGCATGCCGGTGGGCGACGCGATGAGCGACGTCGAGGTGTGGAATCTGATTTTCGAGCCGGGGTTTTCCACCGCGGCGCAAATTACCGACGTGTCCGGCCGGGGCGTCGGCATGGATGTGGTCAAGCGCAATATCCTGTCGCTCGGCGGCCGGGTGGAGGTCGACTCGCTGCGCGATTACGGCACCACGATCGGCATTCACCTGCCGCTGACGTTGGCGATCATGGACGGCATGTCGGTGCGCATCGGGCAGGAAACCTACATTCTGCCGCTGTCCTTCATCCTGGAGTCGCTGCAGCCGCGCGCCGAGGACGTGAAAACCGTCGCCGGTCGCGGCCGTGTGGTCAACGTGCGCGGCGAATATTTGCCGATCGTAGCGCTCGCGCAATGGTTCAGGGTGCCCGAGGCGCGCGAGGCGCCCACCGAGGCCATTCTGGTCATCGTCGAATGCGACGATACCCGGGTGGCGCTGATGGTCGACGACCTGATCGGCCAGCAGCAATTCGTGGTGAAGAATCTGGAAACCAATTACCACAAGGTCGACGGCTTGTCCGGCGCCACCATCATGGGCGATGGGCAGGTGGCGCTGATCCTGGACGTGACGACCATTGTTCGGCGCAATCAGAAGACGGCGCAGGCGCAGGCGCAGGCGTCGATGGCGGCCGAATAAACCGCGCGGCATGAGGCCGCGCTCGCAGAGGGGGAGTGACATGACTTCAACCGACATCGACGACCCTGCCGAAACCTCGGTCAGAGAGCTGCTGGTCTTCACGCTCGGCGCCGAGCAGTACGCAATCGACATCCTCAAGGTCCAGGAAATCCGCGGTTACGAATCGGTGACCCGCATCGCCGGCGCGCCGGCCTTCATCAAGGGGGTGATCAACCTGCGCGGCAGCATCGTGCCGATCGTCGACATGCGGCTCAAATTCGAGCTCGGCGACGCCAGTTATACCCCGTTTACCGTGGTCATCATCCTGAATGTCCTGGGGCGCACGCTCGGCATCGTGGTCGACGGCGTCTCCGATGTGATTCAGCTCAAGCCGGAGGCTATCCGCCCGGCGCCGGAGTTCGGCGCGGCAGTGGATACGGCCTATATCGAGGGGCTGATGCCGGTGGGCGAGGGTATGGTGATCGTGCTGGATATCGAGCGCCTGATGAGCAGCGCGCAGATGAGTTTGATGGAAGTTGAACGCCATGCCCAAAACGGACAAATACAGGGAGGTGTGTCAAATGGCTAGCATGAAAGTGAAGCATCGGCTGACGCTTGGCTTTGGCCTGGTGATCTTGGTGATCGCCGCCAGCATGGGCATCGCCGTGATGCAGATCAGCGGGCTGCGCGCGGGTATCCAGGAAACCTCCATGGTGCACGTGCCGCGCGCCAAGGCGGCCAACGATGTGATCGACGCGGTCAACTTGCACGCCCGGTCGGTGCGCACCGTGTTATTGGCGGAGGATCCCAATCTGATCAGCAGTCAGCTGCAACAGGCCAACTCGGCGAGTCAATTGGTGACCGACGCCATGAATCGTCTCGCCGCCATACCGGGCAGCGAGGAGAGCATGCGCATTCAGCAGGATGTGCAGGCGACCCGCGTCGTCTACCGCAACGACTATGTGACCTTCCTGCAGCTGTTCAAGGACGGCAAGAAAGACGAGGCGCGCAAGTACTTGCTCGACCACATGCGCACCGATCAGCTTGCCTACATGGACCAGGTCGGGAAGCTGATCCATTTGGAAGAGACCCAGTCGCAGGATATCGCATCGCAGTCGGCTACCGATGCGCTGCGGGCGGAAAGCTTGCTCTCCATCTCCGCCGCGGTGGCCTTGTTCGTGTCGTTGGCCGCCGGTTGGCTGATCACCCGTTCCCTGATGAAGGAATTGGGCGGCGAGCCGGCCGAAGCGCGTCAACTGATGCAGGAATTGGCAGCCGGCGAAATCACCACCACGCTTAAATTGAAAAAGGGCGACGACAGCAGTTTGTTCGCCTTTATGAGCAAGGCGGCGCAAAAGGCCATCGAGAACATCCGCGTGCGTAGCGCGCTCGATAACGTCGGCACCAGCGTGATGATCGCCGACCCCAACGGCACCATCATTTATCTCAACCGCAGCGCGCAAGACATGATGCAGACGGCCGAGGCCGATATCCGCAAGGATCTGCCGTCCTTTGAAGCCAGAAGCCTGCTGGGGCGCTCGTTCGATGCCTTCCACAAGAACCCGGCGCACCAGCGCGATCTGCTCGGCAGCCTGCGCGGCAGTTACCGCAATCAGATCAAGGTCGGCGGGCGCACCTTCGCGCTGGCGGCGAGCCCGGTGTTCGGCGTGACCGGTGAACGGCTCGGCACGGCGGTGGAGTGGCGCGACCGCACGTTGGAAGTCCGCGTCGAGGAGGAAGTGGCGCAAATCGTCGCCGCCGCGGCGCATGGCGATTTCGCGCAGCGCGTGCAGTTGGAAGGCAAGGAGGGGTTCTTCAAGTCGCTGGGCGAAGGGCTCAATAGCCTGTTGGACGTCACGAGCCAAGGCTTGCAGGATATTGCCAACGTGCTCTCCGCCGTGGCGCGCGGCGATCTGACGCACACCATTCACAGCGATTATCAGGGGCTGTTCGGTACGTTGAAGCAGGATACCAATACCACGGTCGAGCGGCTGCGCGAGATCGTGCAGAACATCAAGGAATCGACCGACTCGATCAATACCGCCGCGAGGGAAATCTCCGCCGGCAACGCCAACCTGTCGAGCCGCACCGAACAGCAGGCCGCAAGCCTGGAGGAAACCGCGTCGAGCATGGAGGAAATCACCAGCACCGTGCGTCAGAACGCGGATAACGCCAAAAAGGCCAACGCGCTGGCCATCGGCTCGTCCGATATCGCCTCGCGCGGCGGCCAGGTCGTTGGCCAGGTGGTGTCGACCATGAGCGAGATCAACGAGAGCGCCAAGAAGATCGTCGACATCATCAGCGTGATCGATGGCATCGCGTTCCAAACCAACATCCTGGCGCTTAATGCCGCGGTCGAGGCGGCGCGTGCCGGCGAGCAGGGTCGAGGTTTTGCCGTGGTGGCGAGCGAAGTGCGCAATCTGGCGCAGCGTTCCGCTGGGGCCGCCAAGGAAATCAAGGCGCTGATCGGCAATTCGGTGGAAAAAGTCGAATCCGGCTCGCGCCTGGTGGACGAGGCGGGGCGCACGATGCAGGAAATCGTCGCCTCGATCACGCGGGTGACCGACCTGATGAGCGAAATTTCCGCCGCGTCCGGGGAGCAGAGCGCCGGTATCGAACAGGTCAACCTGGCGGTGACGCAGATGGACGAGAACACCCAAAAGAACGCCGCGCTGGTCGAGGAAGCCGCCGCCGCGGCCGAGTCGCTGGAAGAGCAGGCGCGCATTTTGGTCGAGGCCGTGTCGCTGTTCAAGTTGAAGGATGCCGATAAGTTCGCTCGACGCGACAGCGTGCCGCCTGCCGTGAAGCCGGCGGCCACGCCGGTGCGACCGGCGCAGATGGCGAGGTTGAGCCGCGAGGCGCCGACGGAGCGGGTGCCGGCCAAGGCCGATGGGCGTCCCTCGCCGATACCGGTGCGTTTGGCCAAGGAAATGGCGTCGCGCGACGAGGATGGCGAGTGGGAAGAGTTTTGATCTTGAACGAGGCCGGGGGCGGCGCAGAACGCCTCCCGGCGTGAAGACCGCATGTCGACTGACGACCGTGACTTGACTTTTACCGCCGCGGATTTCCGCCGCGTGCGCGACATGGTGTACCGCCATGCCGGCATCGCTTTGTCGGAAGCCAAAAGCGATATGGCCTATGCGCGCCTGGCGCGGCGCGTGCGCGCGATGGGGGAGAAGCGCTTTAGCGTCTACCTTGACGTGTTGTCGGCGGATCCGGCGCATCCGGAGTGGCAGTCGTTCGTCAATGCGCTGACCACCAATTTGACGGCGTTTTTCCGTGAACCGCATCATTTTGAGATGCTGGCCAAGCACTTTGGCCACCATGCCGGCGCCGGAGCGCTCTACCGTGTGTGGAGCGCCGCCGCTTCCACGGGCGAGGAACCTTATTCGGTGGCCATGACGCTGGCCGAGGCCCCGTTGCCGCGGCCGTGCCCTATCGAGGTCGTGGCGACCGACATCGATACCAACGTGCTCAAAACCGCCGCCGCGGGGGTCTATCCGGAGGAGCGGATCGCCTTGCTGAGCAAAACGCAGCTGAAAGCGCATTTTCTCCGCGGCAAAGGCAAGCAGGAGGGGTTCGTGCGAGTCAAACCCGGGCTGCGCGCGGCCATTCAATTTGGCCAGCTCAACCTGGCGGCTGATCGTTGGCCGGATATTGGCTTATTTGACGCGGTGTTTTGCCGCAATGTCATGATCTATTTCGACAACCAGACACAACGGGCCATCCTGCAACGTCTTGCCGATCATATGCAGCCACATGCTCTGTTGTTCCTGGGGCATTCGGAGAATATTCAATTGATTACCGACGCATTCGTGCCCTGCGGTAGAACGGCTTACCGTAAGGCGGGCAGGGGCTCATGACGCTTTCCGCTCCCAAGATCCGGGTCGTGGTGGTGGACGACTCGGCACTGATTCGCAGTCTGTTGACCAACATCGTCAACGAGGCGGACGACATGGAGGTCGTCGCGACCGCCGCCGATCCCCTGGTGGCGCGCGAGCGCATCCGCGAGACCGATCCGGACGTGATCACGCTCGACGTGGAAATGCCGCGCATGGACGGCATCGAGTTCCTGCGTCGTTTGATGCGACTGCGCCCAACGCCGGTGCTGATGATCTCCACGTTGACGCAAGCCGGCTCTGACACCGCGTTGACCGCGTTGGAGCTCGGCGCGGTGGATGTCATGCCCAAGCCGGACAGCAATATCAACGCCAGCATGCAGGCTTACGCCAGCGAGATCCGCGATAAGATCCGCGTGGCGGCGGCCGCCAAGAACCGCTTGCCGCGCGCGGTCGCCGCCAAGGCGGCGCGCTTGCCGCGATTGACCTCGGGAGCGCTCAACCCCAATGCGCTGGTGTTTGTCGGCGCGTCCACCGGCGGCACCGAGGCCATCCGCGCGTTTCTCGGCAGCTTGCCGGGCGAATGCCCGCCGATTCTGATCGTGCAGCACATGCCGGAGAACTTCACCGCCTCGTTCGCCGCCAGGCTCGATGGCTTGTGCGCCATGCACGTCAAGGAGGCGATCGACGGCGAGCCGGTGTGCCGCAATACCGCGTACATCGCGCCCGGCCATTCTCATATGCGCATCTGCCGCGGCACGAATGGGTGGTACATCGCACTCGACCGCGGCGAACCGGTCAATCGCCACCGGCCGTCGGTGGACGTGCTGTTCGACTCGGCCGCCGAGCGGGTCGGGCGCGACGCCGTGGCGGTGATCATGACCGGGATGGGCAAGGACGGCGCGCGCGGCATGCTGGCCATGCGCCGAGCCGGCGCCTATACGCTGGCGCAGGACGAGGCCAGCTGCATCGTCTATGGCATGCCCGCGGCGGCGGTTGCACAGGGGGGCGTCGATGAGATCTGTTCGCTGGAACAATTGGCGCCGCGCGTGCTCGAGCGGTTGAACACGGGTTGACGGCATCATGGCTCGCACCCGGCGCGGTTTGGACTACTTTGACCCGCAGTTTCATCTGCCCGCGGTCAAGCTATTGCCGGGCGATTTCGTCGCCACGCATGCCGATTCGCTGCTGGTGACCGTGTTGGGCTCTTGCGTGGCGGCCTGCCTGCGCGATCCGGTCGTGGGCGTGTGCGGCATGAACCATTTCATGTTGCCGCAGAGCAGCAGCGTGACGACGTCGGACAGCCTGTCGGCGCGCTTCGGCGTCCAGGCCATGGAGCTGTTGATTACCGAGATGCAAAAGCGCGGCGCCCGGCGCGATCGGTTGCAGGCGAAGGTATTTGGCGCCGGCAAGGTGCTCGACGGCATGAACGTGGTCAACGTCGGCGAGCTCAACGCCGATTTCGTCCGCCGCTATCTGGATTTGGAGCGTATTCCGATTATCGCCAGCGATCTGTTGGGAGACAGCGCGCGCAAGGTGTATTTTTTCACCGACAGCGGCAAGGTGATGATCCGCCGGCTCAACACCGCCAAGGTGGCGAAGCTGGTGCTGCGCGAACGCCAGTATCGCGAGCGCATCGCCGGCGCCGATTGGCAGGGCGGCATCGATTTGTTCTAGCTGCGCGAACGCACCATTTCGCTAGCGCGGCCTCATTTCTCCAGTAGAGGCAGCTTGTCTTTGACGTCGGCCCATTGCGCGTGGTCGGGCAGCGGGTCTTTTTTCTGAATGATCACTGGCCATTTCTTGGCGAGTTCGGCGTTCAGCGCGATAAAGGCCTGCTGGCCGGCCGGGACATCGTCGTCGGCGAAAATGGCCTCGACCGGGCATTCCGCCACGCACAGCGTGCAGTCGATGCACTCGTCGGGATCGATGGCGAGGAAATTCGGCCCTTCATGGAAGCAGTCGACCGGGCAGACATCGACACAGTCGGTATATTTGCATTTGATGCAGGCATCCGTTACAACGTAGGCCATCGTCGTGTTCCCCTTTGTTTGATCGTATAGATTGTCATTTTAATCGATGTCTTGTCATTCCGAATCGTCGTCTTACCGCGGGCGCTTCGCGCCCAGTCCCACCGGCCTGTTGCACGCGGGCTCGTTGATGACCGCCGTCGGCAGCTTCTTGGAAGCCAAGACGCGCGGCGGCGAGTGGTTGGTGCGCATCGAGGATTTGGATACGCCGCGCATGATGCCGGGTGCGGCGGACGAAATATTGCGCACGCTGGAACGTTTCGGTTTTGCCTGGGACGGCTCGGTCGAATACCAAAGCCGTCGCCACGCCCTGTACCGTGCGGCGTTGGATGCGTTGTTGCGCGCGGGCAGAGCCTACGGTTGCCGCTGTTCTCGGCGCGAGATCCAGGCGGTGGCGCTGCGCGGCGTCGACGGTCCGGTCTATCCCGGCACCTGCCGCGGGCTCGGCTTGGACGCCGCTCCCGGGTTGGCTTGGCGGCTCTCGGTCGAAGAGGCCGGCGAGATCGCGTTTGCCGATCGTCTGCAAGGCGCCTATGCGCAGCAGTTGCCGCGGGACATCGGCGACTTCGTGTTGTTGCGCGCCGACGGGTTCTGGGCCTATCAGCTGGCGGTGGTGGTCGACGATGCCGCGCAGGGCGTGACCGACGTGGTGCGCGGGGCCGATCTCCTGGTGTCGACCCCACGCCAGATCTGGCTGCAACGCTGCTTGGCGCTGACGACGCCGGAATATTGCCATCTGCCGTTGTTGGTGAATGCGGCCGGTGAAAAACTTTCCAAACAGACGCTCGCGCCCTCGATCTCGGCCGATGACGCCGCGGGCCAGCTGCGGTTGGCGCTGTCCCGGCTCGGCCATCCCCCGCCACAAGCGCTGGGGTCCCTGTCCGAAGTGTGGTCTTGGGCCCACACCCACTGGCAATTGGCGCGCGTGCCAAAAGGTCCGGTTTTAATGTGAAAGTGTCGTGGATCTTAAGCGACTTACGGGAATGCGACGCAAACTTTCGCCTAATACCCCTTGCGACAAAATTTGTCAATAAAACGCATTCTTGATGAGTTGATCTCCGTCAATTATTGCATCAATCTTCTTTGCCCGAATGTGATCTCCTTACTATGATTGCAGCTCAGCAAATCGGAATGTTACTATTCAAGAGTTTTAGAATATTCTAATTTTCACTCTAAGTAACCTTTCCAAAGCAACTGAGTATCAGGGTTTCTGAATCCGTTTCCAGACATGCTCCGAAGCATGCGGCGCATGCGGCGCGTCGGGGTCTTTCCCGGAACGCCAGCGCTGGACTCGCCCGTGGGCGGCGTCCGCGCACCATTTCACAATTAGATGGCGATAGAAGGAAGCAAGATGACCAAGTTTGGTGTCCATTCTGAATGCGGCAAACTGCACAGCGTGATGGTTGCCCGTCCTGGCCTGGCTCACAAACGTCTGACCCCGGGCAACTGCGACAGCATGTTGTTCGACGACGTGATCTGGGTTGAACGCGCACAGAAAGACCATGACTACATGGTGGAACAGATGCGTGCCCGCGGCGTGCACGTCATCGAATTGACCGAAGCGTTGTCGACCGTGATGGACGATAAGGCTGCCCGCGCCTGGCTGTTGGACCGCAAGGTCACCCCCGACAATGTCGGCATCGGCATGCAGAAGGAACTGCGCGCCTGGCTCGACGAAATGCCCTCCTTCCAACTGGCCGAGCACATGATCGGCGGCATCGCCAAGTTCGAGCTGCCGTTCGACGCCAAGGGCCTGTTCGGCGGCTACCTGGAACACTCCGATTTCGTATTGCCCGCCGTGCCGAACATCTTGTTCCAGCGCGACCCGAGCTGCTGGATGTACGAAGGCGTGACGCTCAACCCGATGTACTGGCCGGCGCGCCGTCAAGAAACCCTGCTGCAGCAGACGGTTTACCAGTTCCACCCGTATTTCGCCGGCAAGGTGAACGTATGGTGGGGCGACAGCGACAAGGACTACGGTCTGGCGACGCTGGAAGGCGGCGACGTGATGCCGATCGGCAACGGCGTGGTCCTGATCGGCATGGGCGAGCGCA